>JADMJD010000163.1 GCA_018780805.1 Rubrivivax sp. | reverse complement strand
ATGCACGAGGCCTATGGCGGCGTGGTGCCCGAGCTGGCCTCGCGCGACCACATCCGCCGGGTGCTGCCGCTCACGCGCCAGGTGCTGTCGGAATCCGGCTGCACGCTGGCCGACCTGGACCTGATCGCCTACACCCGCGGCCCCGGCCTGGCGGGCGCGCTGCTGGTCGGTGCCGGTGTGGCCGTGGCACTGGGCGCGGCCTTGCAGCGGCCGACCTATGGCGTGCACCACCTGGAAGGCCATCTGCTGTCGCCCTTCCTGGCGCCCGACGCGCCCGCGTTCCCATTCGTCGCGCTGCTCGTCTCCGGCGGCCACACGCAGCTGATGCGGGTCGACGCGGTCGGCCGCTACGAATTGCTGGGTGAAACGGTAGACGACGCGGCGGGCGAAGCCTTCGACAAGAGCGCCAAGTTGCTGGGCCTGGGTTACCCGGGCGGGCCGGCGCTGGCGCGGCTCGCGGCCTTCGGCGATGCCAAGGCCTTCGAGCTGCCGCGCCCGCTGCTGCGCAGCGGCAAGCTGGACTTTTCCTTCGCCGGCCTGAAGACCGCGGTGATGACACGCGTGAACAAACTCGGCCCCAACGTCTGCGATCAGTCGCGGGCCGATCTGGCCGCGGCCACGCAGCAGGCCATCGTCGACGTGCTGGTCGCGAAGTCGCTGCGGGCGCTGAAGGAGACGGGCTTGAAGCGCCTGGTCGTGGCCGGCGGTGTCGGTGCCAACAGCCTGTTGCGCGAGACGCTGGACCAGCAGGCCGCGCGCCGTGGTGCCCGTGTGCACTACCCACCCCCGGCGCTGTGCACCGACAACGGCGCGATGATCGCGCTGGCTGCGGCACTGCGCTGGCAACACGGTGTGCTGCAGCCGCAGACCGATGGCGCCTTTGATGTGTTTCCCCGCTGGCCGCTCGAGGCCGTCACGATTCCTTGAACCTGTTTCGTTCATCACCATGACCTTGTCGACTTTCTGGCGGCCGGTGGCTGCCGTCCTGCTGAGTGCGCTGGTGCTGGCGGCCCACGCGCAAACGCCGGCCGCTCGCGAGCCCATCCGCCTGGCCTTCATCGAAGGCTTGTCCGGCCCCTTTGCCAACGCCGGCGAGTCGGTGCACCGCAACCTGCTGTGGGCCGTGGAGCGGGTCAACCAGCGCGGCGGCATCCCGCTGCCCGGCGGCGCGCGCCCGCTGGAGCTGGTGCGTTACGACAGCAAGGGCCAGGCCGAAGAGGCGCTGACGCTGCTGCGCGCGGCGCTGGACCGCCAGATCGGCTTCGTGCTGCAGGGCAACAGCTCGGCCGTCGCGGCGGCGCTGATCGATGCGCTCGACAAGCAGAACCAGCGCGAACCTTCACGCCGGGCGCTGTTCCTGAACTACTCGGCGGTGGAACCGTCGCTGACCAACGCGCAGTGCAGCTTCTGGCACTTCCGTTTCGACGCCCATGCCGACATGCGGCTGGCGGCGCTGGTGGACGTGATGCGTGCCGACCGCGCGCTGGACAAGCTCTACCTGATCGGCCAGGACTACAGCTTCGGCCAGCAGGTGCTCAAACAGGGCAGGGTGATGCTGGCGGCCGCGCGGCCCGACGTGCAGATCGTCGGTGAAGACCTCCACCCCATCGGCCGGGTGAAGGATTTCCTGCCCTATGCCACCAAGATCAAGGCCAGCGGTGCACAGGCGGTGCTGACCGGCAACTGGGGCAACGACCTGACCCTGCTGGTGCGCGCGTTGCGCGACGTCGGTGCCAACGTGCGCCTGTACACCTTCTACGGCAACGCGCTGGGCGCGCCTGCGGCCATCGGCGAAGCGGGGGTGGGCGCGGTGCACGCGGTGGCCGAATGGCACCCGAACGCCGGTGGCGCCGCTTCGGACGCTTTTTACGCCAGCTTCAAGAAGCGTTTCCCGAACCCGCAGGACGACTACGTGCACGTGCGCATGCAGGTGCTGGTGGAGATGCTGGCCGCCGCCATCCAGCGCGCCGGCAGCACCGATGCGGTGGCCGTGGCGCGCGCCCTGGAAGGCGCACGTTTCGACAACCGCACACTCGGCGGCCTGCACGAAGCCGTGATGCGGGCCGACGACCACCAGCTGCAGCAGCCGCTGATCGTCAGCGTGATGGACCGCGCCGGCACGCCGGGCGTGGTGCACGAGGTCGAAGGTTCGGGTTTCGGTTTCCGAACGCTGCGCCGGCTGGACACGGTCCAGGTGCAGCAACCCCACACCTGCCGCATGGAGCGTCCGCAATGAGGCCCGTGATCGCCGACCTGCCGGGCTCGCGCATCCGCGAGGTCGCCAACGCCGGCCTGGGCCGCCCCGACGTGCTGGCCTTCTGGTTCGGCGAAAGCGACGAGGTCACGCCGCTGGCCGTGCGTGAAGCGGCCGCCGCCTCGTTGATGGCCGGCGAGACCTTCTACTCGCACAACCTGGGCCTGCCCGAGCTGCGCGCGGCCATCGCCGCCTACGCCAGCGGTCTGCACCGGCCCATCGGCCCGGAGCGCATCGCCGTCACCTCATCGGGTGTCAGCGCGCTGATGGTGGCCATGCAGCTGCTGGCCGACCCGGGCGACGAGGTGGTGGCCGTGGTGCCGGTCTGGCCCAACCTGACGGCGCAGCCGGCGATCCTGGGTGCACGGGTGACCCGTGTGCCCTTGCGTCCGCAGGGCGGCGCCTGGCGCCTGGAGCTGGACGAGTTGCTCGCGGCGGTGACTGATCGCACTCGAGTGCTGCTGGTCAACGCGCCCAACAACCCCACCGGCTGGACACTGAGCCGGGCCGAACAGCAGGCGCTGGTGGCCCATTGCCGCCGCACCGGCACCTGGATCGTGGCCGACGAGGTCTATGAACGCGTGTGGTTCGGCGAAGGTCCGGCCGCACCGAGTTTTCTGGACATCGCCGAGCCCGAAGACCGCCTGGTCGTGGTGCACAGCTTCTCCAAGAGTTTCCTCATGACGGGTTGGCGCCTGGGCTGGATGGTGCTGCCACCGTCGCAGTTGGAGGCCGTGGGCAAGCTGCTGGAGTTCAACAGCTCCTGCGCGCCGGTGTTTGCGCAGCGTGGGGCGGTGGCGGCGCTGGCGATGGCCGAAAACTTCGTGCCCGGCCTGGTGCAGCGTCTGCGCAATGGCCGCGATGTCTTGCACGGCGGCCTGCTGGCCCTGCCGGGGGTGCAGGTGGCGGTGCCGGACGGCGGCATGTACGCCTTCTTCCGCGTTGAAGGGCAGGACGACTCGCTGGCTTTTGCCAAACACCTGGTGCAAAACCATGGCCTGGGCCTGGCGCCGGGTGTGGCCTTCGGCCCGGAGGCCGAGGGATGGCTGCGCTGGTGTTTTGCCTCGCAGGACCCAGCGCGCCTGTCGGCCGGGCTGCAGCGGCTGACCGCCGCTTTGGGGCTATAATCTTCGGTTGTCTTTCCGCAAGGAAGGCATTTCGCACGGCACCGGTCGGTTTCACTGGTGTCCGCAAGTCAGACTCGGAAACCGCCTCGCCCCACGTCAGGGTCCACCCCTGGGCACGGCTTGGCGTTTTCCGACATCACAGGAAAACCGTCATGACCATGACCACGGCCGACAAGGCCCAGATCGTCCAGGGCAACGCCCGCAGCGCCGCCGACACCGGCAGCCCCGAAGTGCAGGTCGCCCTGCTGACCGCGCGCATCAACCAGCTGACGCCGCACTTCAAGACCCACGCCAAGGACCACCACGGCCGCCGCGGTCTGCTGAAGATGGTGAACCAGCGCAAGCGTCTGCTGTCGTACCTGAAGCTCAAGGACGCCGAGCGCTACACGGCGCTGATTGGCAAACTCGGTCTGCGCAAGTAAACAGGCTTGTCGGGGTCGCCCGTGGGCGGCCCCCTCAAGGTTATCCATTGTGGGCCGCACTGCTGTGTCATTCCAACGAAGCCTGGTCCCAGGCCGCGCTGGAATGGCATTGCGCTGCCCTTGATCTCAAACGGAGAGACAACGCATGAGCATGTTCAACAAGATCACCAAGACCTTCACCTGGGGCCACCAGACCGTCACGCTGGAAACGGGTGAAATCGCCCGCCAATCCACCGGCGCCGTGCTGGTGAACATCGAAGACACCGTGGTGCTGGCCACCGTGGTCGCCAAGACCGACGCCAAGGCCGGCCAGGACTTCTTCCCGCTGACGGTGGACTACACCGAAAAGAGCTACGCCGCCGGCCGCATCCCGGGCAGCTTCTTCAAGCGTGAAGGCCGCCCCAGCGAAGCGGAAATCCTGACCTGCCGCCTGATCGACCGCCCGATCCGCCCGCTGTTCCCCGAAGGCTTCTACAACGAAGTCCAGGTCATCGTGCACGTGGTCAGCCTGAACCCCGAGGTGCCGGCCGACATCGCCGCGATGATCGGCACCAGCGCCGCGCTGGCGATCAGCGGCATCCCGTTTGCCGGCCCCATCGGCGCTGCGCGCGTGGGTTACGTCAACGGCGAATACGTGCTGAACCCGGGCAAGACCGAACTGGCCAACAGCCAGCTCGACCTGGTGGTGGCCGGCACCGAAGCCGCCGTGCTGATGGTGGAATCGGAAGCCGACCAGCTGTCGGAAGAGATCATGCTCGGCGCCGTGGTCTACGGCCACGACATGGGCAAGGTCGCCATCGCCGCGATCAACGAGCTGGTGCGTGACGCCGGCAAACCCGAGTGGACCTGGCAGGCCCCGGCCAAGGACGAGCCCTTCATCGCCAAGGTCACGGCCCTGGCCGAAGAGCCGCTGCGCGCCGCCTACCAGATCCGCAGCAAACAGGCCCGCACCCAGGCCTGCCGCGAGGTCACCAGCAACGTGATGGCCGCGCTGAAGGCCGAGGGCAATGCCTTCGACCATGTCGCCGTCGAATCCCTGCTGTTCGAGATCGAAGCGCGCCTGGTGCGTGGCCAGATCCTGTCGGGCGAGCCCCGCATCGACGGCCGCGACACGCGCACCGTGCGCCCGATCGAGATCCGCAACAGCGTGCTGCCGCGTGCGCACGGCTCGTCGCTGTTCACGCGTGGCGAGACCCAGGCCCTGGTGGCCGCCACGCTGGGCACCGAGCGTGACGCGCAGCGCATCGACGCGCTGTCGGGCGACTACGAAGACCGCTTCATGCTGCACTACAACATGCCCCCCTTCGCCACCGGCGAAGCGGGCCGGTTCGGCAGCCCCAAGCGGCGCGAGATCGGCCACGGCCGCCTGGCCAAGCGCGCGCTGATGGCCGCGCTGCCGAAGAAGGAAGACTTCCCCTACACGCTGCGTGTGGTGTCGGAGATCACCGAGTCCAACGGTTCGTCGTCGATGGCTTCGGTCTGCGGCGGTTGCCTGGCGCTGATGGACGCGGGTGTGCCGATGAAGGCGCACATCGCCGGCATCGCGATGGGCCTGATCAAGGAAGGCAACCGCTTCGCCGTGCTGACCGACATCCTGGGTGACGAAGATCACCTGGGCGACATGGACTTCAAGGT
>JADMJD010000184.1:14022-37297 GCA_018780805.1 Rubrivivax sp. | reverse complement strand
CCGCGACAACGTGATGTTCGACGGCCTGCCCGGCCACGAAAAACTCACCGGCTTCCTGGACTTCTTCTTCGCCGGCACCGACGCGCTGGCCTTCGACCTGGCCGTGTGCCTGAACGACTGGTGCTGCGACCTGGCCACCGGGCGCCTGGACGACCTGCGCGCGGCGGCGATGGTGGCCGCTTACGCTGAGGTGCGCCCGCTGACGCCCGCCGAACACCGGCTGATGCCGGCGCTGCTGCGGGCCGCGGCGCTGCGTTTCTGGCTCTCGCGCCTGTGGGACCTGCACCTGCCGCGTGAAGCGGCGCTGCTCAAGCCCCACGACCCCACCCACTTTGAGCGTGTGCTGCGCGAGCGCATCACCACGCCTTGGCACCCCACATGGCCTTAAGCCTCAAAACGCCCGCCGCTGCCCGCGGCGCCCTCTGGGTGCGCGAGGCCTTCCGGCTCTTCGGCCGCAAGCCGCTGGCTTTCAGCGGCCTGTTCGCGGCTTTCCTGTTCGCCGCGCTGGTGTCGATGTTCATCCCCTACCTGGGCGGTGTGCTGCAGATGATGATGCTGCCGCTGCTGTCGCTGGGTTTCATGGTGGCGTCGCTGGCTGCGCTGCAGGGCGGCACCGTGCACCCGGGCCAGTTTTTCGAGCCCTTCAGCGGCCCGCCGGAACGCCGGCGTGCGCTGCTGATCCTGTGCGTGGCCTACGGCGTCAGCGCGATCTTGCTGCTGGTGTTCTGCAACTGGATCTCCGACGGCCAGCTGGCGCAGCTGCAGGTGCTGATGGCCTCGGGCGAGGCCAAGCCGGAGGACGTGGACGTGCTCACCGCCTCGCGTGGTGTGTTCGTCGGCACCGTGACCGGCATCGTCGGCGCCACGCTGCTGTCGGTGCCGTTCTGGCACGCGCCGGCCCTGGTGCACTGGGGTGGCCAGGGCGTGGCGCAGGCGCTGTTTTCCAGCACGCTGGCAGTCTGGCGCGCCAAGGGTGCCTTCCTGGTCTACGCGCTGGCCTGGGTGGGCCTGGTGGTCATCTTCGGCATGGTCACGGCCTTGTTGCTGGGCCTGTTCGGCGCACCGGAGCTGGCCGGCATCGTGGCCCTGCCGGGTGGCCTGATGTTCTCGACCGTGTTCTACGTGTCGCTGATCTTCAGCTTCAACGACAGCTTCGGCCAGACACCGATCGACGAGCTGCCGCCGGCCTGAACGGCCTGACGCAAAGGCCGGCCGGTCAATCGATCGGCGTCAGCTTCGCAATCGACAAGGCCAGCCACTTGGCCCCGTGGCGGCCGAAGTTCACCTGGGCGCGTGCGTCGGCGCCGGTGCCTTCCAGCGTCAGCACCACACCCTCGCCGAACTTGGTGTGGAACACCGACTTGCCGACCTTCAGGCCGTGGCTTTCGCGCGCCGCCTGCGCGGCCTGCATCGCAGCCGGCGGTGGCGGCTCCACCACCCGGCCGGCACCGACGATGCCGCTCAGCCCGCTGCCGCGCTGCCAGGCCTGCTGGTACTCGCGGGCATAACCGGTGCTGAAGCCCTGTTGCTTGGGTGTCAGCCATTTGAGCGCACCCTCGGGCAGCTCGTCGAAGAAGCGGCTCTTGACGTTGTAGCGCGTCTGCCCGTGCAGCATGCGGGTCTGGCTGAAGCTCAGGTAAAGCCGTTGCCGCGCACGGGTGATGGCCACGTACATCAGCCGGCGTTCTTCTTCCACGCCGTCGGCATCCGACAGCGAGTTTTCATGCGGGAACAGGCCTTCTTCGACGCCGGTGATGAACACGGCGTCGAACTCCAGGCCCTTGGCCGCGTGCACCGTCATCAGCTGCACCGCGTCGCTGCCGGCCTGGGCCTGGTTGTCGCCGGCCTCCAGGCTGGCGTGCGTGAGGAAGGCGGCCAGCGGGCTCATGATCTCGCCGGTCTCCGCATCGGGCGCGGTCTGCGCCTGCTCGTCCACGGGCAGCGCCACGGCGTCCTTGCCAAAACCCTCCTGCGTGACGAAGGCCTCGGCGGCGTTGACCAGTTCCTCCAGGTTCTCGATGCGGTCCTGGCCTTCTTTGTCGGTGCGGTAGAAGTCGATCAGGCCGCTGGTCTGCAGCATGCGCTGGATGATCTCGCGCAGCGTCATGCCACGGGTGGTCTCGCGCAGCGTGGCTATCATCTGCACGAAGTTCGCCAGGGACGCGCCGGCGCGCCCGCTGAGCGCGCCCACGCTCTGCGCCAGGCTGCGGCCACTGCTGCGCGCGGCGTCCTGCAGCTGCTCCAGCGTGCGCGCGCCGATGCCGCGCGTGGGGAAGTTCACCACGCGCAGGAAGCTGGTGTCGTCGTTGTTGTTTTCGATCAGCCGCAGGTAGGCCAGCGCGTGTTTGACCTCGGCGCGCTCGAAGAAGCGCAGGCCGCCATACACGCGGTACGGGATGCCGGCGTTGAACAGTGCACTCTCGATCACGCGGCTCTGCGCGTTGCTGCGGTACAGCAGCGCAATCTGCTGCAGCGCGGTGCCGCTGCGGCGCAACTGCTGCGTTTCTTCCAGGAACCACTGGGCCTCGGCGTAGTCGCTGGTGGCCTCGTGCACACGCACCGGCTCGCCGGGGCCGGCATCGGTGCGCAGGTTCTTGCCCAGGCGCTGCTGGTTGTGGCTGATCAGGTCGTTGGCCGCGTCCAGGATGTGGCCGCTGCTGCGGTAGTTCTGCTCCAGCTTGACCACGCGCTTGACGGCGTACTCGCGCTCGAAATCGGCCATGTTGCCCACGCGCGCACCGCGGAAGGCGTAGATGCTCTGGTCGTCGTCGCCCACCGCGAACACGCCCTGCCCTCTTCCAGGCGGTGCAAACATCTTCAGCCAGGCGTACTGCAGGCGGTTGGTGTCCTGGAACTCGTCCACCAGCAGATGCTGGAAACGGCGCTGATAGTGTTCACGCAAGGCGTCGTTGTCGCGCATCAGCTCGTAGCTGCGCAGCATCAGCTCGGCGAAGTCGACCACACCTTCACGGGCGCACTGGTCCTCATACGCCTGGTAGACCCGCACCAGCGTGCGGGTGTGTTCGTCGCGTTGTTCCACGTCGCCGGGGCGGTGGCCTTCTTCCTTGCTGCCCGCGATGAACCAGGTCACCTGCTTGGGCACAAAACGTTCTTCGTCCAGGCCCAGGCCCTTGATCACGCGCTTGACGGCGGAGAGCTGGTCCGAGCTGTCCAGGATCTGGAAGCCCTGCGGCAGGCCCGCCAGCTTCCAGTGCGCACGCAGGAAGCGGTTGCACAGGCCGTGGAAGGTGCCGATCCACATGCCGCGCACGGCCACCGGCAGCATCGCGGAGAGCCGCGTCAGCATCTCCTTCGCGGCCTTGTTGGTGAAGGTCACGGCCAGCACGCCGCCAGGTGAGAGCTGCCCGGTCTGCATCAGCCAGGCAATGCGGGTGGTGAGCACGCGGGTCTTGCCCGAGCCGGCGCCGGCCAGGATCAGCGCCGGCTCGGCGCCCAGCGTGACGGCAGCGAGTTGTTCAGGGTTCAGGCCTTGCAGCAGACGGTCTGCGGTGACGGGGGCGATCGACATCCCCCATTCTAGGGAGGCCCCGCGCCGCAACGGATTTGCAACGCCTGCCCACGACATTGGTGGCTCCAACACCCGGAGATGACCATGCCGACCAAGACCTTGTGTGCCCTGTCCACGTCCTTGCTGCTGGCGGCGCTGCCCGCCGCACAGGCGGCGATGGACCCCAACGCCAACACCGACGACCACTCGATCAACGTCCCCACCGGCTGGTGGACGTACCAGAACCTCACCCCGTCGCAGCTGTCGACCAAACTCACCGAACTGGGGGCGCGCGTGGTCGACATCGATGTCACGTCGGTCAGTTCCGGCGTGCCGAAGATGACGGTGCGCCTGGTCGCCAACAGCGGCGCCTACGCCGTGCCCGGCGCCACCTTCACCTGGGACAAGACACAGGCCCAGCTGGAATCGCTGCTGAACAGCGCGAGCGGCCGCCTGATCGAACTCGAGCGTTACGACGCGGGCAGCGGAAGAATCCGCTTCGCCGCGGTCTATGTGCCCAACACCGGTGCCACCTCACGCGCCTGGGGCTGGCTGCCGGGCCGCACCAAGAGCGAGATCCAGAGCTGGGCCACGGCCAACAACCAGCGCGTCATCGACCTGGACAGCTACGGCAGCGGCAGCAGCCGGCGCTGGAACGCGGTGCTGGTGGCCAACACCGGCGACGACTACAAACGCTGGGACTGGGACGTCAACCTCACGCTGTCGCAGGTGGTGGCACGCCTGGGCTCGTTCCAGGGCCGGCTGGTCAAGATCGAGCGCCAGAGCGATGCCAAGTATTCCTTCGTCCAGGTCGACAACACGGGCAGCAACGGCAGCGCCTGGTGGCATGGCTACGGCTTCGGTTCGCTCACCGACGTCAACAACTTCGCGGCCCAGATGGGTGGCCGGCCGGTGGACATCGTGCCGTACACCTCGGGCAACACCACGGTGTACGACGCCGTCGTGATCGACAACGCCAACACCGCAACGCGCGCGGTGCGGGGCAAGTTCTTCGAGGAATTCCTCGACGCCAACGGCTGGCCCGTCGGCATCTTCGAGGCCTACGTCAAACGCATCGACACCAACGAAACCCTCGTGAACCTGAACGCCTCGCGCCCGGCGGAAACCGCCAGCGCACTGAAAGCGCTGCACCTGCTGCACGCGATGAAGGGGGTCAACGCAGGCGAGTCGCTGAGCTCCAACTTCACGTACTACAACTACCCGACCGACGGCGAGGCGGACGACGCCTGTCCGAACCCGGCCTACGAAAACGGCAGCCATGACGTCGTCACGAGCTTCGAGAACGGCCTGGACCTGATGATGAACAACTCCGACAACCGCACGACACGCGGTGTGGTACTGCGCTACGGCGGCTTTGCGCCGCTGAACAGCACCGCCACCGCCGCGGGCCTGAAAAACACCGTGCTGCGCCACAACATCGGCTGTGCCTACTGGGACCTGGTGGCCGAGGAGTACCGGCCCTCCACGCTGCGCAACGACACCACCGCCGCCGACCTGGCCGCGATCTGGATCGGCGTGCAAAAGGGCACGCTGCTGCCGACCTCCTCGCGCGGCCGCACCGAGTTCCTGGAGTCGGGCAACCCCCGGGTCGGCGCCAACGAGAACCTGCAGGCCATCATCAACCAGGAGGCGACCGCGCTGGGCATCAGCGCCTCCGAGGCGCTGCGCTTTGGCGGCCGCGTCAAGACCTGGGGCAAGAGCGGCGGTTACGGCACCTGCCTGCCGGCGGCCAACGACGCTGCGGTCTGCGGCCAGATGGTCAGCATTTCCAGCTCCGCAGGCCTGCTGGCGCTGCCCAACAGCGGGGGGGACTTCTACGCCCTGCGCTACTACGGCTACGGCAGCCTGATGTCCGATGTGCCGGTGACGTCGTGGACCGGCAGCCAGGCCCAGGCCTATGAAGATGCCTGGCGCGCGGCGCACTACGAGATGTTCCGCAGCGCGGTGCGAACGGCCCTGCTCGACTGGTGAGGCCCGCGCCATCAACCCCGCGCCAGGCGCGGGCGTAGAATTGGCCACCGGCCCGGCGCTTTGCGCCCGGCCGGTTTTTTTTCGCCTGGAGCGCACCATGGAAATCTTCGACTACGACAACATCCTGCTGCTGCCGCGCAAGTGCCGCGTGGAAAGCCGCAGCGAATGTGACACCTCGGTGCTGTTCGGCGGCCGCCGCTTTGCGCTGCCCGTGGTGCCCAGCAACATGAAGACGGTGCTGGACGAGCCCATCGCCCGCATGCTGGCGCAAAGCGGCCACTTCTACGTGATGCACCGCTTCGACCTGGACAACGTGGCCTTTGCGCGGCGCATGCGCGACGCCGGGCTGTGTGTGTCCATCAGCTCCGGCGTGAAGCCGGCTGACTTTGCCGTGATCGACCGCCTGGCAGCCGAGGGCGTGGGCGCCGACTACATCACCATCGACATCGCGCACGGCCACGCCGAGAGCGTGCGCAAGACCATCGAACACATCAAGGCCAAGCTGCCGCAGGCCTTTGTGATCGCCGGCAACGTGGCCACGCCCGAGGCCGTGATCGACCTGGAAAACTGGGGTGCCGATGCCACCAAGGTGGGCGTGGGCCCGGGCAAGGTGTGCATCACCAAGCTGAAGACCGGCTTTGGCACCGGCGGCTGGCAGCTCAGCGCGCTGAAGTGGTGTGCGCGTGTGGCCAGCAAACCCATCATCGCCGACGGCGGCATCCGCCACCACGGCGACATCGCCAAGAGCATCCGCTTCGGCGCCAGCATGGTGATGATCGGCAGCCTGTTTGCCGGCCACGAAGAATCACCGGGGCAGACGGTGGAAGTCGATGGCAAGCGCTACAAGGAGTACTACGGCTCGGCCTCGGACTTCAACAAGGGCGAGTACAAACACGTCGAGGGCAAGCGCATCCTCGAACCCATCAAGGGCCAGTTGCAGGACACCTTGCGCGAGATGCGCGAAGACCTGCAAAGCAGCATCAGCTACGCCGGCGGCAGCACCCTGGCCGATCTGAAGAAGGTGAACTACGTGGTGCTGGGCGGCGAAAACGCGGGCGAACACCTGTTCATGTGACGCGCCGGCGCAGCAGGCTGCCCAGCACCCCGGCGCCTGCCAGCATCAGCGCCCAGCTGCCCGGCTCGGGCACGGCGCTGACGCGGAAGTTGTCGAAGCCGGCCAGCTCGACGATGTCATCGTTGAACTCCAGCGATACCGTCATCGACGTGACGTTGGCCAGCGCTGAGCCCAGGTTGCCCGTCCAGCCGACTGTGTCCAGCGTGGTGGCATAGGTCTGCCAGCCGCCGTTCACGGGTGGCTGGCCCGGGCCGATGCCGGCCACGGCACGCCAGGCCGAGCCCCCCGGGCCGCTGACCGTGACACGGCCGAACCAGGGCGCAGAGCCCAGGTCGGCCACCACGCCATTGGCGTTGAGGCCATCAAACGACAGCGTGCCGCCCAGGTAGGCCGACAGGTCCCCATGGAAGGCGGCCGGGGCCACCACGCTCATCCAGGTGTTCTGGGTGTCCTGCTGCAGCAGGTAGCCGCCGGCCGCGTGGCTGACGCTGCCGCCCAGACCGGTCCAGCCCTCCAGGCCGGTGTCGAAGGTGGACTGGATGGCTGCGCGCGCGGGCAGCGCGGACAAGGCGGACAGGGCGGCGATGGCCAACAGGGTCAGGGTGCGCATGGTGGCTCTCACTGTTCAGACCGGTGGCTGGACCGGCGCGCCACCAGCACGCCCACACCCGCCAGCATCAGCGCCCAGGTGCCGGGCTCGGGCACGGGTGAGACTTCCCGCAGCACGTAGGCGTTGAGCGACGGGGAGTTGACGTTTTCGTCGAAGACGATGTGCTGCGTGGCGGCATCGGCCACAAAGGTGCCGACGATGCTGGTGAAGACGTTCTGGCCCATCGAGACCTCGGGCGAGAAGTTGCCCAGGCCGTCGCCGTACTTCAGCAGCCGGCCGCCCAGGTTGGGGTAGGAGCGGCCGGAGAAGAACTGCACCTGGTAAGCCTGGCCGACGGTCAGCCCGGACAGAAAGCTGGGCGCACTGACGTCGCCGCTGCTGTACTCGGCCGTGTTGATGACGGCCTTCCAACCGGCGTCGCCGATGTTGTTGGGAGAGCCGAAGCCGCTGTCGGAAAAACTGATGCCGAAGAAGGGAGAGTTCACCCGCGTGAACGTCAGGTTCAGGCCCGTCGGGTCCACCGTGATGGCGCTGCCGGTGCCGCCCAGGTCGATGGCCTCGACCAGCGTGCCATTGGTCAGGATGCCCTGGTGTCCCAGGGCGCCACCAAAGCTCGGGCCCATGGCCCAGTCGATTTCCGCCGCGAAGGCGGACGGCAGGGCGGCGGCAGCGATCAACGCAGCGGCAGCGGCGCGGTGTGGCATGGACATGGGAGACCTCCTGGTGCTGGGTGTGGGTAACGGGTGCCCCCATGCTGCGCGCAGGCCGTTGCACAGCCGTTGCACGCCGCGTTGCGGCTTCAGCCCCGCTCAGGCCCAGGTGGCCAGGAAGCTGCCGCGCACCTCGGGCCAGGCGGCCAGGCTGTCGGCCAGGCGCTGGCGCATCGCCGCATAGGCGCTGCCGCCCAGCACACGCGCCAGCACCAGCGCGGCGCCGGCATGGGCGGCCGGGTCGGCCAGCGCCGCCAGCGCCGCGGCCTGGGTGGCCGCATCGGCGCCGGCCCGGCAGCGCAGCGTGAGCGCGCGCAGCCGCAACTCGTCGTTCATGCCCGGCGCGTCGTCGGCCGGCAGCTCGGGCAGCGGCCCGGCACCTTGGGCCAGGGCCAGGTCGGCCCGCAGCAGCAGGGCGCGGCAGCGCACACGGGGATGTTCCTTTTGGCTGGCCGCCGACACCCGCGCCAGCCAGCCGGCGGCGGCCTCGGGATCGTTCATGATCAGTGCCGCGTGGGCACAGCCCAGCATGATCTCGGCCGCGACCGGGAAGTCGTCGAACAAACGGGCGTCCAGTGCCTGCACCAGCGGCAGCACCAGCGGCCACTGGCCCAGCGCCGCCGCCGGCTCCAGCACCGAGTTGGCCACGCCCATCATGGTCAGCGGCTGCGCGCCGGCCAGCGCCTGCTCGACCGCCGGCACCAGATGCGCCCACATCGGGCCCCAGTCGCCGCGCACATGGTGGCCCTCGACGAAGATGGCGTGGAACATCAGCGCGATCTCGTCGCGCGGCGCGCCGGCCAGCGTGAGCTCGGCCTCGCGCGCCACGGCCAGGGCCTCGTCAGGCCGGGTCTGGTTGCCGTACAAGGCGGCCAGGTTGTACAGCGCCATGCGCTGCATGTAGACGTTGCCATGGCGCGCCGCCAGCGTGGCGGCTTCGCGCAGATCGGTTTCGCCCGTGGCGTTGTCGCCCAGCTCGACGCTGAAGGCCCCGCGATGCAGCAGGCCGCGCATGCGGCCATAGGCGTCGCCCAGCCGGGTGAACACCGCCAGGCCGGCATCGGCGTGGTCCACCGCGGCCCGCATCTGGCCACGCGAGTGTTCGATCGTGGCCAGGTTGGCCAGCACGTCGCCGCGCTCTCTGCTGCCTGCGGCGGTGGTCTCCAGCGCGGCCAGACCCTCGGCCAGGGCTTCGTCCAGCCGGCCGCACAGGTGCAGCGAGCCCATGCGCCTGACGCGCCAGCGCTGGACCAGCGGCAGCGCCTGTGGCGGCGGCATGGCCTCCAGCAGCGCCATCGATTGCTGCGCCTGCCCGCTGGTCATCAGGTATTGGGCCGCGCGCAGCTGCACGTCGGTGCGCGCCTCGGGGTCCAGCGCCTGGTCCAGCGCCGGGTTCCGCGGCAGGTTTTGCAACAGGTCTTGCAGTCGGTGGTACAGCCCTTCAGCCTCGTCGTGCTGGCCCCGCAGCCATTCGGTGTCGCACAAACGTGCCAGCAGGGCCGCCTCGTCGGCCGGGCCGGGGGTGTCGGCCAGGCCCTGGTGCCACTGCGCTGCGGCCTCGGCCAGGGCGTGCAGCGCACGTGCCGCATCACCCGCCGCCAACCGGTGCGGCACCGCGCGTGCCGGCTCGCCGCAGGCCTCGAAATGGCGCGCCGCCTCGACCGGTGCAGCCGCGGCCTCGGCCGCCAGCGCCAGCCGGTGGTGCAGCAAGCGGGCCCGGGTGGGCGTCAATGCCGATTCCAGCGCCAGCCGCGCCAGGTCATGCGCCCAGCTGTAACCCCCACCGTCGCGCGCCAGCACCAGCTGCGCCTGGGCCGCCTGCTCCAGCGCCTGCACCGCCTCCAACTCCGACAGCGCACAGGCCTGGGCCAGCCAGGCCGCACCCAGCGGTTCACCGGCCAAGGCTGCAGCTTCCAGCAGCCGCGCCGTCGGTGCACCCAGGCGGCGCACCCGCGCCAGCACCGCATCGCGCACGCTGGCCGGCAGCGGCAGCTCGTGGTAATCCTCGGTCTGTTCGTCAAAGGGCGTGTGCCAGCGGCCCTGGGCATCACCCCGCAACAAGGCCCGTTCGGCCAGGTCGCGCAGGGTCTCGGTGATGAAAAACGGGTGGCCGCCGGTGGCGCTGCGCAGGCGTTGCGCAAAACGCGCCGGTGCCGCGGCGCCGGACAACTGGTGCACCAGTTCGTGCACCGCGGCCTCGGCCAGGGGGCCCAGGCTCAGGGTCTCGGCGCCCAGGGCCTCGGCGGTGGCCTGCAGTTCAGGGTCTTCGGCCGCACCGCGCCAGGCCAGCAGCTCGATGGCACCTGCCCCGCCCTGCTCGCGCCGCCGGGCCGCCACCCGCGCCAGCAGGCTGCGGCTGCCGGGGTCGGCCAGCTGCCAGTCGTCCAGCACCACGGCATCGAAGGCCTCACTGGCCAGCGCCTGCCAGGCGCGCACACAGGCTTCGTCAAAACGCAGGCGTTCGTTGCCGTTGCGCAGCGGCGGCGGCGCCGGGCCCAGTTCGGGCAGCAGCCGGGCCAGCTCGGCCACCACCCAGGGCTCCAGCGCAGCCAGGTCCGGTGTTTGGCCGGCCAACACCCGCAACGCACGGGCAAAAGCGCCAAAGGGCAGCTCGTGGTCACCCGCCTGGCAGCGCAGCAGCGCATAGGGGCCTTGGGCGGCGGCAAAGTCGGTCGCCAGGCGGGTTTTGCCGACCCCCGCCTCGCCCACCAGCACCACCGTCTGGCGGCGCTCCCACGCACGTTGCAAGCGGGCAACCTCGGCTTCACGGCCGACAAAGGGCAGTTGCGGCGGCAGTTGAACCAGCCGGTCTGCGACCGCCGGCACCACCACGACCGACGCCACCACCGGCGGCGGCGCAACAGGCGGCGCAACAGGCGGCGCAACAGCGGCAACTTGGCGCAGCGACAACGCCAGCGCCAGCGTCTGCGGCATGGGTTGCAAGCCCAGTTCGGCCGCCAGCAAGGTGCGGCAGGTCTCGAACTGGCGCAGCGCCGCCTCGCGCTGGCCGGCTGCGGCCAGCAGCCGCATCGCACTGCGGTGGTGGCCTTCCTGCAGCGCGTCGTCGTGCAGCAGGGATTGCACGCGCGCCAGCGCAGCTGGCAGGTCGCCACGGGTTTCCGCGGCCGTGGCGCTGGCCTCCAAGGCGCCGCGGCGCAAGGCCTGGGTGCGTTGTTGCAACGCGCCCAGCCAGGGGGCAAAACCGGCGTCGTCGTCGCCATCGGCGGCCAGGCCGTCCAGCGCCTCGCCGCGCCACAAGGCCAGCGCCGCGTCGGGCTCGCCGCCGGCCAGCAAGGCCTCGGCACGCGGCAGGTCGCAAGCCAGGCCCGGGCCTGGGCACAAACGATCGCCCTCGACCCGAAGGGCCTCGGCCGCACCGGCTTCACGCAGGCGCACCAGCTCGCGCCGCAGGTTGCGCCGCGCGCCACTTTCGTCCTGCCCGGGCCAGAGCCAGGCACACAGGCGCGTCCGGCTGAGATTCCCCTCCAGCGCCAGCAGCAACAGCAGCGCAAGCGCCTTGCGTGTTTTCAGGGGCAGCTGCCGCCCAGCCAGCAGCAGGCGCACCGGGCCGAGGATCTGCAGCTCGAAGCGGTGCACATCGCCGTCACTCATGCGCGCATTGTGGGCTCACCGTTCAAAGTCGGCACAGCGCCGGCCGGGCCAGGCCGGGCCAGGCCGGGCAGAAGCAGCGCGCCGCGGCTCAAGCCCAGGTGGCCAGAAAGCTGCTGCACACCTCGGGCCAGTGGGCCAGGCTGTCGGCCAGGCGCTGGCGTTGGCGCACATACACCTCACCGCCCAATTCACGCGCCAGCAGCAGCGCCACGCCGGCATGGGCCGTCGGGGCCTCCACTGCGTCCAGCGCCTGTGTGCGCGTCACGCCACCGGTGCGCCAGCGTGTCAGCAAGGCACGCAGGCGCAGCTCCGGGTTCATGCCCGGCGCATCGTCGGGCGGCAGACCCTGCAGCGCCTGCGGGCCCTGTCCTTGCAACACGCCCCATTCGGCGCGCAGCCATGCGGCGCGGCAGTGCACCCGGGGATGTTCGGCCTCACCCGATTGCTGCACGCGCGCAAGCCACGCGGCTGCGGTGGCCAGGTCGCCCCGCACCATCGCTGCACTGGCGCAGGCCAGGATCATGTCTGCCGCCAACGGCACGTCAGCCAGCGCACCGCCTGCTTCCAGCGCCTGCACGAGTGGCGCGATGCGCGGCCACTGGCCCAGCATGGCCGCCGGCTCGGCCACGCTGTTGGCCACACTCAGCATGGTCTGCACATCCTCCCGCACCCGCGCCCCTTCGGCTGTCGGCACCAGGGATGCCCACATCGGGCCCCACTCGCCGAGCTGAAACTGGCACTCCAGCACCAGCCCCCGGTACATCACCGCCGCATCTTCGAGCGGTGCTTCGGCCAAGGTGGGCCAGGCGCTGCGCAAGACCGCGAGCGCAGGCGCGGGCCGCGACAGATCGGTGGCGTACATCGCCGCCAGGTTGTAGGACGCCGCGCGCTGCAGATAGACATTGCCATGCTGCCCGGCCAGCTGGGCCGCGGCCTGCAGGTCGGCCTCTGCGTTGCCGATCTCGCCCAGCTCGATGCTCGAGGTGGCGCGGTAGAACAGCCCACGCGCGCGGCCCAGCGCGTCGCCCAGGTGGGTGAAGATGTCCAGGCAGGCATCGGCGTATTGCGCAGCGTCGCGCACGCGCCCGTGGCCCAGCGCGACCTGCCACATCGTGACCAGCACCTCGGCCCGGTCGAGCGTGTTCGGCGGCGCCGCAGCAATGGCCTGGCGGCCGTCTTCCAGGGCCTCGTCGAGCCGCCCGGCCTGGGTCTTGGAGCGCATGCGCAAGGTCCACCAGCGCAGCCGCAGCGCCAGGTCATCGGGCATGGCCATCGTGTCCAGCAACGCGATCGACAGCGCAGGCTTGCTGCTCAACACCAGGTAGCGCGCGGCGCGCAGTTGCAGATCCGTTCGCAGGTCCGTCCGCAGAGCCGGCTCCATGGCGCGGCCTGCCAGCCAGGGCAGCAGCCGTTGGTAGAGGGCATAGGCTTGTTCATGGTGGCCTTGCAGCCACTCGACCTCGCACAGGCGCGCCGCCAGCGCCGCCTCGTCGGCCGGCGCGGGCGTGTCCGCCAGGCCCTGGCGCCACTGCGCCGCGGCTTCGGCCAGCGCCTGCAGTGCCAGTGCCGCGTCACCCGCCGCCAAGCGGTGCGGCACGGCGCGCGCCAGTTCGCCGCAGGCCTCGAAGTGGCGCGCCGCCTCGACCCGAGAACCGGCGGCCTCGGCTGCCAGCGCCAGCCGGTGGTGCAGCAGGCGTTGGCGCGTGGGGGTCAGCGCCGAGGCCAGCGCCAGCCGCGCCAGGTCATGCGCCCAGGCATAACCGCCGCCGTCGCGCGCCAGCACCAGGTGTGCCTGGGCTGCCTGCTCCAGCGCCTGCACGGCCTCCAGCTCCGACAGCGCGCAGGCCTGGGCCAGCCAGGCCGCGCCCAGCGGTTCGCCGGCCAAGGCCGCAGCCTCCAGCAGCCGCACGGCAGGCACCCCCAGGCGGCGCACCCGCGCCAGCACCGCGTCGCGCACGCTGCTGGGCAGCGGCAACTCGTGGTAGTCATCGGTCTGCTCGTCGAAGGGGGTGTGCCAGCGGCCCTGGGCATCACCCCGCAACAAGGCCCGTTCGGCCAGGTCACGCAGGGTCTCGGCGATGAAAAACGGGTGGCCACCGGTGGCACTGCGCAGGCGCTGGGCAAATCGCGCCGGTGCCGCAGCGCCGGACAGCTGGCGCACCAGCTCCTGCACTGCGGCATCGGGCAGCGGGCCCAAATGCAAGATCTCGGCGCCCAGGGCTTCGGCAGTGGCCTGCAGTTCGGGATCGTCCAGCTCGCCGCGCCAGGCCAGCAGCTCGATGGCGCCCGCCCCGCCCTGCTCGCGCCGGCGTGCCACCACCCGCGCCAACAGGCTGCGGCTGCCGGGGTCGGCCAGCTGCCAGTCGTCGAGCACGACGGCATCGAAAGCCTCGCTGGCCAGGGCCTGCCAGGCGCGCACACAGGCTTCGTCGAAACGCAAGCGTTCGTTGTCGTTGCGCAGCGGCGGCGGCGCGGGGCCCAGCTCCGGCAGCAAACGCGCCAGCTCGGCCACGACCCAGGGCTCCAGCGCGGCCAGGTCGGGTGGTTGGCCGGCCAGCACGCGCAGCGCACGCGCAAAGGCGCCAAAGGGCAGCTCGTGGTCGCCCGCCTGGCAGCGCAGCAGCGCATACGGGCCTTGGGCCGCGGCAAAGTCGGTGGCCAAACGGGTTTTGCCTACACCGGCTTCGCCCACCAGCAGCACCGGCTGGCGGCGCTCCCAGACACGTTGCAGGTGCTGGACCTCGGGCTCGCGGCCGACGAAGGGCAGTTGCGGCGGCAGCTGTACCGCGCGGTCTGCCACCGCCGGCGCCGCGGCCACCAGCGGCGGCGCAACCAGCGGCGCGATTGGCGGCGCGATTGGCGGCGCGAATGGCGGTGCAACAGGCGGTGCAGCAGGCGGCGCCACAGCGGCATCCTGGCGCAGCGACAACGCCAGCGCCAGCGTCTGCGGCATGGGCTGCAGGTCCAGTTCGGCCGCCAGCAGGGCACGGCAGGTCTCGAACTGGCGCAGCGCCTCTTCGCGCTGGCCGGTCGCGGCCAGCAGGCGCATCGCATCACGGTGGTGGCGCTCCTGCAGGCTGTCGTCCTGCAGCAGCGTTTGCACACGCTGCAGCGCCGCCGACAGGTCGCCACGTGTTTCGGCGGCGGCGGCGCTGGCCTCCAGGGCGCGGCGGCGCAGCGCCCTGGCGCGTTGCAACAACGCGTCCAGCCAGGGGGCAAAACCGGCGTCTTCGTCACCCTCGGCGTCCAGGCCGTCCAGGGTCTCGCCGCGCCACAAGGCCAGCGCCGCGTCTGGCTCGCCGCCGGCCAGCAAAGCCTCGGCGCGTGGCAGATCGCAGGCCAGGTCGGGGCCGAGGCACAAACGATCACCCTCGACCCGCAGGGCCTCGGCAGCGCCCGCTTCGCGCAGGCGCACCAGTTCTCGCCGCAGGTTGCGCCGCGCGCCACTTTCATCCTGCCCGGGCCAGAGCCAGGCACACAGGCGCGGCCGGCTCAGGTCGCCCTCCACCGCCAGCAGCAACAGCAGGGCGAGCGCCTTGCGTGTTTTCAGCGGCTGCGGCCGGCTCGCCCGCAGCAGGCGCACCGGGCCCAGGATCTGCAACTCGAAGCGGTGCGCGACGGGCTCACTCATGCGCGCATTGTGGGCGCACGGTTCAACGTCGGCGCAGCGCCAGCCAGCCCAGTCCGGCCAGCAGCAACGCGGCGCTGGCGGGCTCGGGCACCGGCGTGGTGAGCACCCGCAGGTTGTCGAACACGATCTCTTCGCAGCACAGGTTGTTGATCTCCAGCCCGTAGGTGTAACGCACCCGGGTGATGGGCAGGTCGCCGGTGAGGCCGAAAAACTGGTCCCGGCTGACGGAGACGTCGGTGTTGCGTGCCGGGACCGGCAGGTCCAGCTGCGCCAGGCCCGGCGTGCCGGGCGCGAAGAACACCGAGATCAGGCCCGGTCCCGTGCCGCCGTCGATGTAGAGGATGTCGAAGGCCACGGCCGTGGTGTGGGCCGGCAGGTGGGTGTCGAGCCACATCGCCGGCGTGCCGCCGTGGGTGGCGCTGGCGCCGGTGCCGTCGCTGTGGGCGCGGCTGCGCACCGCAGCGGTGTTGGTGCCCATGCTCACGCCCGGCAGCAGTTCCAGCCCGGTGAGCACCGGGGTGTCGGCGAAGGACTCGAAGTCCTGCCACTGCACGCCGGGCCCGGCCGCGGCCAGAAAGGTGTCCAGGCTCTCGTGCAGGCTCAGTTGCCCGGCCGAGGCTGTGCCCGCGGCCAGGCAGAAAATCCAGGGACTGGTCTTCATCGTGCGCTCCAAGGTGGGGGTGAAGCCAGACGATGCGCCGCAGGCGTTGCAACCCCGTTGCAAACCCGCCAGCGGGGGTCAAACGGGGGCCGGCCGGATCAGCGCAGACCGGTCTTCGAAGGTGCGCGCCGGGCCGTCACGCCGCGGCTCCAGCGCGCCAGCTCGAAGGGGCTGAGGAACTCGAAACGTTCTCCGTCGGGCATCACGACACTGGCGTGCCAGCGCCCGTCGGCGTCGAGCCACAAGGTCAACAAGGCAGCGGCGGCAGGCGCCGGCGCCGGGCTGCTGAGCATCGACATCAAGGGTCTCCGTCACCCCCGAATTGGGGGTGTCCAGGCAGTGTGATCAGCCGGCGTTGCAAGAGCGTTGCGAGGGCCGATGTCGCCGCGCAGATGCCGCTGCTGCGCCGGCCACCCGGCCAGGCTGGCGGCCAGGTGTTCGGCCAAGGCCTGTGCAGCGGCCAGGGCGCCAGCCGGCTCCTGCCCGGTGATCGCCAGCGCGCGCAGCAGCTCCAGCGCCTCCAGCGGCGGCACACCGCCCTGGTCGATCAGCGCCTGCGCGCGCCGCCAGTCGGCCGCAGGCACGGGCCCGAGGGCCGCCGCGGCACGCAGGTGCAGCGTCCAGGCCATGGCCTGCTGCTGCAGATTGGGCACGGCTTGCAGCCACGGCGAGAGGGTCTTCAGCGCTGCGCCCGGCGCACCTTCGGCGATCTGCATGTCGGCTTCGCGCAAAGCCAGGTCGACGCGGTCCTGCGGCTGCTGCAACGCCTGCGGCTCCACGATGGTGGCCAGCGCCTGACGGGCCGCCGCCGTGTCACCGGCCCGCGACTCCAGGAAGGCCCGCAGCAGCGCGAGCTTGACGCCGAGGAAGGCCAGTTCCTGGACACCGGCACTGTGCAACCGATCCAGCAGCACACGCGCACGCTCGAAGTCACCCAGGTAGACCAGCAGGTCGAGCACGGTGATCACCGCGTACTGCAAGGCGGCCGGTTCGCCCGCGGCGTCGGCCTCGGCCAGCACCTGGTCGGCCAGGGTCAGCGCGGTGCCCAGTTCACCCAGCAGCAGACGTGCATGTAGCCGGGCCTGCATCAGGAGCTGGCGTGTGCGCGGGCGAGGGAACCCGGGCGCCAGGTGCCAGCCTTCTTCGGCCAGCGCCAACATGGCCGCCCCGTCGCCGCGGTCGGCGTGCACTTTCAAGAGGTTCACGATGACGTCGCGCTGCTGCTCGACCAGGCGCAGGTCGGCCGCGAGGCCCCGCGCGCGCTCCAGTTCCAGCGTACCCGCGTCCAGTTCGCCGCTGACCAGCAGCAGCGTGCCGATGCGGAAATGGCCCTTGGCGATGAGCCGCCGGTCGCCCAGGGCCTGCCACAGCCCGACCGCCTGACGCGCCAGCACCAGGGCCTGCTGCGGCCGGCCGCGCAGGTACTCGATCATCAACAGCTGGTCGAGCAGGGCGGCGCGTTCGGCGGCATCGGCGCCGACCTGCTGCAGGGCCAGTTCGGCACCGGCCTGCGCATCGTCCAGCCGCCCGAGGTTCTGCAGCGCGCGGCTGCGCACCCGCTGCGCGCGCACGGGCCAACGGCCGGCACCCGGCCCTGCGAGCAGGGCATCAATCCGGGCCAGGGCCTCGGCGCTGCGGTCCAGGGAAGACTCCAGCTCGGCGCAGGCGATCACGGCTTCGGCATGCGCGTCCCGGTCCAGCGGGCCCTGGCGCAACAACGTGTCCAGCGCCGCCAGGGTGGCGTGGGCGCCGTCGGCATCACCGAGATCGACGCGGGCCTGCGCACAACGCGGCAGCAGTTTGGCGCGCAGCGCCGGGTCGGCCATCGCGCCCAGCGAACTCAGCGCCTCCAAGGCTGCCTGCCAGTGCTGCAGCGCCAGCGCCCCATCGAACAGGCGCTGCGCCTCGTCACCCGCGGCCAGCCGGAACGGTGCAGCACGCAGGGCGTCACCCGCCGCCTCGAAGTGCTGCGCCGTCAAGGCCGGCGCCGCGCGTGTGGCCTCGGCGGCCAGGGCCAGCCGCCGGTGCACCAGGCGCCGCCGCTGCGGCGACAGGTCGGCGGCCAGCGCCTGGCGCGCCAGGTCGTGGCTGAAGCCATGGCCCCCGCCGGCCTGCTCCTGCACCAACGTGGCCTCCAGGGCCTGCTCCAACGCGGCCGTGGCCTCCAGCTCGGACAACGCACAGGCGGCGGCCAGCAGCACAGGCGCAAAGGGCTCGGCGGCCAGGCTGGCGGCCTCCAGCAGCCGGCGTGCGGCCTCCGGCAGGCGCTGCACCCGCGCCCGCACGGCGTCACGCACGGTGGGCGGCAGCGGCAGCTCGCGGTAGTCCTCGGTGGCGGCATCGAACGGCGTGGTCCAGCGGCCTTCTGCATCGAGGACCAGCGTCCCGGTGTCGGCCAGCAGGCGCAGGGTCTCGGCGATGAAAAACGGGTTGCCGCCGGTGGCCCGCTGCAGCCGCGCCGCAAAACGCACCGGCTGCCCGGCACCGGACAGCTGCTGCACCAGGTCGAGCACCGCAGCGTCCTCCAGCGGCTGCAGGTGGATCTGCACGGCCTGCAAACCATCGCGCAGGCCTTGCCTGGCGCCGGCGGCCATCTCGGGCCGCATCAGCAGCCACTCGCGGGCGCCGGCCGCACCGTCGTCACGCCGCTGCTGCACCACCTGGATCAGCAGGCCCAGGCTGGCGCCGTCGGCCAGCTGCCAGTCGTCCAGCAGCACGACGTCGAAGTTGTCGGTGGCCAGCCCGCGCCAGGCCTGTTTGCAGGCTTCGAAAAATCGGGCCTGCTCTTCGGCAGACCGGATGGCGGGCGGCGGTGCGCCGAGCCCGGGCAGCAGCCGCGCCAGTTCGTCGATGGCCCAGGGCGCGAGTCCGGCGGCGGCAAGTGCTGCGCGGTCTGGCGTTTGGCCACACAGACATTGCAGCGCACGCGCAAACGCGGCGTAGGGCAAGCCAGCATCCCCGGGCTGGCAGCGCACGAGCGCAAACGCCCCATGCGCCGCGGCCACGTCCAGCGCCAGCCGGGTCTTGCCCACACCGGCCAAGCCCTCGATCAGCACCGCTGCACCGTGGTGCCACGCAGCCTCCAGCGCCTGGACCTCGGCCTGCCGGCCGACAAAGGGCAAGGCGGCCGGCAGCAGGCGGCCGGGCGCCGGCAGCGGCGCTGCCGCGGGCGGCGCCGGCACAGGCTGACCACGCAGCGCAGCGGCCAGCGCTTCGGTCTCGGCCATCGGCACCAGGCCCAGTTCGTCGCGCAGCAAGTCGCAGCAGCGGCGGTACTGCAGCAGCGCCGCCTCGCGTCGGCCGCTGTGGGCCAGCAGTTGCATCACCGCGCGGTGGTGCTGTTCCTGCAGCGGATCGTCGGCCAGCAGTTGCTGCTGCAGTGCCAGTGCGGTGTTGGTCTCGCCACGGGCCTGTGCCGACGCGGCCGCGGCCTGCAAGGCCTGCCGCCGCAGGGCCTGCAGGCGTTCACGCTCTTGCAGAAGCCAGTCCATGAAGGGCTGGGCGTCGTCCAGGTCCAGGCCGTCGGCTGGCGGGCCGCGCCAATGCTGCAGGCACGCAGCGGCATCGCCGGCCTGCAGCACCTGCTGGAACGTGGCGGCATCGACGGTCAGCGTCGCGGCGGGTGCCAGACGGTCGCCTTCGGCCAGCACGGCGTCGGGCGCGCCGATCTCGCGCAGCCGGGCCAGCTCGCGCCGCAGGTTGCGCCGGCCGGTGGCCTCGTCCAGACCGGGCCACAACAGCGCCGCAACCCGCGACCGCGGCGTCGACCCGCCCAGGGCCAGCAACACCAGCAGCGCCGCCGTCTTGCGGATCGTCAGTGGCAGCGCAGCGCCATCACGCCGCAGCACCACCGGTCCGAGCAGTTCCAGCGACAGCATCCGGCCATGATGCCAGCCACGGTGGTTTCAGACCACTGCGGCGCGCGTTCTGGCTCTCAATCCGGCCGGCGCCGACGCGACACGAGCGCCACCACACCCAGGCCGGCCAGAACCAGCGCGGCAGTCGGGCTCTCTGGCACCGTGCTGACAAGCGCAAAGCCGTCGACGTTGAAGGCATTGTTCGTGATGTTGCCCACCGCACGGTTGAGCACCAGCACGACCCCGTCAACGCTGCTGAAGTTGAAGCCCCCGGCCAGGGTGGCAAAAGGCAGCACCAGGCTCAGCGGGCCACCGGGCATGTCCGGGGCGACGTTGACCGCGGCGGCGGTGTAGTACGTGGGCGATGCGGCGTCGGCGTCCAGCGGCGTGCTGCTGTACATCACGATGTTGATGTTCATCTGCTGCGCGATGCCGCTGAAGTCGAGCCGGAAGGCGTCGTACGGCGTCACGTCGAGTCCCAGGAACGGCCCGGCCGTGCCCGGTGTGCCGGTCGGGTTGGTGAAGGCACCGTACGAGACCAGCACCTCGCTGGTCACGCCGATCCCGTCACTGCTGCTGAGCAGGCCGTTGCCGGAGGCCACAGCCGAAACACTGCCCAGCGGGTTCAGGTAGGCCCGGTGGTTCACCTGGCGCACACCGCCCAGCACCGTGTCGGTGAACTGCACGAAGATGTTTTCGCCTTCGACGGTCAACACGCTGACGCCGGGTGCAGCGGGGCTGCTGAAGTCATCGATGAGCTGTGTCGCGGCCTGAGACGCACCTGCCGATAGGGCCAAGGCGGCGGCTGCGACATGCAAGGGGATGGACATGGGTTGCTCCTGCAGGGATGGACCAAGGCCCTGGGCCGGGGTCTTGGCGCCCACCCAGGTGACGAGGCTGCAGGATGAACCGGGGCCGTTGCGGCGGCGTTGCAGGGCCCGCGGTGTCAGCGCGCCCACATGCCCTGGCGCTCGCCCGGCTCCACCAGCGGCCGGCCGGTGCCGCGCGCCGCCAGCGGCTGGGCCCGGCGGCTGAAGACCGGGCAGGTGCCGGTGTCGGCGTGCTGCAGCGCGGCGGCGACCATGCCTTCGCCGGCGCTGCCCAGGGCGCCGTCCAGGTCGTCGGCCACAGAACAGTTCGGGGCCAGGCCGTCGAAATAGCGGCCCTGGTTCAGGCCGTTCACCGACTCGAAGTTGACCACGCTGAAAGTGTTGCCGTTGTGGTCCCGCGGCAGGAAACCCATGGGCTTGCCGCAGGTGGTGTCGCCGATCTGCACCACGGTGACGTAGGGGCTCAGCCCGTTGATCACCTGCTCGCTGGCCGAACAGGTGCGCGCCCCGGTCAGCACGTAGACCCGTGCGAGGCCCAGCGCCGACGCGGGGCTGGAGAAACTGTAGGTGGCGTTGTTGCTGCTGCGCTTGTCGTTGTAGAGCAGCCGCGCGTAGTCGCGCCCGCTGCTTCGGCTGCCACCCACATAGGACGCCACCGTGCCGCCCACCGACACCAGGCCGCCGCCGTTGTAGCGCAGGTCGAGCACCAGCTCGCTGACACCCTGGGCGCGGAACTGCGCAAACGCGGTTTCCAGCGGCGTGTTCACCTGGTTGATCATGTCCTTGACCATGACGTAACCCACGCGCCTGCCCAGCGGGCTGGTGATGAGGGTGGTGGTGGGCACCGGGCTGAGCGCGTGCACGGTGGCCACCAACGTGAGGTCGCGTGTGACGCCGCCGATGCCACGCACCCGCAGCGCCATCGACTGGCCGGCGGTGCCGGCCGAGAGCACGGAAAAATCGCCGCTGCTGATGTAGCTGGACGCGGCCAGGCCATTGATCAGCAGGATCTCGTCACCCCGCTGCAGGCCCTGGGCGGCGGCGGGCGACAGCGGCTCGATGTAGCGAATTCGCAGCGGCAGGTCGGGCCGGCCCTCCACCTCCAGGCCGGCCACCGAGACGCCGTAACCCAGGGTCTCGCCGTCGCCGAAGAACTGGTCGAAGCTGGCGGTGCTTTCGTAGTAGCTGTAGCGGTCCGACGGGAAGGTGGCGTCGCCGGGGTAGAGCAAGGCGTTGAAGTAGCTGTCCAACGTGCTGTAGGCCGCGGGCAGCGGCTGCGGTGACGTGGCGTACCAGAAGTACCAGTCGTCCATGTAGGCACACAACCAGGCCTTGTCGTCGCCGCCTTCGCAGCGTGTGCTGGTGTCGCTGCCACCCCCGCCGCAGGCTGTCAGGACGAGGGCGCCGACCAACGCGGCGACAAGCTGGCGAAACTTCATGCAGTGCTCCTGGATGGGCCCGGGGCGCCGGGGACCCGACACCTACAATCATGCCTCCAACCCCCGGACCGCCTTTTTCGTTGACAGGCCGCCACTGCGGCCCGTCCGAGCGCCTGCCATGACCGAACTCGCCAAGTCCTTCGAACCCACCGCCATCGAGGCCCGCTGGGCGCCGCTGTGGGAGGCGAGTGGTGTCTACCAGCCCACGCTGGACCCGGCCAAACCGTCCTTCTGCATCCAGCTGCCGCCGCCCAACGTGACGGGCACGCTGCACATGGGCCACGCCTTCAACCAGACGGTGATGGACTCGCTGACGCGCTACCACCGCATGCGCGGCTTCAACACGCTGTGGGTGCCGGGCACCGACCACGCGGGCATCGCCACGCAGATCGTGGTGGAGCGGCAGCTGCAGGAAGCCGGCCTGAACCGGCACGACCTGGGGCGCAAGAACTTCGTCGCCCAGGTCTGGGACTGGAAGGCCACGTCGGGTGCGACCATCACGAACCAGATGCGCCGCATGGGCGACTCGGTGAGCTGGCCGCACGAGTACTTCACGATGGACGAGAAGCTCTCGACCGTCGTCACCGAGACCTTCGTGCGCCTGTTTGAAGAAGGCCTGATCTACCGCGGCAAGCGCCTGGTCAGCTGGGACCCGGCGCTCAAGTCGGCCGTCTCCGACCTGGAGGTCGAGAGCGAAGAAGAAGACGGTTTCCTGTGGCACATCGCCTACCCGCTCAGCGACGGCAGCGGCCAGCTGGTGGTGGCCACCACGCGCCCGGAAACCATGCTGGGTGACGTGGCCGTGATGGTGCACCCCGAGGATGAACGATACGCGGCGCTGGTGGGCAAGACCGTGACGTTGCCGCTGGTGGGCCGCGAGATCCCGGTGATTGCCGATGACTACGTGGACCGCGCCTTTGGCACCGGCGTGGTCAAGGTGACGCCGGCCCACGACGCCAACGACTACGCGGTGGGCCAGCGCCACGGCCTGCCGATGATCGGCGTGCTGGCACTGGACGCCACCGTCAACGACAACGCCCCCGCCGCCTACCGCGGGCTGGACCGTTTTGTGGCACGCAAAAAGATCGTGGCCGACCTGGACGCGCTGGGCCTGCTGGTCGAAACCAAAAAACACCGGCTGATGGTGCCGCGCTGTGCCCGTACCGGCCAGGTGGTGGAGCCGATGTTGACGGACCAGTGGTTCGTTGCGATGAAGAAGCCGGGCGCCAACGGCCAATCCATCGCGCAGGAAGCCATTGATGCTGTCCAGTCCGGCGCCGTCACCTTCGTGCCACCGAACTGGGTCAACACCTACAACCAGTGGATGAACAACATCCAGGACTGGTGCAT
>JADMJD010000184.1:0-14012 GCA_018780805.1 Rubrivivax sp. | reverse complement strand
TCACGGGCTACGACATCATCTTCTTCTGGGTCGCCCGGATGATCATGATGACCAAACATTTCACCGGACAGGTGCCGTTCCGGCATGTCTACATCCACGGCTTGGTGCTCGACGCCCAGGGCCACAAGATGAGCAAGTCCGAGGGCAACGTGCTCGACCCGGTGGACCTGATCGACGGCATCGCACTGGCACCGCTGCTGGACAAACGTGTGGTCGGCCTGCGCAAACCCGAAACCGCGCCCAAGGTGCGGGCGGCGACCGAGAAGGAGTTCCCGAGCGGCATCCCGGGTTACGGCGCCGATGCGCTGCGTTTCACCTTCGCCGCGATGGCCACGCTGGGCCGCAGCCTGAACTTCGACAGCAAACGCTGCGAGGGTTACCGCAACTTCTGCAACAAGCTCTGGAACGCCACGCGCTTTGTGCTGATGAACTGCGAAGGCCAGGACTGTGGCCTGAAGGAACACAGCAAGGCCGAGTGCGCGCCGGGTGGGCCCTTCCACGGCTACATGCGCTTCTCGATGGCGGACCGCTGGATCAGCGGCGAGTTGCAGCGTGTCGAGGCTGCCGTGGCGCAGGGCTTTGCCGAGTACCGGCTGGACAACGTGGCCAACGCGGTCTACAGCTTCGTCTGGGACGAGTACTGCGACTGGTACCTGGAGATCGCCAAGGTGCAGATCGCCACCGGTTCCGAGGCCGAGCAGCGCGCCACGCGCCGCACACTGATCCGCGTGCTCGAGACCGTGCTGCGCCTGCTGCACCCGGTGGCGCCCTTCATCACCGCCGAGTTGTGGGACACCGTGGCGGTGGTCGCTGGCCGCAAGGCGGCGGGCAGTGCGGACACCATCGCCACTGCGGCCTACCCCGTGGCGCAGCTGGAAAAAGTGGACCCGGCGGCCGATGCCTGGGTGGCCCGCCTGAAGGCCGTGGCCGGCGCCTGCCGCAACCTGCGCAGCGAGATGAACCTGAACCCCGGCGAGAAGGTGCCGCTGCTGGTGCAGGGCGACGCCGCCTTCATCACCAGCGCCGGCCCGGTGCTGAAGGCGCTGGCGCGGCTGTCCGAGCTGCGCAGCTTCGACGACGAAGCGGCCTTCGGCGAGGCCACCGCCACCTCACCCGTGACGTCTGCTGGCGAGCTGCGGCTGGCGCTGCATGTCGAGGTGGACGTGGTGGCTGAAACCGCGCGGCTGGACAAGGAGATCACCCGCCTGCAAACCGAAGTCACCAAAGCCGAGGCCAAGCTGGGCAATGCCAGCTTCGTGCAGCGCGCACCGGCGGCCGTGGTCGAGCAGGAGCGTCAGCGCATCGCGGGTTTTGTGGCCACGCTCAGTCGCCTGCAAGATCAGCGACGTCGCCTTCCCACGTCGGCCTGAAGTCGGCACGTGGCACCGGCGCAGCGAGCAGTTCGTCGATGCGCCGGGCCACGGCCCAGGCGCTGCGCTGGCGGGACTCCTGCGTGGTGCTGGCCACACGCGGCGTGACCTGCAGGTTCTCCACCTGGCTCAGCGGCCGGCCGGCGTCCAGCGCACCCGGCTCCAGGCTGTCCAGCCAGGCGGCGGCCATGCGGCCGCTGGTGAGTGATTCGGCCAGCGCCACTTCGTCGAACACATGGCCGTGTGCCAGGCTCACCATCACCTGGTTCGGTCGGCAGGCGGCCAGGTAACGCTCGCCGATCAGGCCGCGGTAGCGCGTGAAATAGGCCAGCAACACACACACGCCGTCACAACGCTCGATCAGATCGCGCAGCGGCAAGGGCCGCACGCCCCAGGTGGACCAGAGGGCGTCGTTGGCATGCAGGGCCGGGTCGTAACCCACCACCTCGGCGCCAAAGGCCGTGAGCAGTTGCGCCAGCGGCCGCGCCGCCGGTGTCATGCCCACCAGGCCCACCCGGGTGTTGCCGAGTTCGCGGCCCACCAGCAGGCCTTCGGCATTGCGCACCGGCACCCGGCGCAGCAGCTGCAGCAGCGCGGCGATCGCAAACTCGGCCTCGGCCGCGGCACCGGCGCCGTTGGGGCGCACCACCTCGACCCCGGCCCGCGCACAGGCCTCGACGTCGATGTTTTCCACCCCGGCGGACAAACGGCCCACGGCGCGCAGCTGGGGTGCCGCACGCAGCACCGCTTCGTCGATGGACACCGATGGCGGCGTGATCATCGCGCGCACGGGGGCCAGCGCCTTGCGCAACGCCAGCGGGTCACGTGCCAGCTGAGGCGCGTGGCGCACGCGGTATCTCGTCTCGAGCCAGTGAACCACTTCGGGTTCGAGCGGCTCGACGATCAGCACATCCATGGAAGGGGCGGTGATGGGGAGTTTCTAACGTACTCCTGGCAGGCCTGCGTGCCAGAATGGCCGCTTGCTCTTGTCCAACGATTGTATGTAAGAAGATGTACATCAAGAAGGCAATATTCCCTGTGGCGGGCCTCGGCACGCGTTTCCTGCCGGCCACCAAGGCCCAGCCGAAGGAGATGCTGCCGGTAGTGGACAAGCCGCTGATCCAGTACGCCGTCGAAGAGGCTTATGCGGCCGGTGTGCGTGAAATGATCTTCGTCACCGGCCGCCACAAGCGCCCGATCGAAGACCACTTCGACATGACTTTCGAGCTGGAAGTGGCGCTGGAGAAATCCAACAAACACGACCTGCTGGAGGTGGTGCGCAGCGTCAAACCCGACGACATGGAGTGCATCTACGTGCGCCAGGCCCAGGCCCTGGGCCTGGGCCATGCCGTGTTGTGCGGCCAGCGCCTGGTGGGTGATGAACCCTTTGCCGTGCTGCTGGCCGACGACCTGATGGTCGGCGAGCCGCCAGTGCTGGCGCAGATGGTGGAGCAGTACGGCGAATGGCGGGCCTCCATCCTGGCCGTGCAGGAGGTGCCGGCCGAACACACGCGGCGCTACGGCATCGTGGCCGGCACCGAGGTCAACGAGCGCCTGGTGGACGTGACCCGCATCGTCGAAAAGCCGGCACCGGAAGTGGCACCCTCACGCCTGGGCGTGGCCGGCCGCTACATCCTGACGCCGGGTGTGTTCCACGAGATTGCCACGCAGCCGCGCGGCGTGGGCGGCGAGATCCAGCTCACCGACGGCATCGCCTCGCTGCTGCGGCGCGAGAAGGTGTTTGCCTACCGCTACCAGGGCCGCCGCTACGACTGCGGCAGCAAGGAAGGATTCCTGGAGGCCAACGTCGAACTGGCGCTGGCCCACCCGGAGATCGGGCCGGGCTTCCGCCAGTACCTGAAGGGCCTGAGCCTGTAAGCCTGCGCTGCTGGCGCGGCGCGCTCAGCGGCGTTTCAGCGCCGTTTCAGCGCCGTTTCAGCACATGCACGAAATCGCTGCCCAGCGTCTGCTGGTCCAGCAACTCGTTGCCGGTCTGGCGTGCAAAGGCCTTGAAGTCGCGCACCGAACCGGGGTCGGTGGAGATCACCTTCAGCGTCTCGCCACTGACCATCTCCGACAAGGCCTTCTTGGCCTTCAGGATGGGCAGCGGGCAGTTCAGGCCCCGGGTGTCGATTTCTTTGTCGGCTTGCATCGTGGGCGGGAGTTTACGGCCGCGGCGGCAGCTCGATGAACTGGGGCGTGTACCCCCGGCCCTGCAGCCACTGCGCCAGCGCCAGCCCGGTGCCCGCACGCCAGCAGCGCACGTCTTGCGGCGCGTAGAGCTTGTACTCGGCCAGCTCGGGCGACAGCCGCACCTCGCCACGCGCCTGCACGTGGTAGGTGATGATGACCTGGTTCATGCGCAGGAACTCGTGCACACCCACCAGCGTGGTGCTCACGGCCTCGAGCGCGGTTTCTTCCAGCACCTCGCGCCGGATGCCGTCTTCCGGCGTTTCACCGGCCTCCATGAAGCCGGTGATCAGCGCGAACATGCGGTGCGTCCAGGCGGCGTTGCGCGCGAGCAGGATCTGCCCGCCCTGGTCGACACACTCGACGATGGCAGCGAGCACCGGCGTCGGGTTGTTCCAGTGCGTGAAGCCGCAGGCCGGGCAGCGCAGGCGGACCTTGTCGCCGCCGTCTTCGGCCTGGCTGATGGGCTGAAGTTCCGTCGCGCAGCTGGGGCAGAAGCGAAAGCTCATGCCGGGAAAACGCCGGTGGACAGGTAACGGTCGCCCCGGTCGCAGACGATGAAGACGATGGTGGCGTTTTCCACCTGCGCGCTGATCTGCAGCGCCGCCCAGGCCGCACCGGCGGCCGAGATGCCGCAGAACAGGCCTTCTTCGGCCGCCAGCCGGCGCGCCATGGCTTCGGCATCGGCCTGGCTGACGTAGACCAGCTCGTCCACCGCGCGCGGGTCGTAGATGCGCGGCAGGTAGGCCTCCGGCCACTTGCGGATGCCGGGGATGCGCGAGCCTTCGCTGGGCTGCGCGCCGACGATGCGCACGCCCGGGTTCTGTGCCTTCAGGAAGCGCGACACCCCGGTGATGGTGCCGGTGGTGCCCATCGCGCTGACGAAATGCGTCACCTGCCCGGCCGTGTCGCGCCAGATCTCGGGGCCCGTGCTCTCTTCGTGCACGCGCGGGTTGTCGGCGTTGGCAAACTGGTCCAGCACACGGCCCTTGCCGTCCTTCTGCATCTGCTCGGCCAGGTCACGTGCGTACTCCATGCCGCCGCTTCGCGGCGTGAGGATCAGCTCCGCGCCGAAGGCCTTCATGGTCTGCGCCCGTTCGACGGACAGGTCTTCCGGCATCACCAGCAGCATGCGGTAACCGCGGATGGCCGCGGCCATGGCCAGCGCGATGCCGGTGTTGCCGCTGGTGGCCTCGATGAGCGTGTCGCCGGGACGGATGTCACCCCGCTCCTCGGCGCGTTTGATCATGCTGATGGCGGGCCGGTCCTTCACCGAACCCGCAGGGTTGTTGCCCTCCAGCTTGCCCAGCAACACGTTGCCGCGGCGCTCGGCGTCAGCACCGGGCACACGCTGCAGCTTCACCAGCGGCGTGCCACCGATGGTGTCTTCCAGGGTTTTGTAGGTGGGGCGATCAGGCATGGAGTGTGTGTCTCAGGTGGGCTCAGAGCTGCATGCCATAATTCTTCGACACATGCGTGCCATCGGCAGCAACCCAACAGCCCGGGTGGCGAAATCGGTAGACGCAGGGGACTCAAAATCCCCCGCCGCAAGGCGTAACGGTTCGAGTCCGTTCCCGGGCACCATCACGCGATTCTGACCCAATGCCGCCGATCCCACCGGTCACCCGTGCCTTGATGCTCATCTGCACGGCTGTCTTCTGCCTGCAGCTCGTCGCGCCCATCCTGGATGCGTGGTTTGCGCTCTGGCCCGTGGCCAGCGGCCGCTTCCTGCCCTGGCAGGTGGTGAGCTACGCCTTCCTGCACGGCGGCATGGGGCATCTGTTCTTCAACATGCTGGGCCTGTGGATGTTCGGCTCCGAGCTGGAGCGGCTCTGGGGCCAGAAACGCTACCTGCAGTTCCTGCTGGCCGGCGTGCTGGCCGCGGCGGTGGCGCAGCTGGTCATCACCTGGTTCGCCGGCTCGCGCGTGCCCACGGTGGGCGCCTCGGGCGGCCTGTTTGCGCTGCTGCTGGCCTTTGGCATGCTGTTCCCGAACCGGGTGATCATGCCGCTGTTCCCACCCATCCCGATGAAGGCGCGCACCTTCGTGATGGTGTTCGGCGCGCTGGAGCTGGGCCTGGGCATCCTGGGCAGCAGCGGCGTGGCGCACTTCGCGCACCTGGGCGGCATGGTCGGCGGCTGGCTGATGATCCGCTACTGGCGGCGCAAGCCGCCGTTCGGCTACCGCCGCCGCTGACCCGGCGTCAGACGGGCGGCGCCAGGCCTTCCCGCACGGTCGGGTACCGCAGGCGCAGCTTGAGCTCCTGCGTCAGGCGCTGGTTGACCAGCCGGCGCGACTCACCCATGAACGACAGCTGCATCGGCGACAACACCGTCGCGGCCTCGGCACGCGTGATGCGCGGTGGGCGCGGCAGGCCGTGCAGGTCGGCCGCGAGGTCGAAGTAGTCGCCCATCTTCAGCTCGGTGTCATCGCTGGCGTGCAGCACCCGCTGCGGTCGACCACGGTAGAGCGCGGCCACGCAGGCACGGGCCAGGTCGTCGGCGTGGATGTGGTTGGTGTAGACGTCGTCTTCGGCGGACAGCACCGGCGTGCCACGACGCAGGCGCTCACGCGGGTCGCCGCCCACGCGGTCCAGCGCGTAAATGCCAGGCACGCGCAACACCGTCACCACGGCGCCGGTGCGGCGGCCGTACCAGCGCCACAGCGCCTCGGCGTGCACACGCCGCTGGCCACGCGCACTGGCCGGCGCCACGGCGCGGGTTTCGTCGAAACGCGCGCCGTCGGCATCGCCATAGACGCCACTGGTGCTCATGTAGACCAGCCGCTGCACCCGGCCGCCGCGCAGCAACGCCTGCGCCAGGTGCATCGAGCGGGTGTCCTGCGTGCCCTGCCCCGGCGGCGGCGCCAGTTGCAGCACCGCATCGGCTAGGCCGCCGAGGCGGCCCAGCGTGGCGCGGTCATCGAGGTTGCCGACCAGCGGCACCGCGCCGGCTGCGCGCAGCTCGGCGCAGCGGGCGGGCGAGGAGGTCAGCACCCGCACCTGCCAGCGCGCCAGCACCCACGGCAGCACGCGCAGGCCGACGTCACCACATCCGACGATCAACAAGGCAGGGCGTGGCAGGGGCATCTGGCTCTCTGGGCATCACGGGCACAATCCGCGCCGGAGTGTAAGAGTCCCCGCCCATGAGCTTCCAGATCACGATTCAGCCCGCCGACCGCCAATTGGAGGTGGGCCGCGATGAAACCATCCTTGCCGCCGCCATCCGCCAGGGTGTGGGCCTGCCTTATGGCTGCCGCGACGGTGCCTGCGGCTCCTGCAAGAGCCGGCTGCTCGAAGGCCGAGTGATCCACGGCGTGCACCAGCTCAAGGCCTTGTCGGCCGAAGAAGAAGCGCAGGGCTTCATCCTCACCTGCTGCGCCGCGCCGCAGACCGACTGCGTGGTCGAGGCCCGCGGTGTGGTGGCCGCCGGCCAGTTCCCCGTCCTCAAGCTGCCCAGCCGCGTGCTGAGCCTGCAGCGCGTGGCGCCCGACGTGGTGGTGATGAAACTGCAGCTGCCGGCCAACCAGAACCTGCAGTACCACGCCGGCCAGTATGTGGAGTTCCTGCTGCAGGGCGGCGCACGGCGAAGCTACAGCATGGCCAACGCGCCGCATGAGCTGGGCACACCGCCGGCCATCGAGCTGCACATCCGCCACATGCCAGGTGGCAAGTTCACCGACCACGTCTTCAGTGCGATGAAGGAGCGCGACATCCTGCGCGTGGAAGGCCCGTTCGGCAGCTTCTTCCTGCGCGAGGACAGCGACAAACCCATGGTGCTGCTGGCCAGCGGCACCGGCTTTGCCCCCATCAAGGCGCTGATCGAACACCTGCGTTTGAAGGGCAGCACACGCCCCGCGGTGCTGTACTGGGGCGGCCGCCGCCCGCAGGACCTGTACATGCACGACTGGTGCGAGCAGATGGCGGCACAGATGCCGAACCTGCGCTACGTGCCGGTGGTGTCGGACGCCCTGCCAGAAGACGCGTGGACGGGACGCACGGGTTTTGTGCACCAGGCCGTGATGGCCGACTTCCCCAACCTGTCGGGCCACCAGGTCTACGCCTGCGGCGCGCCCATCGTGGTCGATTCGGCCGAGCGTGATTTCACCGCCCGCTGCGGCCTGCCGGCCGACCAGTTCTTCGCCGATGCGTTCACTTCCGAAGCCGACAAACAAGGAGCCACGGCGTGAGCCGTGCCAAGAGCCCCATGACCGTGGACCGCCGAGACATCCTGAGCGCCGCCGCCGCGGCCATCGCGCTGCCGGCCTGGGCCCAGGCCCCGCGGCCGCTGCGGCTGGTGGTGCCCTACCCGCCCGGCGGCCCGCTGGACCGCATCGCGCGCATCCTGGCCGAGGCCGTGAAGGACAGCCTGGGCACCGTGGTGGTGGAAAACCGCGCCGGGGCCGGCGGCAACGTCGGCGCCGACCAGGTGGCCAAGGCGGCCCCTGACGGAACCAGCATCGTGATGGGCGCGGTGGCCACGCATGCCATCAACCCCTGGCTGTACCGCAAGATGCCCTACGACCCGGTGCGCGACTTCACGCCCATCACGCTGGTGGCCCAGGTGCCCAACGTGCTGGTGCTGAACACCGAGTTGGCCGCGCGGCTCAAGATCAACACGCTGGCCGACCTGATCGCCTACGCCAAGGCCAACCCCGGCCGCCTGAACTACGGCTCCGGCGGCAACGGCAGCGCCGGCCACCTGGCCGGCGAGATGTTCAAGGCCCAGGCCGGGGTGTTTGCGGTGCACATTCCCTACGGCGGCGCGGCGCCGATGCAGCTGGCGCTGCTGGGCGGGCAGATCGACTACACGTTCGACAACCTGGCCTCGGCCGCCGGCACATCCGCGCCGGCAAGCTGACGGCGCTGGCCGTCACCACGCTCAAGCGCAGCAGCGCGATGCCCGAGCTGCCGACGATGGCCGAAGCCGGCTTGGCAGGTTTCAACATCGACACCTGGTTCGGCTTTTTCGGCCCCGCTGGGGTGCCGGCCGATCAGGTGCAGCGGCTGAATCGCGCGTTTGTTGCTGCGCTGAACTCGGCCGACGTGAAGGCCAAGCTGGCGCCGATGATGGCCGAGCCGGCGCCGAGCACGCCGGAGCAATTCGCGTCCTTTGTGCGCTCAGAGCTTGCCAAGTATGAACAAGTGGTCAAGGCTTCCGGGGCCACCTTGCAATGAACAGGTGCTCAGTCGGGGGGATGAACCAAGTCCATCCCTCGGCAGCGGGGCTTGTGTGAGCCCTCGGCCGCGGCTAAAGTGCCAAAGTGTTACAAGTCTTCTGCCTTCGAAGGAGAGTTCATGCGTGCTGCTCACTATTTTTTACTGAGTGGATCCATCGCGATGGCCTCGCTGGCGAGTCTTTCGGCATCGGCCCAGCCGGCCGACGTGAAGCTTGTCAGCGGCAACGGAGTCCACTTCGCCACCAACGTTGACCGCGAGGTTGGCGTCGATCTCGGCGCTGCGGTTGCCTTGCCGGAGCAGGTCCTGGGCGGGCTGTTCCCCGAAGACACCGAGTCCCCGCAGCAACGCAAGGACCGCGAGCGCTGCGAGCGGCTCATCCAGGAAGGTTTCAAGTGCATGCCGCCGGCGCGAAGCTACACCCGCTTTAACCTGCCCGGTGTCAGCTTCAAGGTGGGGTCGGCCGAACTGCCTGAGCTGATGAAGCAGCAGCTCAAGACCTTTGCCGACGTGCTGCGTGGAAAGTCTTCCGCCGCTCCGCTGGTGCGGATCGACGGCCATGCCGATGCCACGGGAAGTTCCCAGAGCAACGTGGCCTTGTCCCAGCAGCGCGCCGAATCAGTCAAGAGCTACCTGGTGTCGCTGGGCGTCGGCTCCGGCCTGCTCAGTGTGCAAGGGTTCGGATCAAAAGCCCTGCGCAATGCCGCAGACCCTGCCTCGGCCGACAACCGCCGGGTCGAGATCGCACGCAATCTTCCGCAGTAGCCAGCCAGGCAGGGGGCAGCCATGGCTACGTTCGGACAAGTCTTCGGTTTGAAACTGCTTGCTGCTGCCGCGCTGGCCTGCCTTTGCGGCGCGGCAGTGGGTCAAGCCACAACGGCGAGCAATCCCGATTGCCAGACGGTCCCGCCTGTGGTCTCCAACGACCGTGAGACACCGGTCGATCTGGGCCTTGGCATCAAAGACGCCGCCGAACTCGCATCCGGTCTGTTTCCCGAAGATTCGGAGTCGGCTGAACAGAAAGCCGACCGGGAACGCTGCGAGCGGCTGCGTAAGTCGTGTTTTGTGTGCATGCCGCCCGCGCGCACCTATGTGCGCTACAACCTCCCGGGTGCCAATTTCCTGCTCGGGTCCGCCGAGTTGCCGGACCTGATGAAGCAACAGCTGCAAAGGTTCGCCCAGGTCTTCCGGGGCCGCAAATCGGACAGCGCCTTGGTGCGCATCGATGGTCATGCCGATGCCAGCGGCACACCGGAAGTGAACAAAGCGCTGTCGGCTCGGCGTGCCACAGCGGTGCGGGACTATCTGGTCTCGCTGGGTGTGAGCCCCGGCCTGCTCAGCGTTGAAGGCTTCGGCGCCGACCGGCTGCTGCTCGGCAGCGCGCCGACGGCGCCGCAGAACCGGCGCGTCGAGATCGCCCGCCAGCTGTCCAGGAACTAGGAGGCTGCCGGGTTGGCCGGATGCCTCGCATCCGCCGCCGGGCGGATGACAGCAGAGTGTCGGCAGGCAGAATGCCCGCACAACTGGACACAACGCTTGCCCTTCTTGACAGGCCGCGGCGTCCGACACGATCATCGGGACAAGGACAACGTCTAGGAGGGGCGCGATGCTCCAACGTTCGGGGCTTCGCTTCATTGCGGCCGTTTGTGCGGGGTTGGTTTCCACGGCAGTTCAGGCCCAGGCACCATCACCCCCGGTTTCACCCACCATTCCGACCCCCTCGGAACTGGCCGATCGGCGACCCGAGGTCGCGACCGACCCGAGCAAACTGCCCGCTCCGCTGCGTGCACCTCCGCGCCAGCTAGGGCGTCCGGACGAAGAGGTCAAGGTCGACATCACGCGCTACGCGGTCAACGCGGAGGCGCCTGAATCCCTGAAACTGGCGCTCGGTCAGTTGACCGGGGGCTTCACAGGCAAGGGCAAGACATTCGCCGACATGTCCGACGCGGCCGCCGAGGTCACCCGCTTTCTGCAGCGCGATCTGGGCTACTACCTCGGATTCGCCTACATCCCGGAGCAGGAGCCGGCCGATGGGGTGATCCGGATCGAGGTGCTGGAAGGTCGGCTCGATCAGATCGAGTTGAAGTGGCGCGATGGCCTGCCCGTGGACCGCGCTATCGTCGATGCCTACCTGGCCCAGCTGCAACCGGGCGACGTGCTGCGCGTGCGCGACGTGGAGCGGGTCGTCTTCCTGATCAATGACCTGAGAGGCCTGAGCGCCGAGTTCGAGGTCAAGGCAGGAAGGACGCCCGGTACGGCAAGCCTGGTGGTGACACCACGCGCGCTGCCCCTGACCACCTGGCAGGCGGAACTGGACAACGCCAACGCCCGTTCCCTGGGCCAGTGGCGGGTGAACGGCAGTGTCTACCGCAACAGCCCTTTCGGGCGCGGCGACAGTGCGTCAGCGAGCCTGATCGCGTCGGAAGGCCTGGCATTCGGCCTGGCCAACTACACCATCCCGGTGGGCGGCAACGGCCTGCGCCTGGGCGCATCCGTGTCGGCCTTGAAATACAAGGTGGACCAGCAGGCCGTGCCGCTGGGTGTTCGTGGTCAGGCATCAACGATCACGGCCTTCGGCCTGTACCCGATCATCCGGTCCCGCAACCTGAACCTCTTTGCCGTTGCTTCGCTGGACGCCAAGGCCTATGAAGACGATGTCGGTGGCATCGTGACAAAGAAGGACGTGGCCAACACCAACCTCGGACTCACAGGGGATCTGCGCGACAGCTTGCTGGGCGGGGGCATCAACTCGCTGGACATGCAGCTCACCACGGGCCGAATTTCCTTCAACGACGATCCCGCCAGCGACCCCCCGGACAGCCGGTTCACCAAGCTCTCGGGCCGCTTTGTGCGGCTGCAGAATCTGGTGCCGGGTGTGTTGCAGGCTTATCTGGGCGGAAAGTTGCAGAAGGCCTGGAACAACCTGGATGTGACCGAGCAATTCCGCGCCGGCGGGCCGGACGGTGTGCGCGCATTCCCGGCGGGCGAGGGCTCCGGCGACAACGGTGCCCTGGTTTCGCTGGAGTTGCGCGCCATTGCACCGGCGGAGTGGCTGTCCGCCATCGGCGGGCAGGCCGTGTTTTCGTTGTTCGTCGATCGGGCCGTGGTTCAGTTGCGCAATGATCAGACCGACCCTACCGTCACAGACAACAAGCTCAGCTTCGCGGGGTGGGGCATCGGCCTGAATTGGGACGGACCTGATGGCTGGGATCTGCGTGCCACCTTAGCGCGCCCCACGATCAACGAGCCACGGGACGAAAGCGACCGCCCCAGCGCTCGTTTCTACATGCAATTGGGCAAACAGTTTTGATCCTTGGGGGCCTGGCCCCGGGATCAACCATCCATATTTTCGGTCCCTTCGTTGCAAGGAACTCAGCATGCCTTCGTCATCGGTTTCATTCCGCAGCACCAATGGCCGCTGCCTGCCGCGCCGCAATGCCGTGTGCGCCGCCGTCGCCTTGCTGGTGGCCTACAACGCCGGCCACGCCCTACCGCAGGATGGCAAGCCGACCTTCGGTCAGACCACGGTCCAGACGACCGGCACGCAGATGACGATCACGCAGGGCACCGCCCGCGCCGGCATCGACTGGGCCAGCTTCAGTATCGGCAGCGGTGAAGGCCTGACGATCCAACAGCCGTCGTCCAGCGCGGTGCTTTTCAACCGCGTGACCGGCAGCGACCCTTCGCAGATCCTAGGCAATCTGCAGGCCAACGGCCGGGTCTTCCTGAGCAACCCCCGCGGCGTGATTTTTGGCCAGGGCAGTGTGCTGGACGTCGGCGCGCTGGTGGCCACCACCCTGACCCTGGGTGACGAGGCCATGCTGGCCGACCGCATCGAACTGCGGCCGGGCACCGGCACGCCGGGCCGGCTGGTGCAGGAAGGCCGCATCACGGCCAGCGGCACGGTGGCGCTGGTGTCTCCCTTGCTGGAGCAGCGAGGCGAGATTTCAGCGCCACGCATCGGCCTGGCAGCGGCCGAGCGGGTGAGCGTGGATGTGGAGGGTGACGGGCTGATCTTCTTCAACGTCGGCACCGACAACCTGGACACGCGGCTGCAGGCGCTGGGCGCCTTGACCGCCGATGGTGGCCTGGTCGAGATGCGCGCCCAGGCCCGCGCCGGTTTTGTCGACACGGTGCTGAACCTGGATGGCGTGGTGCGGGCGCGCAGCCTGGGCTCGCGGCAGGGTCGGATCGTGGTGGATGGGGGGACAGTCGGGATCACGGATGTGCGCGGTCGACTGGACGCCAGCGGCGTGGCTGCTGGGGAAGTAGGCGGCGCGGTGACGGTGCTGGGGGAGAAGGTCGGGCTGTTCGATCAGGCGGTGGTTGATGCCAGTGGGGATGCGGGTGGCGGCACTATTTTGGTGGGCGGGAACTACCAAGGCCAGGGGCCGGAGAGAAACGCAAGTGCGTTGTACGTGGACGCTGGTGTGTATGTGCGTGCGGACGCTTTAGGCACCGGCAACGGCGGACGCGTGATCTTGTGGTCCAGTGAATCCACACGTTTTTACGGAGCGCTGAGCGCCCTCGGCGGGCCTAGCGGAGGTGACGGCGGTTTCGCGGAGGTGTCGGGAAAGGAATTCCTAGCGTTCGAAGGAGACGCCTACCTCGCTTCGCCGCTCGGAGCACCGGGTTCATTGCTGCTCGACCCTCGCGATGTGACCGTCGTTGCCTCGGCTGGCGGTGGCCTGCCCGCGAATCCGTTTGTTCCAAACGCAGATAACACGGTGATCGGTTGGGATCAGATCGACGCCGCACTCGGTGCAAATACCGACGTCCAGATCACCACTGGCACTACGGGAACGCAAGCAGGCAACATCACGATCAGCGAAGCTTCCGGCAATCTAAACACCAATGGAAATCTAACCTTCACCGCAGCGGGTTCCATACTGATCAACGCTGCAATCCAGAATAGCGGGAACGGCAAACTAATCCTTGATGCGGGTGTCGGGATCACGACGACTGGCAGCATTTCGATGGGCGCGAATGGCAGCGATGTCACCATCACCGCCGGCAGTAGCGGTGTCTCGTTCGGCGCGAGCGTCTCAGTCCCGAACGGCAGCCTCACGATTTCTTCGGCCGGCCTCATTCAACAAGTTGGTGGAACGATCACCGTCGGAGACGCAGCGACATTCATTGCCACTGCCGAGAACGTGGATCTGTTGCTCGCCGGGTTCGACAACGACTTCAACAGCCCGGTCACGATTACAGCCATCAATGGCGGCAGCCTGCGAGATGTCGGACTGCGCAACGTCGACAACAGCGCGACACTGCCT
>JADMJD010000229.1 GCA_018780805.1 Rubrivivax sp. | reverse complement strand
TTGCCACCGAACAGCAGGCTGGTGGTGTCGCTCTTCGGGTCGCAGCCGATCAGCAGCACCTTCTTGCCCTGCTGGGCCATCATGTAGCTGAGGTTGGCCAGCGTGAAGCTCTTGCCGATGCCGCCCTTGCCGTAGATCGCGATGATCTGCGTGGTCTTGGCCGCGGGCGAGGTGGCGACCGGATCGGGTTCGACGGCGGCTTCGGCCCGCAGCGCGTCGACACGTTCGTCCCGCATGAAGATCACCGGGGATGCAGGGGCGTTCATTGGCAATGTCTCCAGTCCAGGACCATCTTCAGACAGCCCGCGTCGTCGAACGCGGTGCGGTAGGCGGCGTCGGCGTGCATGGGTTCGTCCAGGTGTGTGATGAGGCCGTCGAGTGACAAGCGACCCCCTTCGACGAGCTCGCGCACGGCCATCAGGTCCGGCCGCTGCCACTCGGCGGCGCATCGGATCTGGGCTTCGCGCATGAAAGCCGGCGCGAAGTTGAAACTCAGCGGCTCGGTGTAGAAGCCGGCCAGCACGATCTCGCCACCCGGGGCCAGGCGCGCGATCAAGGTGTCGAGCAGGCGGGCATCACCGCTCACGTCGTAGACGCTGCGGTAGTTGCGGCGCTCGTCCTGGTCGGGGTGGCAGACGGTGTAACCCTCGGCACCGCTGCTGCGCGCCGGGTTGGTTTCCCAGACCGTGGGCGGCTCGCAACCGGCCACCACCGTCATGCGGGCCAGCAGGCGGCCCAGCACGCCGTGGCCGACGATGAGATCGGGCGGTGTGATCTGTTCGCGTTTGCCGCCGCCGGAGACCGCGTGGTAGGCCGTGGCGGCCAGCGCCATCAGCACCGCAGTGGGGCCGATGTCAGCCACCGTGACCACCCGCGACGAGGCGGAGACCAGGTGCCGCGCGGCACCGCCGAAGAGGCCACGCACCTCGCCCCAGCAGCGTGCACCAGGCACGAAGACATGGTCACCGATGCGGTGCTGGGCACTGGCACCGGCGTCAACGATGCGGCCGACCGATTCATAGCCCGGCACCAGCGGGTACCCCATGCCGGGGAAGGCCGGCATGCGGCCGTTGAAGAGCAGCTTTTCGGTGCCGGTGCTGATGCCGCTGTAGTCGACCTCGACCAACACGTCGTCGGCACCACAGGGTGCCAGTTCGAGTGCCTGGAGCGCGATGTGCTCGGGCCGCTGCAGCACGATGGCGGGTGTCTTCATGGGGCAGACCTCCAGAGGGCCGCCGGGCGCGGGCCGCCGGGGCGGCTCGGGTGGGGCGTCAGGGCAGGTGTACAACTCACAGTGTCATCCTACGCTGACACTTTCTCATGTCAAGGGCGATGGACACTTGGTGGGTCGGTGTTTACGCGGGGCGGCAACGCGCCACCAGCAAACCGGTCTGCAAGGGCAGGTTCAGCCGCAGCTGCTGCACGGCGCCAAAGCCGGCGGCCTCCAGCAACGCCGTCAGCTCGGCCGCCGTGCGGGGCCGTCCGTGGCCCATGGCCAGCAGGTAGAAGCCGAAGTACGCGTCACCCATGGCCTCGGCGCCGGCGACACCGGCCATGGGCTCGGCCAGCAGCAGACTGCCGTCCTCCGGCAGGGCCCGGCGGGCCGCGCGCAGCAGGCGCAGCACCCGTTCGTCCGGGTGGTCGAAGGCCACGCGGATGAGCGACACGATGTCGGCGCCGCGCGGCAACTCGTCCTGGAAGAAGTCGCCACCGTGCACCTGCACACGGCCCCCCAGGCCAGCGGCGGCCAAAGCGCCCTGTGCGCGGCTGGCCACGGCCGGCAGGTCGAACAACATGAACTGCAGGGCCGGGGCCTGCGCGGCCACCGCGGTGATGAAGCGGCCCTCGCCGCCGCCCACGTCCAGCAGGCAGCGGTGCGGCTGGAAGCGGTAGGCGCCCAGCACCTCCTGCGCCACCAGCGGCAACGAGGCCGACATCAGCCGCGAGTACTCGGCCACCCGGTCGGGCGTCAGCGCCTGGTGTGCTGCAGGCGGTGCATCCACGGCGGCATAAGGCCAATAACCCGCCATCGCCGGTTGGCTGGTGCCGCGCAGCAGGGCAAGCGGATCGGCCAGGTCGGCGTACAGCGTGGCGTGGTGTTCGATCATCGCGTGCAGTGCGGCGTTGCCGACCAGGGGGGCACCCAGGCGGCCCAACGCGTAGGCGCCATCAGCGCCATCAGCGCCATCAGCGCCATCAGCGCGGTCCGCGCGGTCCGCGCGCAGGTCCAGCAGCTCCAGCGCGGCGGCAGCGGCACACAGCCGCTGCGCCATCGCGGTGTCCAGACCCGTCGCCGCGGCGATCCGCGCCAGTGGCAAGGGCCCGTGCGCCAGCAGGTCGAACAGCCGCAGCCGGACACAGGACAGCAGCACCTGGGTGTAGACAAAACCGGCCATCAGGTCGAACAACTCACCGGCCTGCCGGCGCACCACCGGCCGGGTGAACCAGGCCACGGCAGCGCGGCGCTGAAAGGCCGGGTCCGCGACCCGGCGGTTGCGCCAATCACACCAACGCACACGCCAGCGCTCACGCCAGCCGCCCGCCGTGGCACGCGGGGGTGTGAGCGGGGCCACCGGCGTCCCCGGAACGGCCAACGGCGCCGTCATGCGCAGGTCAACCCGCGGCCGGCACGGCCAGCCGGCGCGCCCGATGGCCCCAGGCGCGTGGCACCAGGCGCTCACCTTCGGCGTGCACCAGGGCGCGCAGTTGTGGCGCGCCGCGGCAAGGCGGCACGGCTTCGATGGCACAGGCCACCAGGCGGTCGAAATGGGCGATGGCCCCGTCCAGCCCCTGCTCGGTGGCCGAACTCGGCCGGCCCAGCGCCCGGTCGCGACCCACCGGCTTGCCCAGCTGCACCGGGTCGGCCATCACGTCACGCACGTCGTCGGCCACCTGGTAGGCCTCGCCCAGCCACTCGCCGAGCGCGCGCCAGGTGTCACCCGGTGCCCCGGCCGCTTCGGCGCCGGCCATCGTGGCAGCGGCGAACAGCGCCCCGGTCTTGGCGCGCTGGTAGTCCGACAGCGCCACCCGCGGCTCACATTCCCAGGCCTGGCCGGCGGTGATGCCATGGGGCGCGCCCACGCCGTGGGCCACCGTGGCCATCAGCCGCGGCAGGCGCAACGGGGAGCGCGTGCCGCCCATCGCCAGCACCTGGAAGGCCAGCACGATCAGGCCGTCACCGCCCAGCACCGCCAGGCGCTCGCCAAAGGCGGCATGCACCGCGGGCTGGCCACGCCGCAGCGGGGAATCGTCGAAACAAGGCAGGTCGTCGTGCACCAGCGAGGCGCAGTGCAGCAGCTCGATCGCGGCGGCGGTGGCGTCGGTCAGGCCGGGGTCGTCGTCGCCGCAGGCGCGGGCCACGGCCAGGCACAGCTGGGGCCGGATGCGGGCACCGCCCGGAAACACCGCGTGGCGCATCGCAGCGGCCAGGCGCGGCGGGCTGCCGGGCGCCTCGGCCAGCTGCACCGCGGCCTGCAAGGCATGCTCGATCCGGGACAAGGTTTCCATCGACGTCCTCCGGCCAAGGCGCGGGCGCCCCAGTGTCAGTTTCACAATACACATCAAAGTGTCATTTGATTCTGACACTCAGGCCCGGGGTGTCAAGCCCGCTTGACCCGGATCAGGACGCGGTTCAGCCCGGCTTCAGACCGCCGGTGTAGAGTCGCCGCCGTGTTGACCGTCCAGGATCTCGAGGCCCGCCGCGGCCGCCGCGTGCTGTTCTCGGGCCTGTCGCTGACGGCTGCGCCGGGGCAGCTGCTGCGTGTCACGGGTGCCAATGGCGCGGGCAAGACCACGCTGCTGCGCATGCTGGTGGGCCTGAGTTCGCCGGCCGCAGGCCAGGTGCTGTGGCAGGGCCAGCCGCTGGCCCCCCAACGCGAGGACTTCCACCGCGCCCTGGCCTGGCTGGGCCACGCCGCCTCGTTGAAGGACGACCTGAGCGCGCTGGAAAACCTGCAGGCCATCGCCCGCCTGGGCGGCGACCAGCCGACCCCTGCCGAGGTCACTGCCGCGCTGGCCGAGGCCGGCCTGAGCGGCCGCGAGCGCCTGCCGGCCCGCGTGTTGTCGGCCGGCCAGCGGCGCCGGGTGGTGCTGGCGCGGCTGGCACTGGCGGCCGAGCGCCCGCTCTGGGTGCTGGACGAACCCTTCAACGCGCTGGACACCGTGGCCACGGCCTGGCTGGCCGGCCTGGTGCAGCGGCGCCTGTCCAGCGGCGGTGTGGTGGTGCTGACCAGCCACCAACCGGTGCCGGTGGACGGCCAGGCCAACCAGGTCACCGTGTCGCTGGACACACCATGAAGGCCGCCAGCACGACCGCCACCCTGCAGGCCTTGTTCCTGCGCGACCTGAAACTCGCCCAGCGGCGCCAGGCCGACACCCTGGGCGCGGCGGTCTTTTTTGTCATCGTGGCCAGCCTGTTCCCGCTTGGCATCGGCCCCGAGCCGACCTTGCTGCAGCGCATGGGCCCGGGCGTGGTCTGGGTGGCGGCCCTGCTGGCGGCCATGCTGTCGATGCCGCGGCTGTTTGCCGAAGACGCGGCCGACGGCACGTTGGAGCAGCTGCTGCTGTCCAGCACGCCGCTGGCCCTGCTGGTGCTGGCCAAGGTGGCGGCGCACTGGCTGGTGTCGGGTGCGCTGCTGGTGGTGGTGGCCCCGGTGCTGGCGTTGCAATACGGGCTGCCGGCCGATCAGGTCGGCATGCTGGTGTTGTCGCTGGCCCTGGGCACGCCGGTGCTCAGCCTGGTTGGCGCCATCGGCGCGGCGCTCACCGTGGGCGTGCGTGGCGCGGCGGTGCTGCTGTCGCTGCTGGTGCTGCCGCTGGTGACACCGGTGCTGATCTTCGGGGCCGGCGCGGTGGAAGCCGTGGGCGCGGGCCTGGACGCCGGCGGGCACCTGTCGCTGCTGGGGGCTTTGTTGGCACTGGCGCTGTTCGGCGCACCGCTGGCCGCCGCGGCAGCTCTACGTATAAGTATCGACTGATATAGAGAGCCACATGCGTCACAATTCAATGTTGCACACGGAGCGCCGCTGACAGGCACATGATGGGCCGCTTTTCCTGGTTCTATTACGCTGCGCCGCAGCGCTTTCACGCGCTCGCCGGCCGGCTGATCCCCTGGTGCGCGGCGGCGGCCGTGGTGCTGGCGGCCTACGGCCTGTGGCTCGGCCTGGCCGTGGCGCCCACCGACTTTCAGCAGGGTGAGAGCTACCGCATCATCTTCATCCACGTGCCGGTGTCGTGGATGTCCATGGTGCTCTACGTCGCGATGGCCTTCTGGGCGGCGATGGGCCTGGTCTTCAACGCGCGCCTGGGCGCGATGCTGGCGCAGGCCATCGCGCCCACCGGCGCACTGATGACGCTGCTGTCGCTGTGGACGGGCGCGCTCTGGGGCAAACCCACCTGGGGCACCTGGTGGGTCTGGGATGCGCGGCTGACGTCGGAGCTGATCCTGCTGTTCCTCTACATCGGTTACCTGTCGCTGCGCGGCGCGATCGAGGACGAACGCCGCGCCGACCGCGCGTCGGCCCTGCTGGCCATCGTCGGCGTGGTCAACGTGCCCATCATCTACTTCTCGGTGAAGTGGTGGAACACGCTGCACCAGGGGGCCTCGGTCAGCGTCACCAAGGGCTCGTCGATGGCCGCCGTGATGCTGGAGGCCATGCTGGTGATGGCGCTGGCCTTCTGGGCCTATTGTTTTGCGGTGGTGTTTGCGCGTGTGCGCAGCATCATCCTGGAACGTGAACGGGGCGCGGCCTGGACCACAGCCCACCTGCCGCAGGAGCCCGCCACATGAACCTGTACTGGAAGAGCCTGGACGACTTCCTCGCGATGGGCGGCTACGGCTTGTACGTCTGGGGTTCGTTCGGCATGACCGCCCTGGTCATCGGGCTGGAACTTTGGAGCCTGCGCCAGCGTCGCAAGGCACTGTTTTCGGAGATCGACACATGAAACCCCGTCACAAGCGCGCCATGGCCATCCTGGCCGGCGTCGCCACGCTCGGAGTCGCCACCGCCCTGGTGCTGAACGCCTTCCAGAGCAACCTGGTGTTTTTCTTCAGCCCCACGCAGGTGGCGTCCAAGGAAGCACCGCGCGACCGCGCCTTCCGCGTGGGCGGCCTGGTCGAAGCCGGCAGCCTGCAGCGCGATCCGAACGGGCTGACGGTGCGCTTTGTGGTCACCGACACCGCCAAGACCGTGCCCGTCAGCTACACCGGCATGCTGCCCGACCTGTTCCAGGAGGGCAAAGGCGTGGTGGCACAGGGCAAGCTGGGGCCGGACGGTGTCTTCGTGGCCGAGCAGGTGCTGGCCAAACACGACGAAAACTACATGCCGCCCGAAGCCGCCGACGCGCTGGCCAAGGCCAAGCAGGGGCAGATGCCGTCGCTGCAGCAGCAGATGGGAGCCCGCCAGTGATCCCCGAGTTGGGCCACTTTGCGCTGATCCTGGCGCTGGCCGTCGCGGCGCTGGCGCAGAGCGCGCTGCCACTCATCGGTGCCTGGCGTGGCCACGCCGGCTGGATCGCGCTGGCGCGGCCGGCGGCCCTGCTGCACTTTTTGCTGCTGGTGCTGGCCTTCGGCTGCCTGACCTACGCCTTCGTGCAGAGCGATTTTTCCGTGATGCTCGCCGCGGAGCACTCCAACACCGCGCTGCCGGTCTACTACAAGGTCACCGCCGTCTGGGGCAACCACGAAGGCTCCATCCTGATGTGGGGCCTGATCCTGGCCGGCTGGACGGTGGCCGTGGCACTGCGTTCACGCCAGCTGCCCGACGTGATGGTGGCGCGGGTGATCGGCGTGATGGGCCTGATCAGCGTCGGTTTCCTGCTGTTCACGCTGTTCACCTCCAACCCCTTCGAGCGCCTGCTGCCCGCGGCCAACGACGGCCGGGACCTGAACCCGCTGTTGCAGGACCCGGGCATGATCTTCCACCCGCCGCTGCTCTACATGGGCTACGTGGGCTTCAGCGTGGCCTTTGCTTTTGCCATCGCCGCGCTGATGTCGGGCCGGCTGGACGCCACCTGGGCGCGCTGGTCACGCCCCTGGACCACGGCGGCCTGGGTCTTTCTGACGCTGGGCATCGCACTCGGCAGCGCCTGGGCCTATTACGAGCTGGGCTGGGGCGGCTGGTGGTTCTGGGACCCGGTGGAAAACGCGTCCTTCATGCCCTGGCTGGCGGGCACGGCGCTGATCCACTCCCTGGCCGTGACGGAAAAACGCGGCGGCTTCAAGATGTGGACGGTGCTGCTGGCCATCCTGGCGTTTTCGCTCAGCCTGATGGGCACCTTCCTCGTGCGCTCCGGCGTGCTGTCGTCGGTGCACGCCTTTGCCACCGACCCCACACGCGGCATCTTCATCCTGGCGTTTTTGTTCATCGTGATCGGTGGCTCGCTGGCGCTGTTTGCCTGGCGCGGCCCCAAGGTGGGCGTCGGCGGTGTGTTCGAACCCGTTTCGCGCGAGGCCATGCTGCTGGCCAACAACGTGCTGCTGATGGTGGCCACCGCCGCCGTGCTGCTGGGCACGCTGTACCCGCTGGTGCTGGACGCTCTGGGCCTGGGCAAGCTCTCGGTCGGCCCGAGTTATTTCGAAGCCGTGTTCGTGCCGCTGATGGTGCCTGCCCTCTTCCTGATGGGCGTGGGGCCGCTGGCGCGCTGGAAAAAGGCCTCGGTGCCTGAACTGGCGGTGCAGCTGCGCTGGGCCGCCGCGGCCAGCTTCGTCGCCGCGCTGGTGGCGCCGCTGTTGATGGGCCAATGGACCCCGATGGTCGGTTTTTCGTTGCTGCTGGCGTTCTGGATCATCGCCACCGCCGCCACCACGCTGTGGCAGCGCGTGCAGGGCCAGCCGCTGAGCCTGTGGGGCGCGCGCCTGCGCACCCAGACCGGCAGCTGGTACGGCATGCTGCTGGCCCATGCAGGCGTGGGCGTGTTCATCATCGGCGTGGCGCTGGTGGGCGGTTACCAGACCGAGCAGGATCTGCGCATGGAGGTCGGCAGCACGGCCAGCGCCGGCGGGCACGAGTTCAAGCTGACGGGCCTGCAGGATGTGCGCGGCCCGAACTACAACGCGGTGCGCGCCACTTTCGAGGTGTCCAAGGACGGGCGCAAGGTCGACACGCTGTACCCCGAAAAGCGGGTCTACACGGTCAGCCGCATGCCGATGACCGAAGTTTCCATCGACCGCGGCTTCACACGCGACCTGTACGTCTCGATGGGTGAGCCGCTGGACGGCGGCCGGGCCTGGAGCGTGCGCCTGTACGTCAAACCCTTCGTCAACTGGATCTGGGGCGGCTGCCTGTTGATGGCCTGTGGTGGCCTGCTGGCGGTGTCCGACCGGCGCTACCGGCTGCACAGCCGGCAGACCAGCCAACAGACGGCGGCCCTGCCCGAAGGTGCCGTGACACGATGAAGCGTTACCTGATCCCGCTGGGCATTTTCCTGGTGCTGGCGGTTTTCCTGGGCGTGGGTCTGAAGCTCAACCCACGCGAGGTGCCGTCGCCGCTGGTCGGCAAACCGGCGCCCGCGTTCAACCTGCCCACGCTGGCCGACCCGGCCGTGCAGCTGGCAGCGGCGCAGATGAAGGGCCAGGTCTGGGTGCTCAACGTCTGGGCCTCCTGGTGCGTGCCCTGCCTGGCCGAACACCCCTATGTGACGCAGCTGGCACGCACGCCAGGTGTGAAGCTGATCGGCCTGAACTACAAGGACAAACCTGCCGACGCGCAGGCCTGGCTGCAAAAACACGGCGACCCGTACAGCACCATCGTCGCCGACCGCGACGGCCGTGTCGGCATCGACTACGGCGTCTATGGCGTGCCCGAGACCTTCATCATCGACCGTGCCGGTGTCATCCGCCACAAACAGATCGGGCCGATCACGCCCGAGGTGCTGCGTGACAAGCTGCTGCCGCTGCTGAAGGAGCTGGATGTCTAAGCTGCTGCTGAGCCTGGTGCTGCTGTGGGCCGCCGCTGTGCCATTGGGCGCACAAACCGCCCGCCCGCTGGCCGCCGACCCGGCGCTGGAAGCGCGGGTGCTCGAGATCGCCCACGAGCTGCGTTGCCTGGTGTGCCAGAACGAGACCATCGCCGCCTCGCACGCCGACCTCGCCATCGACCTGCGCAACCAGATCCGCGAGCAGCTGCTGGCCGGCCGCAGCGAGCGCGAGATCCTCGACTACATGGTGCAGCGTTACGGCGACTTCGTGCTCTACAACCCGCCGGTCAAGCCCGTCACCTGGCTGCTCTGGGGCGGGCCCTTCGTGCTGCTGCTGGCGATGCTGGCCTGGTTGTGGACGATGCTGCGCCGTCGCCGCCCCGACACGCCGGCGCTGAGCGCCGATGAACAGCGGCGTGCCCGCGAACTGCTGGAAACGCCCCCGACATGATGTGGTTCTGGATCCTGGCCACCACGCTGGTGGTGGTGGTGCTGGGCGTGCTGCTGCGTCCGCTGCTGCGCCCGGCCACGCTGGTGGCCGACAACACCGCCGCCAGCAACCTGCGCCTGCTGCGTGAGCAGGTGGCCGAGCTCGACGCCGAGCAGGCCGCTGGCCGCCTGGCGCCGGCCCAGCACACCGCCGCGCGTGCCGAGCTGGAACGGCGTGTGCTGGACGAAACCCGCGTGGCCGACACGCCCGTGCGCGCCCACGGCGGCCACGCCAGCGCCCTGGTGTTGGCGGTGGCCGTGCCGACGCTGGCCGTGTTGCTGTACGGCCAGCTCGGCAACCGCGCGGCATTGGACGGCATGCTGGCCCAGGCGCCGGCGCAGGCCACGGCCGAAGACGTGGACGCCCTGGTGCAACGCCTGGCCGACCGCATGAAGGCCCAGCCCGAGGACCCGGCGGGCTGGCTGCTGCTGGCCCGTGCCTATGGCGGTCTGCAGCGTTTCCCGGAGTCGCGCGATGCCTACGCCCAGGCCCTGAAACGGCAGGCCCCCGACGCCCAGCTGCTGGCCGACTACGCCGACGTGCTGGCCATGACCCAGGGCCGCACGCTGATCGGCGAACCTGAGAAGCTGGTGCTGCAGGCCCTGGCGCTGGAGCCCGACCACCTGAAGGCCCTGGCCCTGGCCGGCACTGCAGCGATGGAACGCGGCGACCCGCAGACCGCGCTGAAACACTGGACCCGCGCCAAGACCGTGGCACCGGCCGGCAGCCCGTTTGCCTCCGGCCTGGACCCGGCGATTGCCGACGCACGCGCCGCGGCCGGGCTGCCGGCGATCGCATCCACTGCGCCGGCCGGCCCGCCTGCCGAGGCCAACCCCGCCGTCACGCCCGCTGCCGCGCCGCTGGTGGTGTCGGTCCGGCTGGCGCCGGCCCTCGCGGGCCGCCTGCAGCCTGGTGACACCTTGTTCGTCTTCGCCCGCGCCGCCGAAGGCCCGCGCATGCCGCTCGCCATCGTGCGCCAGCCGGCCGGCGCCGGCCCGGTGCAGGTCCAGCTCGACGACAGCAGCGCGATGGCGCCGCAGCTCAAGCTGTCAGGATTTGCCCAGGTGGTGGTCGGCGCACGCATCTCGCGCAGCGGCAACGCCACGCCGCAGGCGGGCGACCTGGAAGGCCAGAGCGCGCCCCGCGCGTCGTCCGGCAGCGTCGAACTGGTGATCGATCGCGTCCGCGACTGAACGGTAACGTGGTACCTTCAGCCCGTGGGCGTGCCTTCGGCTGGCCCCGTGATCTGCGCTTGCGTCGGTTTCAGCGACGGTGTTTCGCGCCCCCCTGGGGAGAATCGAGTGGACAACAAGTCCCTGCCGCGGGCCCCGCTGAGTGCCTTGTCGGCACTGGCACCTGAACTGGCATCGACCGTCGCCTCATTGGCCGGAGACATCGCCCTGGTCATCGACGATGCCGGGGTGGTGCGCAATGTCGCCGTCGGCGAAGCCGCACTCGGCGCCTCCACCCACACCTGGGTCGGTCGCCCCTGGGCCGACACCGTCACCGGCGACACCCGCCGCAAGATCGAGGACCTGCTCACCGAGGTGCAGCATGGCGGGCGCTCACGCCGGCGCGAGGTCAACCACCCGTCGGCCGCCGGCAGCGACATCCCGGTCGCCTGGGCCGCCGTGCGGCTGGGCGAACAAGGCCCGGTGCTCGCCGTCGGCCGCGACCTGCGCGCGGTGGCCGCCATCCAGCAGCGCTTCCTCGAATCGCAGCAGGAACTGGAGCGCGACTACTGGAAGCGCCGCCAGACCGAAGCCCGCTACCGCCTGCTGTTCCAGGTGGCCACCGACGCCGTGCTGGTGCTGGATGCCGCCAGCCAGCAGATCCTGGAAGCCAACAGCGCCGCCGCCCGCCTGTTCGGCCAGACGGCCGAACATCTGGTCGGCCTGCCGGCCGCGGACATCCTGGCCACGGCCTCGCGCTCGGCACTGGCACAGTTGCTGGTGCAGGCCCGCGCCACGGGCCGGGCCGGCGAGATCCGCGTGCGCGGGGAAGATGGCGGCCCGCTGGAGGTGTCGGTCACCCCGTTCCGCGCCGACCAGAGCCTGCTGCTGATGCTGCGCGCCCGCCAGGCGGGCCCGGCCGATGGCCTGGCCCTGCTGGCAGAGGTCGTCGAACGCGGTGCCGACGCGGTCATCGTCACCGACACCGCCGGCCGGGTGCTGGCCACCAACCCGGCCTTCCTGGCGCTGTGCCGGCAGCCAGCCGTCGAAGGCCAGCGCCTGGGCGACCTGCTGGACGACACCGAACACCGGCTGGACACCTTGATCGCCGACGCCCGGCGCCACGGCATGGCCGTGCGCTCCGTGGTGCCGGGGCCGGACGAAGCGGCGCTGGCCGTGTCGGCCACCCTGTTGCCCGAGGGCGACCAGGAGCGCATCGGCTTCACGCTGCGCATCGCCGAGGCGCGCCTGCCCGGCGCGCTGGGCTCGGCCGCAGATCTGGCCAGCGCCATCGCCCACCTCACCGAGCAGGTCGGGCAGCGTCCGTTGCCGCAGCTGATGCGCCAGGCCGCGGCACTGGCCGAGCGCCACCTGATCCACAGCGCGCTGCAGGCCCACGGCCCGGCGCTCGACGCCGTGGCCACGGCCCTGGGCCTGGACCGGGGCAACCTCGAGTTGCGCATGCAACGCCTGGGCATGGTGCCGGGCAGCACGGGCTGGCCCACCGCGGTGAACTGAGCAGGCTGACGGCGACCCCGATGGCGCACAGTCCGGCGTTTGGCCAGGCCGACCTCAGCAACTGCGAGCGTGAGCTGATCCACCTCGCCGGCTCGGTGCAGCCGCACGGCGTGTTGCTGGTGCTGCGCGAGTCCGACCGCGTGCTGCTGCAGCTGACACACAACGCCACCACGCTGCTGGGGCAGGCGGCCGAACGTTGGCTGGAACAACCCCTGCGGGTGCTGGGCCCCGCGCTGGACGACGCCGTGGCCGCGCTGCTGGCCAGCACCGACCTGTCAAACGCCCAGCCGCTGACCGCCCGCACCGTGGCCGGCGACTTCGAAGGCCTGCTGCACCGCGCGGCGCCCGGTCTGCTGGTGCTGGAGCTGGAGCCGGTGGTGGCCCCGCCAGGCCTGCCAGAGCCACTGCGCCTGCCCGCGCCCGTGCTGCAGGACCGCCTGGCCCAGGCCGTGCGCCGGTTTGGCGATGCACCCAACCTGGTGACCCTGGCTGACGCCGCCGCGCAGACCGTGCGCGACCTGACCGGCTACGACCGCGTGATGGTCTACCGCTTCGACCCCGACGGCCATGGCCAGGTGATCGCCGAAGCGCGCGACGCCCGCATCGAGCCGCTGCTGGGCCACCGCTACCCGGCCACCGACATCCCGCAGCGCGCGCGTGAGCTCTACATCCGCCAGCGGGTGCGCGTGCTGGTGGACGTGCACTACCAGCCCTCGCCGCTGGTGCCCGCCCGCACGCCGCCGGCCAACACCGAACTCGACATGTCGCTGTGCGGGCTGCGCAGCATGTCGCCGCTGCACCTGCAGTACCTCAAGAACATGGGCGTCACGGCCACGCTGGTGGTCTCGCTGGTGCTGGGCGGCCGGCTCTGGGGCCTGATCGCGGCCCACCACTACCAGCCACGCAACCTGGGCCTGTCGCTGCGCACGGCCTGTGCCTTGCTGGCCGAGGTGATGACCACCCGCCTGGCCGCGATCGAAAACTACGCCCACGCGCAGGTGGCGCTGCTGGTGCGCCGGCTGCAGCAGCGCCTGGTGGAAGCCACGTCCACCGAAGGCGACTGGCGGCTGGCACTGTTCCGCAACCCGGCCACGTTGCTGCAGCCGCTGGACGCCAGCGGCGCCGTGCTGTTCCACGACGGCGAGCTGATGAGCACCGGCGACGTGCCCTCGTCACCCGAACTGCGCGCGCTGCGCGACTGGGTGGACGCCCAGTCCGCTCAGCACAGCACCCCCGCCGCGCCGCTGGCCTTCAATGCACTGGCGCAGGCCGCGCCGGCGCTGGCCGCGCTGGCGCCGCTGGCCAGCGGCGTGCTGGCCGTGCGCCTGGCACACGACCGGCCGGACTGGCTGATCTGGCTGCGCAAGGAGCAGTTGCACAGCGTCACCTGGGCCGGCGACCCGCGCAAGCCGATGGTGGACGACAACCCGCTGGAGCTGTCGCCCCGGCGCTCGTTTGCCGCGTGGACGGAGATGGTGCGCGGCACCGCCCTGCCCTGGTCGGCCGCCGAGCTGGCGCTGGCACGTGCCATCGGCCATGCCCTGGTGGACATCATCGTGCAGGTGCATGCCGTGCGCCTGCTGATCGCCGAACACCAGCTGGCCCGCACCCGCAGCACCATGCAGGGTGCGCTGGAGCCGGTGCTGGTGTGTGACGCCGACGGCCGCCCGACCTTTGCCAACCCGGCCTTCGAACGTCTGGTGGGCCGCAGCTTGACCGCTCTGCCCGACTGGGACGCGGTCTGCGCGCTGTTCCACCCGGCCGATGCCCTGTGCCCGCTGCGCCAGGCGCGCCAGCGCTGGCAGAGTGCGCTCACGCTGGCCAGCGCCCACGGGCCGGTGCCGGTGGTGCTGCACGCCGAGACGGTGCCCGGCCGCGACGGCAGCGCGTTGGGACTGATCCTGACGCTGGAAGACCGGCGCGAGGCCGAGCGCACCGAAGCGGCACGCGCCGAGCTGGACAACACCATCGACCACCGCGCCCGGCGCAGCGCGCAGGCCGGCGCTGACCCGCTGCTGCAGGCCATCCTCACCCATGCGCGGCTGGCCGGCATGGACATCGCCGAAGCCTCGGCCGATGCACCGCTGTCCCCGGTGCTGGCCGAGCTGAGCGACGCCACCCGGCGCGCGGCCGACCTGCTGGACTGGCTGCGAAAGCTCTGAGCCCGGGCTGCCCGGTGGGTGTTCAGCCGGGCGCGGCCAAGGCCTCGAACAGGTCCACGTGCCGGCGGAAAGCCGACTGCGCCTCGGCCACGATGCCGTCGTGGTGGGCCACCGGCAAGGCGTCGAGCTGAGCCCGCAAGGCCTGGCCGAGCAGCGTGGGGTCGGCCTCGAAGGCGTAAAAGCGCAGCCCGTCCTGCTGCAGGCCGTAACAACGCGCGACGATGCGGTGCAGCACGCGGCCGCCCGCCAGGTCACCCAGGTAGCGCACGTAGGCGTGTGCCGCCAGCCCGGCGGGCGCCAGGCTGCCCAGGTGGGCCACGTAATCCTGCATCGGTGCCACCAGCGTCGGCTGGCCCTGCGGGTCCAGGTGCTGCAAATCCGCACGCAGGGCGGCACTGCGCGCCAGCGTCGGCAGCACCGGCAGGCTGCCGGGCTGGTGTTGTGTGGCGGCCAGCGCGGATTCGAGTGCCGTGTACAGCGCATGCAGCTGGTGCAGCAGCGCCACGTAGCGCGGCAACGGCAGCTCACCGCGCAGCATCTGCGGCATCACGCCGGCGCGCTCGGCGTCGGTGTGCAGCGCCCGCGTGGCCTCGCGCAGGCGGCTCGTCAGGGGGATGGTCAGGGGGATCGTCGGCGTCATGCGATTTGCAATTCTCCGGCCGCGGCCAGCAGGTGCTGCGCCACCGCGGCCGGGGCTTCTTCGTGGGCCAGGTGGCCCAGGCCGGGCAACACCTGCAAGCGGGCCTGCGGGCACAACTGCATCACACGCCGGGCCTGGGCCGGCGGCACGGCGCGGTCGTTGGCACCGGCCAGCAGCAGCAGCGGCACCTGAAGCTGCGGTAGAGCCCGCGCCAGCGGCTGCAGCTCCCAGTGCGCCATCATCGCCAGCGCCGCGCGGGTGTGGCCCGGGTCCTGCATCAGGCGGCCATACAGGGCCAGGCCTTCGGCGTCCAGCGTCGAGCCCGTGCCTTCGATCAGCCGACGCACCACGGCCGGCTCGGCCGCCCGCTGGGAAAACAGCCCGGGCACGCCCGGCACGGCGTACAGCAGCCGCGCCAGCGGCGACAACAAGGGCGCCGCCAGCCCGCCAAAGGGCAGGAAGGCGCCGTTGATGGCCACCAGCGCCGGCACCTGCAAACCGTGGTGCAACGCCGCCTGCACCAGCACCGCGGCGCCGGCCGAGTGCCCGACCGCCAGCGCGGGCCGGCACTGCAGGGCCTGCAGCAAGGCCTGCAACTGGGCGGCAAAGCCCGCCAGCGACCAGTCCTGCGCGGCCGGCGGCCCGGAAAATCCGTGACCCGGCAGGTCCACGGCCAGCACCTCGGCACAGGCCGCCAGCAAAGGCATCAGGGCGCGGAAGGAATGGGTGGATGCGCCGGTGCCATGCACCAACAACACCAACGGGGCACCGGACGCGGGGCCTGGCAGGTGCTGCACATGCCAGTGCTGGGGGCCGCGCGGGCCGTTGACCGTGTGGAACTGGCTGTGCGCCGCATGGGGCCAGGCTGCGGACTCACGCGCCCAGTCCACACGCCGCCTCCATCATCGCGCCGCCCGGGCGTGGGCCGCCACGACGCCGGACAGCGCCGCCGCGTTGGCACGCGGCAGCACCAGGTAGGTGGCCCGCAGCGCCAGCGCCAGCGCGGCCGCACCGGCGAGCGGCTGGCTGGAGGGCAGCTGACGGGCGGGTGCGGCCATCGGCGAGGTGTCTACCAGCAGCGTGGCCACCCCGTCCACCGCCAGCGCGCGTGCCGACACCAGCGCATCCTGCTCGGCACGCGCCCGGCCGCCGGTGCCGTCGCGCGCGACGTTGGCGCGGCCATCGGTCAGCAGCACCAGCACCGGCGTATCGCCCTGGCGCTGCACGGCGCGCGCCAGCGCGGCGGCCGCGTCCACCGCGGCGGCCAGCGGCGTGCCGCCGCCCCCGGGCAGGCCGGCCAGGCAGCGTTTGGCGCGCACCAGCGAACGCGTGGGCGGCAGCAGCAGATCGGCGCCGCGGCCGCGGAAGGCGAGCACCGCCACGCGGTCGCGCCGCACATAACACTCCGCCAGCAGCAACTCCACCGCGCCTTTGGCCTCGGCCAGCCGGTGCAGGGCCGACGAGCCGGAGGCATCGACGACGAAGATCGTCGTCGTTGACTGGCGCTGGCGGTAACGCCGCACGTGGAAGTCTTCGGGCCGGACGCGGATCAGCGGGCCGGCAGGGCCATTCGGTGTCCCGCCCGTCGTTCCACTCGCCGTGCCACTCAACAGCGACTGCCGCAGCCGCTGCCACGGCGCCGCGGCCCGCAGGGTCTCGATCAGGTCCAGCCGCTGGCCGGCGCGGGGTTCGCCACGTTTGACACCCGCGGGCCGGCCGCGTGCACTGCCACGCTGCCAGTCGCCGGCCTTGCCACCGTCGCCCTTGGCACGCACACGGCCGGCTTCGGCCGCTTTCAGCCGGGCCAGCAGGTCGGCCGGCAAGGCGGCCACGGCGGCTTCGAGCACCTGGTCTTCCAGCGGCCGGTCTTCCGCCGGCGGCGGTGGGGGCGTGTCGGCGTCCTGGTCCGACGGCGGCGTCTGCGGTTCGGGGGGCTGCGGTTCTGGCGGCGGGGCCGGCTCGTCGTCGGCCGGCGCGGGCAGCCGCGTCGCGCGTGGCACCAGCACCAGCCGGGCCGCGACGATGGTGTCTTCTTCTTCCACCGTGGCATGGCCGACCAGCGCGGCATGGCGGCGCGCCACCGCCAGTGCCAGCAGCGGCGCGCGCAGTGAATCAATGCCCAGCTGCGCCGCCACGCTGCACAGCGCGGTGGCCACGTCCGGGCCAGTCTCGACCACCCGCAGGCGCTGGCGCGCGGCGGCGATCTCGGCGGCGTCGAGCCCGAAGTCTTCCAGCGCGGTACGCGGCGGCAGCGCGCCCAGGTCGAGCCGGAAGGCCAGGCGCTCGGCCAGCGCGGCCGGTGCGGCCTCGTCGTCGTGCGCGCCTTCGTCCAGCGCCACCACGGCCAGGCGCGCCGGCCAGGTGGCGGCCAGGCCTTCGCGCTGCACCTGCAGCTCGCCGCGGTCCAGCACCGCGTTCAGGCGCGCGGCCGTGCCGGGCGACAGGCGTTCGGCCATCGCCGCCAGCAGCACGCGGCCGTCGGCACGGGCCAGCAGGCCGGGCTCGGCCACCGGGCGGCCGGCACGCAGCGTGGCCGTCAGGTCCAGGCCACCGAGCAAACGGTCGTCGGCAATGCCCAGCGGCAGGCGGATCGGCGCCGCGTCCGGGCCCAGCAGGCGTTTCAGCAGGGCCAGCCAGGCGTCCCGCACCGGCCCGGCCGGGGCGCGCAACAAGGCACCGCCACAGCCGGGGGCGTCGATCGCCAGCAGGGCCGCCGCCAGCACCGCATCGGCCCAGGCCTTGTCGGCGGTGTCGCTGTCCATCAGGACGGCGTGTTCACGCGCCGAACAGCTCGGCCACTGCGCGCTCGACACGGGTACCGGAGCCGGTGTCGTCCAGCGGGTTGCGGCGCAGCCGGTGGCGCAGCGCCGGTGGGGCCACGCGGCGCAGGTGGGCATCGGTCACCCGTTTGTCGCCTTCCAGCGCGGCCAGCGCACGTGCGGTGCGCATCAGCGTCAGCTCGCCGCGCAGGCCATCGGTGCCCAGGCTCAGGCAGAGCTGGGCGGCGCGCTCCAGCGCCGCATCCGGCACCACCACGCCGGGCAGGCGCTTGCGGGCGGCGACGATGCGCTTGCGCAGCTTGTCGTCCTCGGCCGCCCAGCGGGCGATGAAGGCGGCCGGGTCGCGGTCGAAAGCGTCGCGGCGGCGCACGACCTCGATGCGCGTGGGCAGGTCCTGCGGGGTGCGCACCTCGACGCTGAGGCCAAAGCGGTCCAGCAGCTGCGGGCGCAGCTCGCCTTCTTCGGGGTTGCCACTGCCCACCAGCACAAAGCGCGCCGGGTGGCGCACCGACAGGCCTTCGCGCTCGACCACGTTTTCGCCCGAGGCGGCCACGTCGATCAGCAGGTCCACCAGGTGGTCTTCCAGCAGGTTGACCTCGTCGATGTACAAAAAGCCCCGGTTGGCCCGCGCCAGCAGGCCGGGCTCGAAGGCCTTGATGCCCTGGGTCAGCGCCCGCTCCAGATCGAGCGCGCCGACCACACGGTCTTCGGTGGCGCCCAGCGGCAGGTCGACCACGGGCACCGGCACCAGGTGGGTCTTCAGGCCGGTGCCGCCATCGGGCTCCAGCGCCGGATCACGCTGGTAGGGGCAGCCAACGACGGCCTTCATCCTGGGCAACAAGGCGGCCAGCGCGCGCACGGCGGTGGACTTGCCGGTGCCACGGTCGCCAAAGACCAGCACCCCGCCGACACTGGGATCGACGGCGGCGATCAGGATCGCCAACTTCATCTCGTCCTGGCCGACGATGGCAGAAAACGGGAACGCAACAGCCATGGACTCCCCGGGTGGATCAGCAGCCGATGGAGTATCGCGCAAGCCGCCGGCCTGCCCGCGGTGCCGCCGCCCGGCCGGGCCGTCCGTGGTGCCGCCGCCCGGCCGGGCCGTCCGTGATGCCACCGCCCGGCCGGGCCGTCCGTGGTGCCGCCGCCCGGCCGGGCGGCTAAGCTCCGCCCCATGACCCGACCTCTTCTTGACGAGCAGTTCCTGCACCCCCGCATCCGCGCCCAGGTGGCCGGCCACCATGCCGATGTGCTGCAGGCGGCGCAGGCGGCCATCGCAGCGCACCCGGTGGTGGTGTTCGGCATGGCGGGCAACCCCTTTGTGCGCCAGGCCCGGCGTGCGCTGGACGCCGCGGGCGTGGCGCACCACGACATCGACCACGGCGGTTATTTCAGCCAATGGCGCACACGCAACGCACTCAAGATGTGGACCGGCTGGCCGACATTTCCGATGGTGTTCGTCCGGGGCACGCTGGTCGGCGGTGCGGCCGATCTGAAGGCCTTGATGGCCACCGGCGAACTACAACAAATGCTCAGCTGAGCGACTTCGGTCTCAAGTTTTCCATCCAGCGGCCGAATTCAAGCATTCAACGCCATGCGTGCCCCTCGCCGGGCCGTTGGCCGACAGCGTCCGTGGGAGCGAGCCATGAAGAAAAAAACGGTCTTGATCTGGAGCAATCGTCGATGAGCAAGGAATCCGAAACCCCTTCGAGCGAGGTCTACGACGAGTTGGGCCACATCACGCGCCAGCTGCACAGCGCCGTGGTGCAGCTGGGCCTGGACAGCAAGCTGCAGCGCATCGCCAGCGAGATCCCGGACGCACGCGAGCGGCTGCAATACGTCGGTCAGCTGACCGAGCGGGCCGCCCACCGCGTGCTGGGCCTGGTGGAAACCGCCCAGCCCAACTGCCGGCAGATGCAGGCCGACGCCGACGCGCTGGCCGCGCGCCTGCAATCCGCCAGCGAAAACGCCGTGCTGACGCGCGAGCAGGCCGAGCTGCTGGCCGAGGCCCGCCAGTTTGTGCTGCGCAGCGGCGAAGCGGCCGAGCGGCAGTACGACACCTTGTCGGAAATCATGCTCAGCCAGGACTTTCAGGACCTGTCCGGCCAGGTGATCCAGAAGGTGGTGAAGATCATCACCGAAACCGAGGACCAGCTGCTGGGCATGCTGCTGCGCCACGCGCCGTTCGAAGCCTCGGACCTCAAGGCCGCCAGCCCGAGCAGTGAGTTGCAAGGCCCGCAGGTGGCCGGCAAGGCGCTGGAACAGGGCGACGTGGACGATCTGCTGGCTTCGCTGGGGTTCTGATGCAAGTCTGACGCGGGTCTGCCCTAGCATCGGCGCCATGCCGATGTTCACCCGCCGCCAGACCCTGATCGCCACCGCGGCTGCCTTTGCCGGCCCGGCCGGCGCGCAGGCCCCCTTCCCGCAGCGCCCGGTCACCCTGGTCGTGCCCTTTGCACCCGGCGGCATCGCCGACATCACGGCACGTGCCGTGGCCGAGCCCATGGCACGCCTGCTGGGCCAGCCGGTGGTGGTGGACAACAAACCCAGCGCTGGCAGCATCGTGGCCAGCCAGACCGTGGCCACCGCGAAGCCCGACGGCCACACGCTGCTGCTGTTGAGCAACGGCAACGCCGTCAGCGTGGGCCTGTTCCGCAAGCTGCCCTACGACACGCTGACGGCCTTTGCGCCCATCACGACGCTGGCCGCCTTCGACATCGGCCTGTTCGTCGCGGCCTCGTCGCGCTTCAGCACGCTGGCGGCGCTGGTGGCCCATGCACGCGCCAACCCCGGGCGGCTGAACGTCGGCACGGTGGCGGCGGGCAGCACCCAGCACCTGGCAGCCAAGCTGTTCGAGACGGTCGCCGGGCTGGATGTGCTGGTCGTGCCCTACAAGGGCACACCGGCCGTGCTGACGGCCTTGCGCGCGGGTGAGATCGACCTCGCCTTCGAGATCGTCGGACCGATGCTGCCCCAGGTGCAGGCGGGCGCGCTGCGGGCGCTGGCGGTCAGCTCGGCGCTGCGCAACCCGGCGCTGCCGCAGGTGCCCACGGTGCAGCAGGCGGCCGGCCTGGCCTACGACGTGGCCTCGTGGAACGCGCTGGCCGCGCCGGCCGGCACGCCGCCCGAGGTGGTGGAGCGCCTGCGGGCCGCCGCGCACGAAGCGCTGGCCAGCCCCGCGGTGCGCGACAAACTCGGCGCCCTGGGCGTGCGGCCCACCGGCAGCAGCCCGGCCGAGCTGCAGGCATTGCTGGCGCGCGAGGTGCAGCGCTGGGGCGCCGTCATCAAGAAGGCTGGCATCGAGCCGGAATGACCCGCCTCAATCCCGGCCGGCGGCGATGATCGCCTGCGCCAGTGCTGCCGGCTGCGTGAACCAGGCCTCGTGGCTGCCCGCGCAGGCGATGTAGCGGAACAGCCCCAGCCGCTCCGACAGCCGCGGGTGCCAGGGCAGGCTGGCCGGCAGGGCCACGTCGAGCACGCAGTTGACGTAGGACTTGCCGATGGCCAGTGCCGCCATCGGCAAGGTGATGGCACTGGGCTCGGTGAAGGTCTTGTACGGGTGTGGGTTCAGCCGCGCGTAGGCCGATTGCGCCAGTGCCAGATCGGCGTCGTTGATGAAGGCCTCGCGCCAGACCTCGAAGGGCAGCATCACCGCGTTGCCGTTGGCCGCGGCCACGGCGTCGAACAGGCCCTTGTAGTGCGGCGGCACCATGTCGTTCAGGCACTCGCCGGGCTGCGGCACAAAGGCGTTCACGTAGACCAGGCGCTTCAGCCGCGGCGCCAGCGCGGCGGCTGCGCCGGAGATCACCATGCCGCCGTAGCTGTGGCCGACCAGGCGCACGTCGCTCAGTTGCCGTTCTTCGACGTACGCCACCATCGAGGCCACGGCATCGGCCAGGCCGGTGGTGGCGCGGTCATCGCCCGGGCGGTTGCCGGCCAAGGTGGGGCAGTAAACGGTGTGGCCTTCGGCGCGCATCGCGTTGGCCACGGCCTCCAGTTCAGCGCCGGTGTGCCAGGCGCCATGCACGAGCACGTAGGTGTCAGCCATCGGGGGTCTCCATTGCCATCGGTGCTGCGCACTCTAGGCCGGGGTTCATGCCCGCGATGGCCGATGCCTGCCAGCGGCCTGGCCGATGCCTGCCAGCGCCTGCCGCCTCAACGGCCTTGCCGCCAGGCCGCGGGCGTGCTGCCGACGGTGCGGCGGAACACACGCACAAAGTGAGACGCGTCCAGCAGGCCGACACGGCGCCCGACCTCGGCCACGGTCAGGCGGTCGAAGCGGCTGTCCTGCAGCAGCCGGCGCGCAGCCTGGCAGCGCACCGTGGCCAACAAGGACGCAAACGGCACGCCACCGGCGGCCAGCGCGCGGTGCAGGCTGCGTTCACCCACGTCCAGCCCGCTGGCCACGGCCGCGGCGGTCAGCCCGGGCTCGGCGTGGCGCGCCTGCACGGTCTGGTGCACCCGTGCGCGCAGGCTGCGGTCGGTGTGCTCATCACACGGTACAGGCGCGCAGGCCAGCGCCAGCAAGGCCCCCAGCTGGTCGGTGACCAGTGCGGCCGGTGCAGGCGGCGCCAGCGCCAGTTCCGGCCGCAATTGCCGCACGAAGGCCGACAGCGCGCCACCAAAGCCGCCAGTGGTACCGCTGCCGTCGATGCGCCGGCCCGTCACCGCGGCCGGCTCGGGCAGCCAGCGCCGCAGCCAGGCGGTCGGCAACTCCAGCGAGACCGTGCTGCAACTGCTGTCGAAATGGAATTCATAACACCGGCCGGCATCCACCAACAACAGGTCGCCGGGCAACAGCCGGGCCGACGCCGCGCCTTGCGCCGCCGACCAGGCGCTGTCGGTCTTGCACAGCAGGTAGTGGCAGTCCTGCCGGCTGCGTGCGATGCCGCGGCGTGTGCGGTAAACGTCCTGCGCGCTGCCCTGCACCCGGTTGAGCGTGAGCCCGCCGAACGGTGCCGACACCAGTTCGGCACCGAACCCGGCCTGCGCACTGGCCACCTCCATGTCGAGGAATCCTTCGCAGACAGCGCCCACCCAGTAGTCCAGCCGCGCCGATGGCGCCACGGCATCGGTGGACCAGCGGCGCAGCGGCAATGTCTCCTGGGCGTGCATGCATGGATGCTGGCCATCGACGAGGCACGGCGGCAAGCGAACAAACCCGCGGCCAGGCCAGTGATATGGTTGTCGTACAAACAACCCAGCATCACCACGCGATGGCCGACCCCCGCTCCGCGCCCGCTAGCCTGGCCGACCTGCCCAGCCGCCTGAACGTCGGCGCCCGCCTGTCGGAGCAACTGGCCGACGCCTTGCTCGCCCGCATCCGCGCCGGCCAGATACAGCCCGGTGAACGCCTGCCCACCGAAGCCGCGCTGGTGCAGCGCTTCGGCGTCAGCCGCACCGTCGTGCGCGAGGCGCTGTCGCGGCTGAAGACCCTGGGCCTGCTGGAATCACGCCAGGGCTCCGGCGCGTTTGTGCGCGCGCCGGACACGCGCGAGGCCCAGCGCCTGCAGCTCACGCCCGACGGCTCGGTGGCCGCGGTGCTGCAGATGGTGGAGGTGCGCCGTGCGCTGGAGGCCGAAGCCGCCGCCTTGGCGGCTGCGCGGCGCACCACACGCGCCGTGCGGCAGATCCGCGGTGCGCTGCGGGCCATCGAGCAGGCCGTGGCCGCCGGCGGCGACGGTGTGGCGCAGGACGTGGCCTTCCACGCCGCCATCGCGCAGGCCGCGGGCAACCCCTTCCTGCTGGCCACGCTGGCCTACCTGAACCAGTTCCTGCTCGACGCCACACGCGTGACACGCGCCAACGAGGCCACCCGCGACGACCTGGCCGAACAGGTGCGCCAGGAACACGCCGCCGTGGTGGCGGCCATCGAAGCCGGTGACGTGGCCGGCGCGCGCCTGGCCGGCGCGACGCACATGGTGAACGCCGCCGCGCGCATCGGCCGCGCCGACCCGGCCTTCTGGAAAGCCCGCGGCCTGAAACTGGCAGACCGCCTGCAGGCCGAACTGGGCACCCCGCGCAAGGACTGAACCTGTCAGCCCGGGAATTCCCGGGTGTGGCGCCGCTTCGGCCGCCCGATAATTTGTATGACAACCTGACAATGGAGCGCAGATGAACCCCAACATCGGTGTCATCGGCCTGGGCGCGATGGGGCGCGGCATGGCCGGTTCGCTGCGGCGCGCCGGCTGGCCCGTGCACGTGTGTGATGTGCGTGCCGAAGCCGCGCAGGCCTTCGCGGCCGAAGGCGGCGTGGCCTGCGCCAGCCCGGCCGAGCTGGCCGCGCACTGCGAGATCATCCTCAGCGTCGTCGTCAACGCCGCGCAGACCGAGGCCGTGCTGTTCGGCGACCACGGCGCCGCGGCGGCGATGAAACCCGGCAGCCTGTTCGTGATGTGCTCCACCGTCGACCCGAACTGGTCGGTGGCGCTGGAGGGCCGCCTGGCCGCGCTGGGCCTGCTGTACCTGGACGCGCCCATCTCCGGTGGCGCCGCCAAGGCCGCCAGTGGCCAGATGACGATGATGACGGCCGGCACCGCTGCGGCGTACGCCAAGGCCGGCACGGCACTGTCCGCGATGGCGGCCCAGGTCTACCAGCTGGGCGACCGCGCCGGCAACGGCAGCAAGGTGAAGATCATCAACCAGCTGCTGGCGGGTGTGCACATCGCCGCCGCCGCCGAGGCCATGGCGCTGGGGCTGCGTGAAGGCGTGGACGCCGCGGCGCTGTACGAGGTCATCACCCACAGCGCCGGCAACAGCTGGATGTTCGAGAACCGCATGGCCCATGTGCTGGCCGGCGACTACACGCCGCTCTCCGCCGTGGACATCTTCGTGAAAGACCTGGGCCTGGTGCTGGACACGGCCCGCGCCAGCAAGTTCCCGCTGCCACTGAGCGCCACCGCGCACCAGATGTTCATGCAGGCCTCCACCGCAGGTTTTGCGCGCGAGGACGACAGCGCGGTGATCAAGATCTTCCCGGGCATCACGCTGCCGGAGAAGAAGGCATGAAGCTCGGCTGCATCGCCGACGACTTCACCGGCGCCACCGACCTGGCCAACAACCTGGTGCGCGCCGGGATGCGCACGGTGCAGACCATCGGCGTGCCGGATCAATCGCCAGATGGCCAGGTGCCTGCCGACGCCGATGTGGTGGTCGTGGCGCTGAAGTCGCGCACCGTCCCGGCGGCCGATGCGGTGGCGATGTCGCTGCAGGCGCTGCACTGGCTGCAGGCGCAGGGCGCACAGCAGATCTACTTCAAGTACTGCTCCACCTTCGACAGCACAACGGCCGGCAACATCGGCCCAGTCACCGATGCCTTGCTCGATGCACTGCACGGCGCGGGGCAAGGATTCACCATCGCCTGCCCGGCCTTCCCGGAAAACGGCCGCACGGTGTTCAAGGGCCACCTCTTCGTGGGCGATGTGTTGCTCAGCGACAGCGGCATGCGCGACCACCCGCTGACGCCGATGCGCGATGCGAACCTCGTGCGTGTGATGCAGGCCCAGACCCGCCGCCGCGTGGGCCTGGTGCCGCAGGACGTGGTGGCCCGCGGGCCCGAGGCCATCCGCGCGCGTTTTGCCGCGCTGCAGGCCGAGGGTGTGGGCGTGGCCATCGTCGATGCGGTGGACAACGCCGACCTGATGCGCATCGGCTTGGCGCTGGCCGGGATGCCGCTGGTCACCGCAGGGTCGGGCATCGCCATCGGCCTGCCGCCCAACTGGGGCGTCACGCCTGGCGTGGCGGCGGATCGGCTGCCGCCCGCGCAGGGGCCACGTGCCATCGTGTCGGGCAGCTGTTCGCTGGCGACCAACGCACAGGTGCAGCACTTTCGTCAGGCCGGTGGCGCCGCGCTTGCGCTCGACCCGCTGGCGCTGGCCGCGGGCAGGCAGGGTGTGGCCGAAGCCCTGGCCTGGGCGGTGCCGCGGCTGGCGCAAGGCCCGGTGCTGGTCTACGCCACCGCCGAGCCGGCGGCGGTGCTGGCCGTGCAGGCGCAGCTGGGCGCGGCACGGGCCGGCGCGCTGGTCGAAGTGACCCTGGCCGCCATCGCCTGTGGCCTGGTGCAGGCCGGCGTGCGGCAGCTGCTGGTGGCAGGCGGCGAAACCTCGGGCGCCGTGGTGCAGGCCCTGGGTGTGCAGCAGATGGCCATCGGCCCGCAGATTGATCCCGGCGTGCCGTGGACGGCGGTGCAATCGCCCTTGGCCAACGGGCAGCCGCTGCACCTGGCGCTGAAATCCGGCAACTTCGGCAGCACCGATTTTTTCAGCAAAGCCTTCAAGGTGCTGGGGCCTGCCGCGTGAGTGCCGCGCTGCGCGAAGCCATCTGCCACGTCGGTGCGTCCTTGTACGCCCGCGGTTACGTGCACGCGAGTGCCGGCAACATCAGCGTGCGGCTGCCACACGGCGGCTTTTTGATCACGCCCACCGACGCCTGCCTGGGCACGCTGGACCCGGCGTCGCTGGCCGAGCTGGACCCTCAGGGCCAGCAGCTCAGCGGCGCGCGGGCCTCCAAGACCTGGGCCCTGCACCGCCGCATCTACGCCGCCGAGCCCGAGGCGCACTGCGTGCTGCACACCCACGCCACACACCTGGTGGCACTCACGCTGGCCGGCGTCTGGCACGCCGACGACATCGTGCCCCCGATCACGCCCTACTTCGTGATGAAGGTCGGCCATGTGCCGCTGATCCCCTACCACCGCCCCGGCGACCCGGCGGTGGCCGATCTGGTGGCGCAGCGCATCGCCACTGCGCAGGCCGCCAGCACACCGCTGCGCGCCGTGATGCTGGACCGGCTGGGCCCCACGGTGTGGCACGGCAGCCCGGCCGAAGCCAGCGCGGTGCTGGAAGAACTGGAAGAGACCGCGCGCCTGTGGCTGATGACGCGGCCCGCACCGCTGGCACCCGACCAAATTGAAGACTTGCGCGTGCATTTCGGTGCCCGCTGGTGACCCCCAGACTGAACCACAGGAAGCCCATGCCCCGCTTTGCCGCCAACCTGTCGATGCTCTACAACGAGCACCCCTTTCTGGACCGCTTTGCCGCTGCGGCTCATGACGGATTCAAGGCCGTCGAGTACCTGTTCCCCTACGCCTTCGAGCCGGCGTTGCTGGCGCAGCGCCTGCAGGGCCATGGCCTGCAGCAGGTGTTGTTCAACGCCCCGCCCGGTGATTGGGACGCCGGCGAACGTGGCCTGGCCTGCCTGCCCGGCCGCGAAGCCGAGTTCCGAAGCGGCTTTGCACGCGCGCTCGACTACGCGCAGGCGCTGGCCTGCCCACGGGTGCACGTGATGGCCGGCCTGGCCCCACCCGGCGTCGACCGCGCCGAGCTGCTGTCCACCTACCAGCACAACCTGGCCTGGGCCGCCGAGCTGGCCGCCACGGTGCAGCGCGACGTGTTGATCGAACCCATCAACACCCGCGACATGCCGGGCTACTTCCTGAACCGGCAGCACGAAGGCCATGCGGTGGTGCTGGCCGTGGGCGCCCCCAACCTGAAGGTGCAGATGGACCTGTACCACTGCCAGGTCATGGAAGGCGATGTGGCGATGAAACTGCGCCAGTACCTGCCCACGGGCCGGGTCGGGCACATCCAGGTCGCCGGTGTGCCGCAGCGGCACGAACCCGACATCGGCGAGCTGAACCACCAGTACCTTTTTCAGGTCATCGACGAGCTCAGTGCCACCAGCGGCTGGGACGGCTGGATCGGCTGCGAGTACCGGCCCTCGAGAGGCGCCGTGCCACGCGGCACATCCGACGGCCTGGGCTGGCGGCCCTGACGCCGACCCACCATCACCCGCATGGGGCCGATACGGGGGTGGCCACCCCGAAACATGCGCTAGAACCCCAGGCCGCACCTTCAATCACCACCCGGAGACAACACACCATGAAAAAGACCACCCTCTGCCTCGCCCTGGCCGGCCTGCTGGGCCTTGCGGCCTTCGGCACCGCCCACGCACAGACGGCGATGAAGATCAGCATCTCCATCGCGCAGAACTCGCACCAGGGCATCGGCATCGACACCTTCGCCAAGGAAGTCGAGACCCGCACCCAGGGCCGCATCAAGGTGCAGCCGTTCTACAGCGGCTCACTGGGCGGTGAACGCGAGAGCATCGAGGCCGTGCAGCTGGGCACGCAGGAACTCACGCTCACCAGCACCGGCCCGGTGCCCAACTTCGTGCCCGAGGCGCGCATCCTCGACATCCCCTTTCTGTTCCGCGACAAGGCCCACGCGCGTGCGGTGCTCGACGGCCCGATCGGCCAGGAGATGTTGAAGGCCTTCGAGCCCAAGGGTTTCAAGGCCCTGGCCTGGGCCGAAAACGGCGTGCGCCACATGACCAACAGCAAACGGTCGGTGACCGCGCCTGATGACCTGAAGGGCCTGAAGATGCGCACGATGGAGAACCCGGTGCACGTGGCCGCCTACAAGGGCTTCGGCATCATCACCACGCCGATGGCCTTCCCGGAGGTGTTCACCGCGCTGCAGCAGGGCACCGTGGACGGGCAGGAGAACCCGCTGTCGGTGATCATGGCCGCCAAGTTCGACCAGGTGCAAAAACACCTCTCGCTCACCGGCCACGTCTACAGCCCGGCGATCTTCCTGATGAACAAGGCGGCCTTCGACAAGCTGAGCGCGGCCGACCAGGCGGCCTTCCTGGGCGCGGCGCGCGAGGCCACCAAGGCCAACCGCGCGCGGGTGGACGAAGACGATGCCAAGGGTGTGGCCGAGCTGCGCAGCAAGGGCATGCAGGTGGTCGAAAACGTCGACAAGGCCAAGTTCCAGACCGCGCTGACGCCGGTGTACGCCCAGTTCGAGCAGCAGTTCGGCAAGGCCAACATCGACCGCATCCGCAACTTCAAGTAAAGCGCGAGGCCACCGCCGTGCGGCAACTTTTCCTGCGCCTGGAACATGGCAGCACGGCGCTGGCCACGGCGCTGGCCTGCGCCATGCTGGCCCTGGCCGCGGCCCTGGGGCTGTGGCAGATCATCACGCGTTTCGTCATCGAGCAGCCCGCGGAAAGCACCGAGGTGCTGATCCGCTTCAGCCTGATCTGGATGGTGTTCCTGGGCATCCCGCTGGCCTTCCGCACCGGGGCGATGGTGAGCGTGGATGTGCTGTACCGCATCAGCCGGGGCCGCTGGCGCCGCGTGCTGGACACGGCCGTGGCACTGGCCGCCTTGCTGCTGCTGGCGGTGGTGATCTGGGTCGGCTGGGACTACGCGCAGCGCGGCCGGGTGCAGTCCATCAGCGGGCTGGAAGGGTATTCGATGTTCTGGGCTTACCTGGCCCTGCCGGTGGGCGGCGTGTTTTCGGTGCTGGGCGTGCTGGGCAACTGGCTGGACCCACAGCGGCAGGAACTGGAGACCGCGTCATGACCACCACGATGCTGGTGACCATGGTGCTGTGTTTTGCGCTCAGCATCTCGGTGGCGGTGAGCATCGGGCTGGCGTCGCTGGTGGGCATCCACGTGGCCGAGGTCAACATCCTGATCGCGGTGAAGGAGATGTTCTCCTCGATCAACAAGTTTCCGCTGGCCGCGATCCCGTTTTTCATCCTCGCCGGCAACCTGATGGAAACCGGCGGCATCAGCCGCCGGCTGGTGGAGTTTGCCAAGAGCCTGGTCGGCGGTGTGCAGGGCGGCCTGCCGATGACCTGCGTGCTGACCTGCATGATCTTCGCCGCGGTGTCGGGCTCCAGCGTGGCCACCACCTTTGCCATCGGCGCCATCCTGATCCCGGCGCTGATCAAACACGGCTACCCCACGCCCTGGGCCGCGGCACTGCAGGCCACCAGCGCCGAGCTGGGGGTGGTCATCCCGCCCAGCATCCCGATGATCCTGTACGGCGTGGCGGCCGAGGTGTCCATCGGCGAGCTGTTCATCGCCGGCTTCGGCCCCGGGCTGCTGATCGGCGGCGCACTGATGTTGTTTGTCTGGCTGTGGTGCAAGTGGAAGGGCTGGGGCCAGAACGACGGCGACGGCCGGCTCGGCGTGGGCCGCGCCACGCTGCAGGCGGGCTGGGCGCTGATGATGCCGGTGATCATCCTGGGCGGCATCTACGGTGGCATCTTCACGCCCACCGAGGCCTCGGCCGTGGCCGTGGCCTACGCGCTGGTGGTGGGCATGGTCATCCACCGCGAGATTGGCGTGCAGGACCTGTACCGCATCTTCAAGAAGAGCGTGATCTCGTCGGCGGTGATCATGTTCATCATCGCCAACGCCGGGCTGTTTGCCTTCCTGATCACACGTGCCGGTGTGCCAGACGCCATCGGCCAGTGGTTGAAGCTGGTGTTGCACAGCCCGTTGCTGTTCCTGCTGGGCGTGAACCTGGCGCTGTTCATCATCGGCATGTTCATCGAGACGGCCGCCGCCATCCTGGTGCTGGCGCCCATCCTGGCGCCGGTGGCCATGCACTTCGGCATCGACCCGGTGCACTTCGGCATCATCATGGTGGTGAACCTGGCGCTGGGCATGATCACGCCGCCCTTTGGCGTGAACCTGTTTGCCGCCTGCACCGTGGCGCGCATCTCGCTGGACCGCATCGTGCCCGCGTTGTTGCCCTTCGTCGGCGTGGTGCTGCTGTGCCTGATGGTGATCAGCTTCGTGCCGGTGCTGTCGCTGGGGCTGCGCGACCTGGTCTACCGCTGACGGCGACCTGCCGGTCACCAGGCCAGCGGGTCCAGCCGGTAACAACGCCGCAGCTGGTCATACAGCGCCGGCCGCTCGGCAGCCAGTGCCGCGGGTTGTTCGAAGAAGTGTTCGCTGGCGACGGCGAAGAACTCGGCCGGGTTGCTGGCGCCGTAAGGGTCCAGCACACCCGGCTCGGCACGCAACAGGCGCGCCTGCAGGTGCGCGAACTCCTGCGCCATCACACGCGCCCACTGCCTCTGCGCGGCACCGCGGCCCACGTAGGGTGCGCCGTTGGCGGCGCCGGTGTCCTGGTCCAGCTGGTGCGCAAACTCGTGCAACACCACGTTGCCACCGTCGTGCGGGTCGGCCGCGCCGGCCTGCACCGCGTCCCAGGCCAGGATCACCTGCCCGCGCTGCCAGCTCTGGCCGGCCAGCACGTCCCGGCTTTCGTGCACCACACCACCGGCCCCGGCCTGGCTGCCCGGGACGACAAAGTGCCCCGGGTAGACCAGCACCTCGCGCAGGTTGCCGAAGGAGCCGCCACGGCCCAGCAACAACAGCGCTGCCTGTGCGGCGATGGTCACACGCACCTCGTCGTCGATGGCCAGCCCCGCGCAGCCGATGAAGGGCACCTCGGCCAGCAGCACCTGGATGTGTTTTTTCAGCCGCAGCTGCTGGGCGGCCGGCAATTCACGCGCCAGCGGCACCCGGCGGCGCAGGATGTCGCGCCAGGCAGCCGGGAAGGGCTGGCGCACGATGCGCTGCCGGCGCCACACCCGCAGCAGCCAGGGGCCGCCCAGCGCGGCGCCCGCCAGCGCGGCGATCAGAAGAAGTAGGCCCCAGGCCAACAGCATGTCCACCGGCCGTACATGGGCCGGCGGGCACGCAATTCAAGGCGGGCCCTTCAAGGCAGCAGCGCCCGGTCGTGTTCGGCCAGGTGGGCCTCGCCATGTTCGAGGATGAAATAACGCAGCGCCTCGGCCGCCGGTGACAGTGTCTTGCCGGCCAGGTGCACCACGTTCCAGGTGCGCACGATGGGTGTGCCTTCCACCGGCACGATGGCCAGCAGGCCGCTGCGCAGCTCCAGCCCCACGGTGTGCAGCGAGAGAAAACTCAGACCCATGCCGGCCATCACCGCCTGCTTGATGCTCTCGTTGCTGGGCATCTCCATCGCGATGCGGGGCGCGATGCGATGCGCCTCGAAAAAGTCGGCCATGTGCTTGCGGGTGCCAGAGCCGGGCTCACGCACGATGAAGGGCACACCCTCCAGTTCGGCCGGCGCCACGCTGCCAATGCGCGTGAGCGCATGCCCCGGCGGCGCCACGAACACCTGCGGGTGCGCCGCAAAAGGCTCGGCGCGCGAGGCCATCTCGCGCGGCGGGCGGCCCATCACCGCCAGGTCGATCTCGTTGCCACGCAGCAGCGCCAGCAACTGCTCGCGGTTGGCGGACACCTGCAGGCGCAGCTCGATGCCCGGGTGCTGCTCGCGAAACCGCGCCAGCAGCCGCGGCACGAAGTACTTGGCGGTGCTGACCAGGCCGATGTCCAGCCGGCCGGCTTCCACATGTTTGAGGCGCGCCATCGCGTCTTCGGCGTCCTTCAGCGCCGACAGCACACGCCTGGCGTAGACCAGCAGGTACTCACCGCCGGTGGTCAGCGACACCTGGCGGCCGCTGCGCTCGAACAGCGGCAGGCCCACGGCGGCCTCCAGCTCCTTCACCTGCATGGTCACGGCCGGCGGTGTGAGGTGCAGCAGCTCGGCGGCACGCGCAAAACTCAGCCGCCGCGCCACCTCCGCAAAAACCCTGAGCTGCCGCAAGGTGACGTTCATGGTTCAGAACTTCTTAATCAAAAGATCAGATCATCTGAATTTACCTTATTTAAGTGATTACTTAAATTGCAGCCATCCCCCCACAGGAGACCTGCCATGAACACCGTTGTCGACGCTGGACTGAAAGCCGACGCCACCCAGATCACCGACGCCAAGAAGCGCTACAGCGCCGGGGTGCTCAAGTACCGCCAGATGGGCTACTGGGTGCCCGACTACGTGCCCAAGGACACCGACACCATCTGCCTGTTCCGCATCACGCCGCAGGAAGGCGTGGACCCGGTGGAAGCCGGCGCCGCCGTGGCCGGCGAGAGCAGCACCGCCACCTGGACGGTGGTGTGGACCGACCGGCTGACGGCCTGCGAGAACTACCGCGCCAAGTGCTACAAGGTCGAGCCCGTGCCGGGCCGGCCGGGCGAGTACTTCGCCTGGGTGGCCTACGACATCATCCTGTTCGAAGAAGGCTCGATCGCCAACATCACGGCCAGCCTGATCGGCAACGTCTTCAGCTTCAAGCCGCTGAAAGCCGCCCGCCTGGAAGACATCCGCGTGCCGGTGGCCCTGGTCAAGACCTTCAAGGGCCCGCCCACCGGCCTGATCGTCGAACGTGAACGGCTGGACAAGTTCGGCCGCCCGCTGCTGGGCGCCACCACCAAACCCAAGCTGGGCCTGAGCGCACGCAACTACGGCCGTGTGATCTACGAGGGCCTGAAGGGTGGCCTGGACTTCATGAAGGACGACGAGAACATCAACTCGCAGCCCTTCATGCACTGGCGTGACCGCTTCCTGTACGTGATGGACGGCGTCAACAAGGCCAGCGCGATGACCGGCGAGGTGAAGGGCAGCTACCTGAACGTGACCGCGGGCACGATGGAAGCCATCTACGAACGTGCAGAGCTGGCCAAGCAGCTGGGCAGCGTGGTGATCATGATCGACCTCATCGTCGGCTGGCCCTGCATCCAGAGCCTGGGTGAATGGTGCCGCCGCAACGACATGATCCTGCACCTGCACCGCGCCGGCCACGGCACCTACACACGGCAGAAGAACCACGGCGTGAGCTTCCGCGTCATCGCCAAATGGCTGCGTCTGGCGGGCGTGGACCACATGCACACCGGCACCGCCGTGGGCAAACTCGAAGGTGACCCGATGACGGTGCAGGGCTACTACAACGTCTGCCGCGAGTCCCACAACAAGGTGGACCTGCCGCGCGGCATCTACTTCGACCAGGACTGGTGCGACCTGAAGAAGGTGATGCCGGTGGCCAGCGGTGGCATCCATGCGGGCCAGATGCACCAGCTGCTGCACCTGTTCGGCGACGACGTGATCCTGCAGTTCGGCGGCGGCACCATCGGCCACCCGGCCGGCATCCAGGCCGGTGGCGTGGCCAACCGTGTGGCGCTGGAGGCCATGGTGAAGGCACGCAACGAGGGCAAGGACATCTTGAACGAAGGCCCGGACATCCTGAAGAAGGCGGCCCAGTTCTGCACCCCGCTGAAGCAGGCCCTGGACACCTGGGGCGACATCAGCTTCAACTACACGTCCACCGACACCAGCGACTACGCCGTGACGCCTGGCGTGGCCTGAACGCGATCCAAGGAGACCACGACCATGATGACCAACCCCACCGGCCGCATCACCCAGGGCCAGTTCAGCTTCCTGCCCGAGCTCAGCGATGCCGAGATCGCGATGCAGATCGACTACGGCCTGCAAAAAGGCTACGCCTGGAGCATTGAATACACCGACGACCCGCATCCGCGCAACACCTACTGGGAGATGTTCGGCATGCCGATGTTCGACCTGCAGGACGCCGCGGGTGTGCTGATGGAGCTGAACAACTGCCGCAAGACCTTCCCCAGCCTGTACATCCGGCTGATGGCCTTTGACAGCACCCGCGGCGTGGAATCCATCGCGATGAGCTTCATCGTCAACCGCCCGGCGGTGGAGCCCGGCTTCGGCCTGGTGCGGCAGGAGGTGGAGGGACGCAGCATGCGCTACACGGTGCACAGCTACGCCACCGACAAACCCGAAACACAGCGCTACTGAAACGCGCACCAGGAGGCCCGACCATGCGCTACCGCATCGCTCCTTCGTTGCTCTCGGCCGACTTCGCCCGCCTGGGCGACGAGGTGCGGGCGGTGGTCGAGGCCGGCGCCGACTGGATCCATTTCGACGTGATGGACAACCATTACGTACCGAACCTCACCTTCGGGCCCATGGTCTGCCAGGCGCTGCGCCCGCACACCACGGCGCCGATCGATGTGCACCTGATGGTGCAGCCGGTGGATGCCCTGGCCCAGGCCTTCTGCCGCGCCGGCGCCGACATCGTCACCTTCCACCCCGAGGCCAGCGCCCATGTGGACCGCACGCTGCAGCTGATCAAGGCCGAGGGCAAACAATGTGGCCTGGTGTTCAACCCGGCCACACCGCTGGACCTGTTGACCTGGACACTCGACAAGATCGACGTCGTGCTGCTGATGAGCGTGAACCCCGGCTTCGGCGGCCAGAGTTTCATCGAACACACGCTGCGCAAGTGCGAGCAGGCGCGCCGGCTGATCGAGCACAGCGGCCGCGACATCCGGCTGGAGGTGGACGGTGGCATCAAGGTCGACAACATCCGCCGCGTGGCCGATGCCGGGGCCGACACCTTCGTCGCCGGCAGCGCCATCTTCGGCCAGCCCAGCTACAAGGCCGTGATTGACGCCATGCGCCGGGAGCTGGCATGAGCGCGCAGGGCCGCTGCCCAGCGCGAATCCCGGAGCACGCAGTGCGGAGGGTGGTCCAGTGAACGCGCCGCTGTACAACATCCCGGGCAGCGCCGCAGCGCCCGCGGCTGCCCCGGCGCAGCCGAGCAGTGTCGCCCGCACCGTCGCCGAGGTGCTGCGCGAGAGCCAGGTCGAAGGCGTGATGGACGAGCTGGAACGCGACCTGGTGGGCCTGGCGCCAGTGAAACAACGCATCCGCGACATTGCGGCGCTGCTGGTCATCGACAAGCTGCGGCGCAACCTGGGCCTGCCCGCCGAGGCGCCCAGCCTGCACATGTGTTTCACCGGCAACCCCGGCACCGGCAAGACCACCGTGGCCATGCGCATGGCCGAGATCCTGCACCGCCTGGGTTATGTGCGCAAAGGCCATCTGGTCGCCGTGACCCGCGACGACCTGGTGGGCCAGTACATCGGCCACACCGCACCCAAGACCAAAGAGGTGCTGAAGAAGGCCATGGGGGGTGTGCTCTTCATCGACGAGGCGTATTACCTCTACAAACCCGAGAACGAACGTGACTACGGCGCCGAGGCCATCGAGATCCTGCTGCAGGTGATGGAAAACCAGCGCGACGACCTCGTGGTCATCCTGGCCGGCTACCAGGACCGCATGGACAACTTCTTCCAGTCCAACCCCGGCATGAGCAGCCGCATCGCGCACCACATCGACTTCCCCGACTACGGTGTCGACGAACTGCTGCAGATCGCGCAGCGGATGCTGCACACCCAGCACTACCGCTTCGACACCGGCACCGACGCGGTGATGCACCAGTACCTGGAGCGCCGCATCGTGCAGCCGCACTTTGCCAACGCCCGCAGCGTGCGCAACGCACTCGACCGCGCGCGCCTGCGGCAAGCCAGCCGGCTGTTCGCCGACCGCGACCGCGTGCTGACCGAAGACGACCTCTGCACCCTGACCGCGGCCGACCTGCTGGCCAGCCGCGTGTTCCAGACCACGACCTGACGACCTGACCCGAAAGAGCACCATGCCGCTGTCCAAGAAGCGCACGCTGACGCAGTACCTGATCGAACAACGCCGCCGTTTCCCGCAGGCCAGCGGCGAGCTGAACGCGCTGGTGCTGGACGTCTCCATCGCCTGCAAGGCCATCGCTCGGCAGGTGGCGCTGGGAGCGCTCGCGGAGGCACCGGCCGGTGGCGACGTCAACGTGCAGGGCGAAGAGCAGAAGCCGCTGGACATCATCAGCAACCTCATGCTGATCAAGCAGACCGAGTGGTCCGGCCACCTGGCAGGCATGGCCTCCGAGGAGATGGAGAAGCCCTACCAGATCCCGGCCGAGTACACCCGCGGCAAGTACCTGCTGGTCTTCGACCCGCTGGACGGCAGCAGCAACCTGGACGTGAACGTCTCGGTGGGCAGCATCTTTTCCATCCTGCGCGCGCCGCCCGACGTGGTGGACAGCGGGCGCGACGTGACCGAGGCCGACTTCCTGCAGCCCGGCGCACAGCAGGTGGCGGCAGGCTATGCCTTGTACGGCCCGACGACGATGTTCGTGCTCACGGTCGGCAACGGTGTCGTCGGTTTCACGCTGGACCCGAACATCGGCGAGTTCAAGCTCACGCACCCCGCCATGCAGGTGCCGGCCGACACCCGCGAGTTTGCGATCAACAGCTCCAACAGCCGCTTCTGGGAGCCGCCGGTCAAACGTTACGTCGACGAATGCCTGGCCGGCCAGACCGGCCCGCGCGGCAAGGACTTCAACATGCGCTGGATCGCCAGCATGGTGGCCGAGGCGCACCGCATCCTCACGCGCGGCGGCGTGTTCCTGTACCCGCGCGACACCAAGGACCTGGCCAAACCGGGGCGCCTGCGGCTGCTGTACGAAGCCAACCCCATCGGCTTCGTGATGGAGCAGGCTGGCGGCCGCGCCAGCACCGGGCGCCAGCCGGTGCTGGGCGTGAAGCCCTCGTCGCTGCACCAGCGCATCGGCCTGGTGTTCGGCTCGAAAAACGAGGTCGAACGCATCGAGCGCTACCACCACGAGCCGCAGGAGGACGAGAAGAACACCCCCTTGTTTGCCGCGCGCAGCCTGTTCAGAGATTGAGGAGACAAAACAGTGTCCCACCGCCACCCCGTCATCGCGATCACCGGCTCGTCCGGCGCCGGCACCACGTCGGTCACACGCACCTTCGAGAACATCTTCCGGCGCGAGAAAGTCAGCGCCGCGGTGATCGAAGGCGACAGCTTCCACCGCTACGACCGCAAGGAGATGAAAAAGCGCGCCGCCGAGGCCGAAAAAGCCGGCAACCAGCACTTCAGCCACTTCGGACCGGACAACAACCTGTTCGCCGAACTGGAGCAGCTGTTCCGCAGCTATGGCGAAACCGGCACCGGCCAGCGCCGCAAATACCTGCACGACGCCGAAGAAGCCGCGCCCTACAAACAGGAGCCCGGCACCTTCACACCCTGGGAGGCCGTGCCCGAAGGCACCGACCTGCTGTTCTACGAGGGCCTGCATGGCGCCGTGGTCACGCCCGAGGTCAACATCGCCAGGCACCCCGACCTGCTGATTGGCGTGGTGCCGGTGATCAACCTGGAGTGGATCCAGAAGCTCTACCGCGACAAAAAACAACGCGGCTACAGCACCGAGGCCGTGACCGACACCATCCTGCGCCGCATGCCGGATTACGTGAACTACATCTGCCCGCAGTTTGCGCACACGCACGTGAACTTTCAGCGTGTGCCCTGCGTGGACACCAGCAACCCCTTCATCGCACGCGACATCCCCAGCCCCGATGAAAGCATCTGCGTGATCCGCTTTGCCAACCCCAAGGGCATCGACTTCCCCTACCTGCTGAACATGATCAACGACAGCTTCATGTCGCGCGCCAACACCGTGGTCGTGCCCGGCGGCAAGATGGAGCTGGCGATGCAGCTGATCTTCACGCCCTTCATCTGGCG
>JADMJD010000177.1 GCA_018780805.1 Rubrivivax sp. | reverse complement strand
AGAAGGTGCAGCCGCCAAAACAGCCGCGCATGATGTTCACGCTGAAGCGGATCATCTCCCAGGCCGGGATCTTGGTCGGGCCGTCGTGGCCGCCGGTCTCGTCGGCGTACACCGGGTGCGGGCTGCGCGCGTACGGCAGGTCGAACACATGGTCCATCTCGGCCGTCGCCAGCGGGATCGGCGGCGGGTTGATCCACACATCGCGCTCGCCATGCCGCTGCACCAGCGCACGGGCGTTGCCGGGGTTGGTCTCCAGGTGCAGCACGCGGTTGGCGTGGGCGTAGAGCACGGCGTCGCTTTTCACCTGCTCGTAGGACGGCAGCCGGATCACGGTGCGCTCGCGCGGCGGCATCACCACACGCCGGCTCACGGGCATGGCCACCACGGCTTTGGCCGGTGGGGAGCTGGCGCTCTCGTTGGCAGTTTCCGCCGCACAGCTGGTGCCCTGCGCGCCGGCCTGTTCTTCCAGCGTCAGGTAGGGGTTGATGTGGGCGTCCACACGGCCCGGGCGGTCGACCTCGGTGGAATCGATCTGCTGCCAGTCGGCCAACACGGCCGCATGTTCACGCCGCACCATGAAGGCGGTGCCGCGCACGTCGGTCAGCTGGCTCACCGGCTCGCGTTTGGCCAGGCGGTGCGCGATCTCGATGATGGCGCGCTCGGCGTTGCCGTACAGCAGCAGGTCGGCCTTGCTGTCGACCAGGATGCTGCGGCGCACCTTGTCCTGCCAGTAGTCGTAGTGCGCGATGCGGCGCAGGCTGGCCTCGATGCCGCCCAGCACGATGGGCACCTCGTTGTAGGCCTCCTTGCAGCGCTGTGCGTAGACCAGGCAGGCGCGGTCGGGCCGTTTGCCGCCCACGTCACCGGGTGTGTAGGCGTCGTCGCTGCGGATCTTGCGGTCCGCGGTATAGCGGTTGATCATCGAATCCATGTTGCCGGCGGTGACGCCGAAAAACAGGTTCGGTTTGCCCAGGGCCTGGAAGGGCTCGGCGCGCTGCCAGTCGGGCTGCGCGATGATGCCAACGCGGAAACCCTGCGCCTCCAGCGTGCGGCCGATGACGGCCATGCCGAAGCTGGGGTGGTCCACGTAGGCGTCGCCGGTGACAACGATGATGTCGCAGCTGTCCCAGCCCAGGCGGTCCATCTCGGCCCGGCTCATCGGCAAAAACGGCGCCGGCCCGAAACGTTTGGCCCAATAGGGCTTGTAGCCGGTCAGGGGCTTGGGCGGGGGCGGAGCGAGGGCGGACATAAGCCCGTATTGTCCCGGGTCCTGTCAGCTTCGGCACGCCCGCGCGACTGAAGCCCTGTTTTCCAGCGAGCACAACACCATGCAAAAACTTGTTCTGGCCCTGCTGATGGGCAGCTTGACGGTAGCAGCCGCCCCGGCGTGGGCACAGACCACCGCCAAGGCCACGCTGGCCGGCGGCTGTTTCTGGTGCGTGGAGGCCGATTTCGACAAGCTGCCGGGTGTGATCGCCACCACCTCGGGTTACATCGGCGGCAAGACGGCCAAGCCGACCTACGAACAGGTCTCCAGCAACACCACCGGCCACGCCGAGGCGGTGGAAATCGTTTACGACCCAACCAAGCTGAGCTACGAGCAGCTGCTGGCGCACTTCTGGCGCACCATCGACCCGACCACGCCCGACCGCCAGTTCTGCGACGTCGGCAACTCCTACCGCACCGCCATCTTTGCGCACGACGCAGCGCAGCTGGCCGCAGCGCAAGCGTCTAAGGCGGCGCTGGAGAAGAACAAACCCTTCCCCGAGCCCATCGTCACGCAGATCGTACTGGCCGGCCCCTTCACCGCGGCCGAGACCTACCACCAGGACTACTACAAGAAAAACCCCGTGCGCTACCAGTACTACCGCGCCAGCTGCGGGCGCGACGCGCGGCTCAAGCAGCTTTGGAAGTGATCGGCAGCCGGACACGCGCCGCCAGACCCGGCTGGGCGTTTTGCACCGACAGCGTGCCGCCATGCGCCTGCGCCACCAGCTGGCACAGGTGCAGGCCCAGGCCCACACCACCCGCCGCGCGGGTGCGGGCGCTGTCGGGGCGGTAGAAGGCTTCGGCCAGGTGCGCCAGGTGCTCCGGTGACACGCCGGGGCCGTGGTCGCGCACCGTCAGCAGCAGGTGGTCGGCATCCCGGTGCAGGCTCACCTGGGGCGGCGGCCCGCCGGCGCCGTGGCGCAGCGCGTTGTCCACCAGGTTGCGCAGCAGCAGGCGGATGCGCACCCGGTCCAGGTGCAGCTGCGGCAGGCCGGTCTCCAGCGCCAACGCCACGGGTGGATTGCCAGGCTGAGCGGCCAGCTGCTCCCGAACCAGAGCAGCCAGGTCGGTGGGCTCGGCCTGCAGCACCACATGGCCGCCGGCCAGGCGCTCACTTTCCAGCAGGTCGGTGACGAGGTCGCGCATCACGGCCAGATCGCGCACCACCGCTTGTTGTTCCGGCCCCTCGGGCAGCAGCTCGGCGTTGAGGCGCGCCCGGGTCAGTGGGCTGCGCAGCTCGTGGCTGATGGCCAGCAGCAGCGCGCGCTTGGCGTCCAGCATGCCGTGCAGGCCATCGGCCATGCGGTTGATGCGGCCGGCCAGGTCACCCAGCTCGTCGTCGCGCCGCACCGCGATCGGCCGGCTGAAATCGCCCTGGCCGTAACGCTCGGCGCCGGCACCGATGTCGTCCAGCGGCTTGAGCCAGCGCCGCACCAGCGCGTAGGCCGCGGCGGTGAGGGCCAGCAGCAGCGCCAGCGTGACCCAGCCCCACCGGCGCGGCCGGTCCGGCCGGTCGGGCTCGGCCAGGCCGAAGCGGATCAGGTGGCCGTCGGCGGTGCGCCGGGTGAGGCTGAAGCGCTCTTCGTCGTCGTCTTCGAAATGTTCGGCCCAGCGGCGCCGCGGGTGCGAGTCGTATTGCAAGCGCGGGCCTTCGATGTGCACCGTGATCGGCAGCCGCGCCACGATGTCCTCGGCCCGTGCCCGGCTGGGTGGGCTGCCGATCTCGGCCGTCAGCCGGTCGGCATAGTCGGTCAACATCGGGCGGGCATAACCCTGCCAGCCGCCCATCAAGGCGCGTTGCAGGCCGAGCAGGAACACCGCGCTGATGGCCACGGCCAGCAGCAGAAACAACGCCACCAGGCGCCAGCCGATGGCACGTTTCCACTGCCACCAGGCGCCGGCTTTCACGGCAGGCGCGGCAAGGCCAGCGTGTAGCCGGCGTTGCGCAGGGTCTTGATCGCGTCCAGCGGCTCCAGCTTGCGGCGCAGCCGGCTCACCAGGATGTCCACCGCGCGCGAGAAGAGCTCGGCGTCCTGCCCCCGCAGCTGGTTCAGGATCTGATCGCGGCTGAAGACCTTCTGCGGCTCGCGCGCCAGCAGCCACAGCAGCTCAAATTCGGTGCCGGTCAGGGCCAGCAGCTCACCCTGGCGACGCACCTCGCGTCGGTCGGTGTCGATGGCCAGGCCTTCAAAACGCAGCACTGCGCCGCTGGGTGCGCTGCGCGCGCGGCGCAGGATGGTCTGCAGCCGTGCCGCCAGCTCGCGCGGCTCGAAGGGTTTGGGCAGGTAGTCATCGGCGCCCAGCTCCAGGCCGACCACACGGTCGCTGAGTTCACCGCGCGCGGTGAGCATCAGGACCGGGATGTCGCTGCCCTGGCGGATGCGGCGCAGCAGCTCGAAGCCGTCCATCTCCGGCAGCATCACGTCCAGGATGACGGCTTCGATGCCGCCTTGCGCCAGCCGCGCCAGGCCGGTGGAGGGGCGGTGCGCCACTTCGAGCGCGAGGTCGAAGCGGCGCAGGTAAGCCGCCAGCGGCGCGGCCAGTTCTTCGTCGTCGTCGATCAGCAGCACCGCATGCATGGCGGCACTGTATCAACCGCGGCCGTGGCGCTCGCCCTTCTCGCCGCGCTCACCGCGTTCGCCATGCCGGCCGCCGCGCTGCATCAGCTCGCGCAGCTTGGTTTGCTGTTCGGGCTGCAGGCTGTCGTAAAAGTCGCCAAAGGCCGCGATCAGCGCCGGCCCGCCGGCCTGCACCGCCTGGGTCTTGCCATCGAGCAGCGCCTGCGCCGCGGCACGGTCAAAGCTGTTGCCGGCCACCAGGGCCTGCACCTGGGCGCGCGGGTCGCCGCCGGCCACCAGCGCCTGGCGCTGGGCCAGCAACTGGTCGGCCAGCACACCGAGCTTGGCCTTCTGCGCGGCGTCCAGGTCCAGGCGATTGGCGGCCATGTCGACCACGCGGGTCTTGGCCTGCGCCAGGTCGCCGGTGCTCATCGCGTGCCAGCCGCTCTGGCGGTGGGCGTAGGCGGCAAAACCGCCGAACAGCACGGCGGCGCTGAACACACCGATGAGGCTGCGTTTGATCCAGGTCTTCATGAGAGGCTTCCTTGTGTCAGGGGGTCAGGTGGGAGGGTGACGCCATCGTGCCCGGCTGGCGGGCCGTGATCCTTTCGCCCCGGCCACGCTGCGTAACGTTTTTTATCGCCGCCCAACAGCTGCGCTGTCGGAGGTTTTGACAGCCCGCTGCCGCTGTTTGGGACGCCCATCGCCAAGTGCCCGCCAACACACACAAATTCGCAGTTGGCACACCTCTTGCCCACGACCGCGTATTCCCACCGACCCAAGGACTGCCATGACCCGCCGCCTGCCCCTGCTGATCGCCAGCGCCTGCCTGCTGTCCCCCTTGTTCGCGGGGGCAGCCACGGTGTCCACCTTCGCCGAAGACTTCGAAGGCACGCTCAGTGCGTGGACGGGCATCGGCGGTGGCCCCATCACACAGGCGGCCATCGTGAACGACCCGCTGAACAGCGGCAACCACGTGCTGGGTTTCCCTCAGCTGGGCAGCGGCGGCAGCATCTACAGCGCCGACTACATCACCGCGTCGGGGCAGTTCACCGTCAGCTTCGACTACCTGGGCCTGGCCAAACCCGGCAGCCGGCTGGGTGACCTGGGCGGCTTCTTCGGCATCAGCCAGTCCACACCCGGCACGCACCAGTGGATCGCCGGCACGCTGGACAACTACACCTCGCCCTTCATCAACCTGTACGACACCGGTGTCTGGGAGACCTACTCGCTGACCTTCACGTCGCAGATCGGCCAGACCGTGCGCCTGATGTTCGAGGACTACGTCGGCTCGGGCGGCGTCACCGGCGATGTGTTCTTCGACAACATCCGCTTCCACGACGCCCAGTTGCCGCCCCCGCCGCTGCCGCACGACGTGCCCGAGCCCGCGGGCCTGGCCCTGGTGGGCCTGGCCGGGCTGCTGGCGGTGGCGGCCTCGCGCCGCGCCGCGCGCCGGCGCGGCTGAGGCTGCACTCAGGCCGGCACGGCGGCCTCGGCGCCATCGGCATCCTCGGCCTCTTCTCCCAGGAACCCGCCGCTCTGGTGCGCCCAGAGCCGCGCATACAAACCACCGGTGGCCAGCAGTTGAGCGTGTGTGCCCTGCTCGACAATGCGGCCGTGGTCCATCACCACCAGCCGGTCCATGGCCATGATGGTGGACAGCCGGTGCGCGATGGCCACCACCGTCTTGCCTTCCATCAGTTTGTACAGGCTGGCCTGGATGGCCTGTTCGACCTCGCTGTCCAGCGCGCTGGTGGCTTCGTCCAGCAGCAGGATGGGCGCGTCCTTCAGCATCACGCGGGCGATCGCGATGCGCTGG
>JADMJD010000186.1 GCA_018780805.1 Rubrivivax sp. | reverse complement strand
AGGCCGACATCCTGAAGGAAGACCAGGGCCAGAACACCTGCATCTTCAGCACCGAGTTCAGCCTGAAGGTGATGGGCGACATCGCGCAGTACTTCGTGCACCACGACGTGCGCAACTTCTATTCGGTGTCGATCTCGGGGTACCACATCGCCGAAGCGGGCGCGAACCCGATCAGCCAGCTCGCCTTCACGCTCAGCAACGGCTTCACGTTTGTCGAGGCCTACCTGGCGCGTGGCATGCACATCGATGATTTCGCGCCCAACCTGAGCTTCTTCTTCAGCAACGGCATGGACCCGGAGTACACCGTGCTGGGCCGCGTGGCACGCCGCATCTGGGCCGTGGCGATGCGCGACCGCTATGGCGCCAACGACCGCAGCCAGAAGCTGAAATACCACATCCAGACCAGCGGACGCAGCCTGCATGCGCAGGAGATCGCGTTCAACGACATCCGCACCACGCTGCAGGCGCTGATCGCGGTCTACGACAACTGCAACAGCCTGCACACCAACGCGTACGACGAAGCGATCACCACGCCGACCGAAGAGAGCGTGCGGCGTGCGATGGCGATCCAGCTCATCATCAACCGCGAGTGGGGCCTGGCGAAAAACGAGAACCCCAACCAGGGCGCCTTCGTCATCGACGAGTTGACCGAACTCGTGGAAGAAGCGGTGCTGGCGGAGTTCGAAAAAATCGCCGAGCGCGGCGGGGTGCTGGGCGCGATGGAAACCGGCTACCAGCGCGGCAAGATCCAGGAAGAGAGCATGCATTACGAGATGCTCAAACACACCGGCGAGCACCCCATCATCGGCGTCAACACCTTCCGCAACCCACACACCGATGCCGTGCCGCCGCACATCGAGCTGGCGCGCAGCACCGAAGAAGAAAAACAGAGCCAGCTGCAGCGTCTGGCGGACTTCCACACCCGCCATGCCGCCGCAGCGCCGGCGATGCTGCAACGGCTGCAGCAGGCCGTGATCGACCACCAGAACGTGTTCGAGGTGCTGATCGACGCGGTGCGCGTTTGTTCGCTCGGGCAGATCACAAATGCCTTGTTCGAGGTGGGCGGGCAGTACCGGCGGAGCATGTGACGCCCCCACAGTGGGGGAGCGTTACCACTTGATGGGCCTGACCGCGGGGCGGCGGCCTATGATCGCCGCCCATGCCGACCGCCAGCCCCGCGCTGCGCCAAGCCCACCGGGCCTGGAACCTCCTGCACGTCAACGCCGCCCAGGCCCGGGCCACCGCCACGCGGGCCATTGCCGCGGCAGAGGCGGCGCGTGAGCCTGCGGCCGAAGGCTGGGCACGGCTGGTGGGCGGCATGCACTGCCTGTATTACGGCACCGCGCCGCAGGCCGAGCAGGAACTGCGCACCGCCGAACGTTGTTTCCAGCGTGCCGGTGACCGGCCCGGGCTGATCCTCGCGCGCGCCACCGTCGGGCGTGCACTGTGGCGCCAGGGCCGTTTCAGTGACGCGCTGGCCCAGGTGCTGCCGCTGCGCGATGAAGGCATGCGGGTCTTGAACCCCACGCAGCGCGCCGTGATGCTGAACGCCATCGCCGGCTGTTATTCGGCCTACGGCGATTCGGCCCAGGCCTTTGCCTACATGTTCCAGGCCTTGCGTGATGCCGGCCCGCGCCGCGGCCGCGGCTTTGACACGGTGCTGCATTGCAATCTGTCGCACGAGCTGATGCAGATCGGTGATTTCGAAGAAGCGCTGCGCCACGTCGGCGCGGGCCTGGCGCGCTGCCGCGAGTTCGACAACCCGCGGTTGTCGGCGGTGTTGTGGATCAACCGCGTGACCTGCCTGACCGAACTCGGCCGCGCCAACGAAGCGCTGGCCGATGTGCGCATCCTGGCCGGCATGCCCGCCACGGCCGACGGGCGCGGCACGATCGCGCCGCACTACGAAACCCTGGCCATTGCCGCGCTGAAAGCGGGGGAACAGCGCCTGGGCGCCGAGCTGGTGGCGCGTGCGCTGGCCGACAGCCCGCCCCGCCTGCCTGACGAACACCTGGAACAGGCCGCAGCAGCGGCCTTGCTGGCGCTGGCCCAGAACCGCCCGCTGCGGGCGGTCAAGGCCTTGCTGCCGGTGCAGGCCCAGGCACAGGACGACGCCATCGACGGCCAGAGCCTGCGCCTGCGCGCGCTGTACTTCGACGTGTTGGCCGAGGCCTGGCGGCGTGCCGGCCGCAGCGCGCCGGCGCTGGCCGCGCTGCAGCACTGGCAAACCGTGCAGCGGTGCCAGGCGCAACGCGCGTCGCAGGCACGTTACCAGTCGGCCACGCTGCAGACCGAGCTGCTGCGCCTGCAGCACCGGCTGGACGAAACCGACGCCGCCAAACGCGCCACCGAACGCGCCCGCGGTGCACTGGTGGCCATCAACGAAGAACTGTCGCGCCGTGTGCGCGAAGTGCAGGCGCTGCAGGAGGCGCTGCGCGAGCAGGCCACGCAGGACACCCTGACCGGCCTCTTCAACCGCCGCCACCTGAACGACACCCTGCCGCAACTGCACGCGCTGGCACGGCGCGAGGCCCAACCGCTGGCCCTGGTGATCATCGACCTGGACCACTTCAAACAGGTGAACGACCGCCACGGCCATGCGGCGGGTGACCAGTTGCTGGCCGCCTTCGGCGAGCTGCTGGCCAGCCAGAGCCGGCGCAGCGACGTGGCATGCCGTTACGGCGGCGAGGAGTTCTGCCTGTTGATGCCGCGCACCGACGCGGCCGCCGCGCGGCGCAAGGCGCAGGCCCTGTTGCGGCGCTGGCGGGCCCAGCGTTTCACATTGGGCAAGACCACACTGGAAGGCCTGAGTTTTTCGGCCGGCGTGGCCGACACGGGGCTGGCCGGCTCACCCGACGCGCTGCTGAAAGCCGCTGACGATGCGCTGCTGGCCGCCAAACGCAATGGGCGCAGCCGTGTGCAACTGAACGGCCAGGCGGACGCGGACGCCGATGATCAGGCGCTGAGCAGCCTGATGTCGCCGTAGTCGGTCAACATCGGTTGTTTCAGGTCGTCGGCGTCGGTCAGCACACCCACGCTGACCAGCCGGCCCGGTGCTTCACCAAAGGCCTGGCGGAAATCGTCCCCCAGGTGGCGGCGGTGTGATTCCCAGCGCCCGGTGCCCTGTCCGCCGCTGTGCACCACCAGGTTGCGGATGCGGCCGCTGCGGCTGTAGGGCACCACGCGGCCCAGCGGCAAGGTGGCGTCCCAGACGTACATCAACATCGCATAGGGCAGGCGCTGGCCGGTGAACAGCTCCACCTGCTCGAAGAAGATGCGGTCACGCAACGGCAGCGTGGCGATGTCACCGTCGAAAGCCAGCACCACCCGCGCCGGGCTGTCGTCAAGGTCCAGTTCGTCGGCGCGCGCACCGGCCGGCACGGCCTGGGCCCGCCAGCGCCACTCGATCCACGGGCGCTGCGTGGTGTCGGCGTCCACCGCGCAGCGCAGGCCGCTGGAACCCCGCTGCGAGGTGGCGCGCAAGACCGTGGCGCCGTCGTCGTCGACGCTGAAATAGCGGCTGGGCGGGATGTCGCGCCGCACGCGGTACTCGTCCCAGCCCAGCGGCAGGCTGCCGTCGGCGGGGGAGTCGCTGAAACGTGCCACCTGGGCCGGCGCCGGTGTGCCGTCGCCACGCAGGGGCTGCACGGCGCAGCCGCCGGCCAGCACCGGCAGGCTGCCCAGCCAAGCCAGCAAGTGGCGGCGTTCGCGCGCCTGGCGCGGGTCGAGCACGGCAGTCATCAATGCACCATAGCATCGGGCCATGACGATCCTGTGGCTCCGACATGGCGAAACCGCGCTGAACGCCGCGCGCATCATGCAACCTGCGGACACACCGCTCTCTGCACGTGGCCTCGCGCAGGCCGCGGCCGCCGCGGCGCGGCTGGCTGCGCTGCGGCCGGTGGCCATCCTGAGCAGCGACATGCCGCGCGCGCGGCAGACCGCCGCCGCGCTGGCCGCGGCCACCGGCCTGCCGGTGCAGGAAGACGAGGTGCTGCGCGAACGCAACTTCGGCGCGTTGCGCGGCCGGCCCTGGGACACGCTGGACTTCGACCCCACCGAGATGCTGGACGCACCCGAGGGCGGTGAATCGATGGCCGAATTCCACGCCCGCGCCGCCCAGGCATGGGCCCGGGCCACGGCGCTGCGCAGCACGCTGCCGGGCTTGCTGGTGGTGGTGTCGCACGGGCTGCTGATCCACGCCGCGCTGCAGCGCCACGCGCACTGGCCGGCCCATCTGAGCCTGCCGGCGCGGCTGGCCAACACCGCGGTCTCCGAAGTGACGGCCGAGACGCCGCACACGGTGCTGCGCGTGGACTGCACGCTGCACCTGGACGACGTGTCATCCACCGGCGGTGCGGCCTGAGTACCATGCCGGCATGTTGACCCCGCCCTACATCGCCCCCGCCCGTTTCGACGACCCGGTAGCCGCACTGGCCCAGGTGCGCCGCATCTACGACGCCAGCGTGCTGCACCTGCGCGAAGCGCTGCAACGCTTCGTGGCCGGCGAAACCCCCGCGCAACGCGTGCGCGCCTGTTACCCCTTCGTGCGGGTGCAGACCGACACCGTGGCCCGTGCCGATTCGCGCCTGGCCTATGGCTTCGTGGCCGGCCCGGGCGTCTACGAGACCACGCTGACCCGGCCGGAGCTGTTCCAGCGTTACTTCGAAGACCAGTTCGGCCTGCTGCTGCAGAACCACGGCGTCACGCTGAAGGTGGGCACCAGCGCGCAGCCGATGCCGGTGCACTTTTCGCTGGCCGAAAACGACCACCTGGAGGGCAACCTGAGCCAGGTGCAGCGCAACGCGATGCGCGACCTCTTCGACCTGCCCGACCTGGCCGCGATGGACGACGGCATCGCCAACGGCACCTGGGAACCGGCGCCCGGCGAGGCGCAGCCGCTGGCGCTGTTCACTGCGCCGCGTGTGGACTATTCGCTGCACCGCCTGCGCCACTACAGCGGCACCGTGCCGGAGCACTTCCAGAACTTCGTGCTCTTCACGAACTACCAGTTCTACATCGACGAGTTCGTGCGCCTGGGGCGCACCGCCATGGCCAGTGGCGGCAACGGCTACTCGGCCTTCGTCGAGCCCGGCAACGTGGTCACCACGCCTTCGGGCACACACGGCACACCCCCGCCGCGGCTGCCGCAGATGCCGGCCTACCACCTGGTGCGGCCCGACCATGGTGGCATCACGATGGTGAACATCGGCGTCGGCCCGGCCAACGCCAAGACCATCACCGACCACATCGCCGTGCTGCGCCCGCACGCCTGGCTCATGCTGGGCCACTGCGCCGGCCTGCGCACCAGCCAGCAGCTGGGCGACTACGTGCTGGCCCACGCCTATGTGCGCGAAGACCACGTGCTCGACGAAGAGCTGCCGCTGTGGGTGCCGATCCCCGCGCTGGCCGAGATCCAGCTCGCGCTGGAGGCCGCCGTGGCCGACGTGACCGGCGTGCCGCCGGCCGAACTCAAGCGCATCATGCGCACCGGCACCGTGGCCAGCACCGACAACCGCAACTGGGAGCTGCTGCCGCACCCGGGCCCGGAGCGCCGCTTCAGCCAGAGCCGCGCCGTGGCACTGGACATGGAAAGCGCCACGCTGGCGGCCAACGGCTTCCGCTTCCGCGTGCCCTACGGCACCCTGCTGTGCGTGAGCGACAAGCCGCTGC
>JADMJD010000130.1:3355-5725 GCA_018780805.1 Rubrivivax sp. | reverse complement strand
TGCCACGCCCATTGCTGTGGACGCTGACGGCGATGACCTTCTCTGGATGGGTTGCGACGGTCGCCGGTTGGTACGTCACCGAGATCGGCCGCCAGCCCTTCATCGTCTACGGCCTGCTGCGCGTGGCCGACGTGGCCTCGAACGTACCCGGTTCGATGATCGCGTTCACGCTGGCGATCTATGTCACGCTGTACCTGGCCTTGCTCGTCGCCTACGTTCTCGTTCTGAAGCACATGGCCGAAAAGCCCGAGGATCTGTCGCCGGCCATCGCCGCCCCGGGGGGAGCGCCGGTCGCTGCCGCCATGTTCCCGACGCGTGGTGGCGAGCCCCGATGAGCTTCGACCAGGCCCTGCCGTTGATCTTCCTGGCTCTGATGGGCCTGTCGATGCTTGTCTATGTTCTCAGCGAAGGCTACGACCTGGGCGTGGGCATGCTGCTGCCACGCGCCACCGACGCCGAGAAGGACATCATGGTGGCCTCGATCGGGCCGTTCTGGGACGCGAACGAAACCTGGATCGTGCTGGGCGTGGGCATGCTGCTGATCGCCTTCCCGAAAGCCCATGGCCTGATCCTGACCGAGCTCTACCTGCCCGTGACCCTGATGCTGGTCGGCCTGGTGTTGCGCGGCGTGGCCTTCGACTTCCGCGTCAAGGCGCACGACAGCCACAAGGCGGCTTGGAACCGGCTCTTCTTCGGCGGCTCGCTGCTCGCGTCGATGATGCAAGGCTGGATGCTCGGGCGCTACATCAGCGGCTTCGGCGAGGGCTGGAACTACCCGCTGTTCGCGGCTGCCATCGCGCTGACGCTGCCGGCCGCCTACGTGCTGCTGGGCGCCGCCTGGCTCGTCATGAAGACTGAGGGCGACTTGCAGGCAAAGGCCGTCGGCTGGGCGCAGCAGGCCTGGTGGCCGGTGGTGCTGGGCATGGTGCTGATCTCGATGGCCACGCCCTGGATCAGCACCACGGTGCGCGAGCGCTGGTTCGCGCTGCCGCAGATCATCGCGCTGCTGGTGATTCCGGCCACCACCGCGGGCGCGCTGCTGGTGTTGCGCCGCGTGCTGCCGACGCGCTTGGTGCGCGGCGAGCTGTGCTGGCTGCCGTTCGTGCTGTTGATCGCCGTGTTCGTGCTCGGCTTCGTCGGCCTGGCCTACAGCATCTATCCCTACGTCGTGATCGACAAGCTGACGATGTGGCAGGCCGCCAGCAGCCCGGCCACGCTGAAGGTCACGCTCGTCGGCGTGTGCATCTCGGTGCCAGCGATCGTTGCCTACACCATCTACTCGTACCGCGTGTTTGGCGGCAAGGCGACGGAGCTGCGCTATGGGTAGCCGACGCCGCAACTTCCTGGTGGCCGGCAACTGGAAGATGAACGGCAGCCTGGCCGGCGTGCAGGCGCTGGCGGCTGCGAACGCCGCCGGTGCCATGGCACGCCTGAACCTCGTGCAGCTGGTGTTGTTCCCGCCCTTCCTGTACCTGCCCGAGGCGCAACGATGCCTGGGCGACAGCGGCATGGCCTGGGGCGCCCAGAACGTCTCGGAGCATGAAAGCGGGGCCTACACCGGCGAAGTGTCGGCCCAGATGCTGCGGGAGTTCGGCTGCGCCTGCGTGCTGGTCGGCCACTCGGAGCGGCGCGCACTGTTCGGCGAAAGCGACGCCGTCGTCGCACACAAGTTCCTCGCGGCCAGCCGGGCCGGCATGACGCCCGTGCTGTGCGTCGGCGAGTCGCTGCAGGAGCGTGAGCAAGGCGCTACCGAGGCCGTGGTGGCGCGCCAGTTGCGCGCGGTGCTCGATCTCGCCGGGGCGAGCGCGTTCACCGATGCGGTCGTGGCCTACGAGCCCGTGTGGGCGATCGGCACCGGTGCCACGGCCACGCCCGAGCAGGCACAGGACGTTCACGCGTTCATCCGCCGCTGCCTGGCCGAGGCGGATGCGGAGATCGCCGCGGGCGTGCACATCCTCTACGGCGGCAGCATGAAGCGGGCCAATGCGCGCGAGCTGCTGGCGATGCCCGACGTCGATGGCGGCCTGCTGGGCGGGGCCTCGTTGAACGTCGACGAGTTCATGGCCGTAGCCATTACGGCACAGCGGCTGGCGCAGGGGGTCACTTGATGACGCAGGACGAGATCAAGGCCATGGTCGCCCGTGCGGCGCTGACGCACGTGCCGCCCGGCGGCATCATCGGCGTGGGCACCGGATCGACGGTGAACCACTTCATCGACGCGCTGGCCACTCTGCGCGAGGGCATCGCCGGCGCGGTGTCGAGCAGCAACGCGAGCACGGCGCGGCTGCGCGGCCACGGCATCCGCGTGCTCGAGGCCGGCGATGTCGAACAGCTGGCGTTGTACGTGGACGGAGCCGACGAGATCGACCC
>JADMJD010000130.1:0-3345 GCA_018780805.1 Rubrivivax sp. | reverse complement strand
TCAAGGGCGGCGGCGCGGCGCTGACGCGCGAGAAGATCGTGGCCGATCTGGCGCAATTTTTCCTGTGCATCGCCGACGCCTCCAAGCAAGTGGGCGTCCTGGGGCGCTTCCCGCTGCCCGTGGAAGTCATCGGCATCGCTGCGAATCGCATCACGCGCCGCTTCGAGGCCATCGGCGGGCGCGCGGCTCTGCGCCAGGGCGTGGTCACCGACAACGGGCATCCGATCCTGGACGTGCATGGCCTGGTCATCACCGATCCGGCCGCGCTGGAAGCCGAGATCAACCAGTGGCCGGGCGTGGTCACCGTCGGGCTCTTCGCGCGCCACCACGCCCACCTGTGCCTGCTCGGCAGGGTTGACGGCGTTCAGGTGCTTCACTTTTGACCGGCAACGCCGATGGCGATGATCCGCACGACCGCCATCGATCCTGGCGCCCGACACTCGGTGCTGCGGGTGGCCAAAAGGGGTTCTCCGGGGCACGCCTCTTGCGTCGCAGTCTCCCGGGTGCAAACAGCGTTTGCACCACTGCCACCCAACGGCCGATTGGGCTTGCCCGAATGAGGCGGCCTTGGGCCACGCCCGAAAACAAACCCTTTGGAGACTTACCTCATGACCCTTGCCAAAACCCTGGCACTCGCCGTCCTCGCCCTTGCTCCCGTGCTCGGCACCGCGACCGCTCACGCGCAGACCGGCCCCTGGCTGGTTCGCGTGCGCGCACTGCACATCGACCCGGCGAACAACTCCAGTCCGATTCCCTCGCTGGCCGTGCCAGCCGACGCCATCCTTGTCAAGGACAAGTGGGCCCCCGAGCTCGACATCTCGTACTTCTTCACCAAACAAATCGCTGCCGAACTGGTGCTGGCTTTCACCAAGCTCGACGCGCGGGTGACGTCGAGCGCGGTCGGTGCATTCGATGCCGGGTCGTTCAAGGCCCTTCCCCCGACGCTGACCGTGCAGTGGCACTTCCTCCCCGACGGGCAGTTCCGTCCCTACGTCGGCGCCGGCATCAACTACACGAACCTGTCCAGCGTCAAACTGGGCAACGGCGTGACCGGGCCGCTCACCCTCGACCGCAACAGCTTCGGACCGGCTCTCCAGGCAGGAATCGATATCGGCCTCGGCGGTCCCTGGTCTTTGAACATCGACGTGAAGAAGGCCTGGATCCGTACCGACCTGAAGTCGGGCGGCACCACGATTTCCAAGCTCAAGGTCAATCCTGTGCTGGTCGGAGTGGGTGTCGGATACCGCTTCTGATGCTCAAGCGCCGGCGCTTCGGTACCGGCGTGTCGACGCCTGCCGACGCCGCAGTGGCGCGGGCGCTGTTGCCGCTGTGCGCGCAAGACGGCTCGACCACGCGCCTGTGCGAGACGATTGCCGGCGGACCGATCCAGCTGCACGTCTTGGAGCAACGTGCGTGCAACGATCCGCCCGAGCCCGTGCGCTGCGCCCTGCCCGGCACGCGCCTGATCGAACGCTTCAGCTGCCTGGCCTCGCGTGGTGCAGTGATGCTGGACAGCCTGGCGTACGTCACGACGCAAACGCTGCCGCGCGACGTGGCCCAGGAGATCGAAGGCGGCGAGAGACCGATCGGGCATCTGCTCGAGCGACTCTGGATCAGGCGGGCACCTTGGGCCCGATTGGACGACGCGCTGTGCGCGCGGCCGTGGGCAGTGGTCGGATGGCCCGATGCCAGCGCGACCCGCACTTATACAGTCGAGACGCCCGATGGACCGTGGATGGTGATCACCGAGACGCTCCGCAACGGCATGCTGAAGCCCCACCCGATTGAAGCCGGGCCGAAACCATGACCGACCCTGACACGCCACCACCACCGGGCCACCCCGCCGCGCTGGCCCTGCCTGCCGACGCCGCCGAGCGGCGCGCCCTGCACGACGAGGTGCACGCACGGCCGACGGCGCGGATTCGCCTGCCGGCCCTGGTGCTGCAGGTCGCCGTGCTCAACGAAGGTGTGCCGATCGAGCGCGAGCTCGAGCACCTGCGGCAGCTGCCGGGCCAGCGCCTGCTGATGGGCGAGCAGTTGGCCGGCCACTTCCTGCGCCTGCGCCTGCCTTGCGGCACGCTGAAGTGGGAACGCCACACCGAAGTCACGCGTTACTCCCTCGTGCAACCCTTGCCCGCCGAGGCGACCCAGGGCGCGAGCGATCCCGAGTTGCTGGCCGCGCTGGTCATCGACCATGAGTGGCTGCGCGGCATCCCCGGGCACACGCTGGCGGCGATCGAACTGGTCATCCTCGCCGGCAGCGCCGAGGAGGTCGCGGCGCCGCTGGAGCGCGCACGGCACTGGTTCGGCGATCGCACGGTCGTCGTTTCACTCGTGGGGCGCAACGGCCACAGCTGCGTGGTGAGCGATTTCCGGCTGCGCGCGAGCGGCTACGAGCGCATGGTGGTGATCGCCCAGACCGGTACCGGCGAAACGCGCGTCGGGCGGCTGGCGGCACGGCTGCTCGAAATGGAGACCTACCGCCTGCTGGCCCTGCGCGGGCTGCCGGTGGCCAAGTCCTTGCAGACCCTGCTGCGCGAGGCGGAGCACGCCGTCTCCGAGCTGACATCGCTGACGGAGGCGCGGGACCTGCACGACGCCGTGCTTCTGGACACGCTGACTGCCGTGGCTGCCCGCGTCGAGCGGGCCACGGCGATGCACAGCTACCGGTTCTGCGCCACCGAGGCCTACTACGCGCTCGTGCGCTCGCGCATCGACGAGCTGCGCGAGCAGGCCATCCCCGGCACGCAGACGCTCGGCGAATTCCTGCTGCGCCGGCTCGCGCCCGCGATGGCCACCGTGGAATCGGCCGCCAGGCGACTGGCATCGCTGTCGCAGCGCATCGAGCGTGCGGGCGCGCTGCTGCGCACACGCGTGGACATCGCCCGCGAAGCGCAGAACCAGCAGCTGCTGGCCAAGCTGGCTCGGGGCCAGCAACTCCAGTTGAAGCTGCAGAGCACGGTCGAGGGCCTGTCGATCGCGGCGATCTCGTACTACGTGGTCAGCCTTCTGCTGTACCTTGGCAAAGCGGCCAAGGCGGCGGGTGTTCCCATCCACCCTGAACTCGCCGCCGGCGCCGCGATACCGCTGGTGCTGTGGGGCGTGTGGCGATTGACGCGCCGGATTCACAGCCGAGTCGAGGGGCATTGAGTCCGATGCGCCCGCTGCAAAGACCGTCGAGCCAGGGACTCGGTTTCGGCGCGGACCCTTTCACCCGCCCATAATTGGAATGCCATGTCGAACCCCACACTGCTCGCGCGCCACGCGATTCCCGGTCACGTGAGCCTGCGCATCGGGACCAACGGGCTGGCCTTTGCCGACATCGACAACGCGCACGGCAGCGCC
>JADMJD010000230.1 GCA_018780805.1 Rubrivivax sp. | reverse complement strand
CATCCTGGACCACCAGGGCCTGTGGGCCGCGCTGGAGTGGCAGGCGCAGGAGTTCATGCACAGCGCAGAGTTGCCGGCCGAGTTGCAGGTGCATGTGGCCGCCGGCGTGCCGCCACCGGAGGGCGGGCTGGCGATCGCGGTGTTCCGCATCTTCCAGGAGATCCTGTCCAACGTGGCGCGGCATGCCCGGGCCACACGCCTGTGGATCCACATCACCGTGGACGACCCGCCCGACCCGGTGCTGTACCTGGACGTGCGCGACGACGGCGTCGGCACCACGCCCGAGAGCCTGGCCGCCCCACGCAGCTACGGCGTGATGGGCATGCACGAACGTGCGGCGCATTTCGGCGGCCGCGTCAGCATCCACAGCATGCCGGGGCAGGGCACACGGGTGCGGCTGGTGATGCCGCTGGGGGAGGTGGCCAAGTGATCAAGGTGCTGATCTGCGACGACCACATGATCGTGCGCCAGGGCATCCGGCAATCGCTGGCCGAGGCGTCCGACATCCGCGTCGTGGCAGAAGCCGCCGACGGCCCGGCGGCGTTGCAGCGGCTGCGCCAGGGCGGCATCCACGTGCTGCTGCTGGACATCGCGCTGCCCGGCCGCGACGGGCTGGACGTGCTGCGCCAGGCGCGCGAGGAACACCCGCGCTTGCCGGTGCTGATGCTCAGCACCTACCCCGACCGCCAGTACGCGGTGCGCAGCCTCAAGCTGGGTGCCAGCGGCTACCTGAACAAGAGTGCCGACTCCGGCGAGATCACCGCCGCGGTGCGGCGCGTGGCCCGCGGCCAACGTTTCATCACCGCCACCGTGGCCGAGCTGCTGGCCGCCGCGTTGGGCCCGGCCGGCGCCGAAGCCGACATCCCGTTGCACGAGCTGTTGTCGCGCCGCGAGCTGCAGGTCTTCGAGCGCCTGGCGCAAGGCAGCAGCGTGGGCGAGATCGCGCGGGACCTGGCGCTGTCGTCCAACACCGTCAGCACCTACCGCGCACGCATCCTGGAAAAAACCGGCACCCGCAACGACGTGGAGCTGGCGCTGTACGCGGTGCGCCGGCAGCAGGGGCTGTGAGCAGGGCCCTGTAGGGCCAGCCCTACAGCCGGATCACGCCGGCATCGATGTTGCATCCGGCTTGGCATCCCTAGAGTGCAGGCAACCCTGAAGGATGCTCCGATGAGTGACTACTTCGACCCGTTTGACGCCGACCGCCCGTTGCGCCTGGGCTGCAGCTGCGGCGCCCATGCCTCGGCCACCGAACACGCCACCGCCACCTTGAAGGCGCGCAGCGAGACGGCCGATTTCGAGGCCTACTCGAACCAGTTCATCGAAGCGGCGCTGATGAAGGCGCTGTTTCCGCAGGATGTGGTGCGCCGCAACTTCATCCGCGCCGTGGGCCGGCGGACGGCGATGGCGGCCATCGGCAGCGTGCTCCCGATCACCAGCCTGCAGGCCATGGCGCAGGACAAAAACGCGCCGGAGAAGAAGGACCTGAAGGTGGGTTTCATCCCCATCACCTGCGCCACGCCGCTGATCATGGCGCACCCGCTGGGCTTCTACCGCAACCAGGGCCTGAACGTCGAAGTGGTCAAGACCGCAGGCTGGGCGCTGATCCGCGACAAGATGCTGAACAAGGAGTACGACGCCACGCACTTCCTGAGCCCGATGCCGCTGGCCATCAGCATGGGCGTTGGGTCCAACGCCACACCCATGCAGGTGGCCAGCATCCAGAACACCAATGGCCAGGCGATCACGCTGGCCAACAAACACAAGGACAAGCGTGACCCGAAGTTGTGGAAGGGCTTCAAGTTCGCGGTGCCCTTCGAGTACAGCATGCACAACTTCCTGCTGCGTTATTACGTGGCGGAAGCCGGCCTGAACCCCGACACCGACATCCAGATCCGTGTCGTGCCGCCGCCGGAGATGGTGGCCAACCTGCGCGCCGGCAACATCGACGGTTTCCTGGGCCCCGACCCCTTCAACCAGCGTGCGGTGTTCGAGGAGGTGGGCTTCATCCACGTGCTGACCAAGGAGCTGTGGAATGGCCACCCCTGCTGCGCGTTTGGCACCAGCGCCGAGTTCATCCAGAAGAACCCGAACAGTTTTGCCGCGCTGTACCGCGCGGTGCTCACCGCCTCGGCGATGGCGCGCAAACCCGAGAACCGCGAGCTGATCGCGAAGGTCATCTCGCCTGCGGCCTACCTGAACCAGCCCGAAACCGTGATCGCGCAGGTGCTCACCGGCAAGTTCGCCGACGGCCTGGGCAAGGTGCAGAACGTGCCCGACCGCGCCGACTTCGACCCCATCCCCTGGCAGAGCATGGCGGTGTGGATGCTCACGCAGATGAAGCGCTGGGGCTACGTGAAGGGCGACATCAACTACAAGCAGATCGCGGAGAAGGTGTTCATGCTGACCGACGCGAAGAAGACCATGAAGGCCCTGGGCCAGCCGGTACCCGACGGCGCCTACCCGAAGTTCAGCGTGATGGGCAAGGTCTTCGATCCGGCCAAGCCGGAGGACTATCTGAAGAGCTTCGCGATCCAGAAGGCCGCCTGAGATGCGCTGGCTGCAAAGCCCGGGCGCGCGCTCGGGTCTGCTCTCGCTGCTGATCCTGGCGCTGATCCTGGCCATCTGGCACCTGGCCACGCTGCAGCCGGCGGCCAGCGCCCCGGCGGCGGCGATGACGGCCGAGGAGATCGAGTACGCCAAGCTGCTGGGCAAGGACCCGGCGGGCGGTGGCGCGGGTGACGCCGCCAAGGCCGGCTTCCCGACCCTGGCGCAGATGGGCACGGCCATCGCCAAACAGCTGGCCAGCCCGTTCTACGACAACGGCCCCAACGACAAGGGCATCGGCCTGCAACTGGCCTATTCGCTGGGGCGCGTGGCGCTGGGCTTCGGCTTGGCAGCGTTGCTGGCCATCCCGCTGGGTTTTTTGATCGGCATGAGCCCGCTGGTCTACCGCGCGCTGGACCCGTTCATCCAGGTGCTCAAACCCATCTCGCCGCTGGCCTGGATGCCGCTGGCGCTGTACACGATCAAGGACAGCCACATCTCCGGCATCTTCGTGATCTTCATCTGCTCGGTGTGGCCGATGTTGATCAACACCGCGTTTGGTGTGGCCGGTGTGCGGCGCGAGTGGCTCAACGTGGCCCGCACGCTGGAGGTGCCGCCGCTGCGCAAGGCCTTCGAGGTCATCCTGCCGGCGGCCGCGCCCACCATCCTGACCGGCATGCGCATCAGCATGGGCATCGCCTGGCTGGTCATCGTCGCGGCCGAGATGCTGGTGGGTGGCACCGGCATCGGCTACTTCGTCTGGAACGAGTGGAACAACCTCTCGCTGCCGAACGTGATCTTCGCGATCCTGATGATCGGGCTCGTGGGCATGGCGCTGGACCTGATGTTCGCGCGCCTGCAGAAGGCGGTGACCTATGTCGACTGAACGTGCCTTTCTGCGGGTGGAAGGTCTGGAGAAAACCTACCCGGGCAGCGCCGAGCCGGTGTTCGACAGCGTGAACTTCGGCATCGAACGGGGTGAGTTCGTCGTCATCATCGGCCACAGCGGCTGCGGCAAGACCACCATCCTGAACGTGCTGGCCGGGCTGGAGACCGCCAGCGCCGGTTATGTCTTCATGGACGGCCGCGAGGTCGCCGGCCCCAGCCTGGAGCGTGGCGTGGTGTTCCAGGGCCATGCGCTGATGCCCTGGCTCACGGTGCGCAAGAACATCGCCTTTGCAGTGCGCAGCAAGTGGCCGGACTGGACGGCTGCGCAGGTGGACACGCAGGTGGAGAAGTTCGTCGCGCTGGTCGGCCTGGGCGCGGCCATCGACAAGAAGCCGTCGCAGCTGAGTGGTGGCATGAAACAGCGTGTGGGCATCGCGCGGGCCTTTGCCATCCAGCCCAAGATGCTGTTGTTGGACGAGCCCTTCGGCGCGCTGGACGCGTTGACGCGCGGCACCATCCAGGACGAGCTGTTGAAGATCTGTGCCGAGACGCAGCAGACCGTCTTCATGATCACGCACGACGTGGACGAGGCCATCCTGCTGGCCGACCGCATCGTGCTGATGAGCAACGGCCCGCAGGCGCGTGTGGCCGAGGTGGTGCGCAACACCATGCCGCGTGGCAGGCAACGCGCGACGCTGCACCACGACCCGCAGTACTACCGCATCCGCAACCACCTGGTCGACTTCCTGGTGGCGCGCTCGAAAGAGCTGTCGCACGGCCGCGCGCCGGCCGTGCCGCCCGAGGTCAGCCCCGGGCTGACCGAGCCCGAGCCGGCCCCTGTTCAACCCATCCCGCTGAGGAGAATCGCATGAGTCTGTTGTCACGCCTGGACGTCACCGAAAAGATCGTCGCCACCAAGGTCGCCAAAGGCATCAAGTGGGCCGACGTGGCCACGCAGGTGGGCCTGAGCAAGGAGTGGGTCACCGCCGGCTGCCTGGGCCAGATGACGTTTGATGCCGCGCAGGCCGCGACGCTGGCCAAGATCTTCGACCTCACGGAGGCCGAGGCGCAGTGGCTGCAGGTCGTGCCCTACAAGGGATCGTTGCCCACCTCGGTGCCGACCGACCCGCTGATCTACCGCTTCTACGAGCTGGTGAGTGTCTACGGCACCACCTTCAAGGAACTGATCCACGAGGAATTCGGCGACGGGATCATGTCCGCGATCGACTTCCGCATGGACATGCAGCGCGAGGCCGACCCCAAGGGCGACCGCGTGAGCATCACGATGTCCGGCAAGTTCCTGCCCTACAAAACCTACTGATCGAGCACCATGCACAACACACGCCGTACCGCACTGAAGGCAGGTTTGAAGGCCGGCTTTGCCGGCGCCCTGGCCGCACCCCTCGTGGCCCGCGCGCAGACCACGTTCAACTGGAAGATGACCTCGGCCTATGGCAAGGGCGCGCCCTTCTACATGGATGGCCCGGGCTCGGCCACCGACCTGGCCAAGCGCATCCGCGAGATGTCCGGTGGCCGGCTCAACATCCAGGTGTTTGGTGCGGGTGAGCTGGTGCCGGCCTTCGAAGGTTTCGACGCGGTGCGTGCCGGCACCGTGGAGATGAACCACGCCAACGCCTACTTCTGGACCGGCAAGACGGCCGCCGCGCAGTACTTCACCGCCGTGCCGTTTGGCATGAACTTCCAGGGCATGAACGGCTGGTTGTACGACGGCGGCGGCATCGACTTGTGGAACGAGGTCTACGCCCCGTTTGGCATGGTCGCCATGCCCTGCGGCAACACCGGCGTGCAGATGACGGGCTGGTTCAAGAAGGAGATCAACAGCGTCGCCGATTTCAAGGGCCTGAAGATGCGCATCCCCGGCCTGGCCGGCAAGGTCTACGCCGGCCTGGGCGTGGACGTGAAGGTGCTGCCGGGTGGTGAGATCTTCCCCGCGCTGGAGCGCGGTGTGATCGACGCGGCCGAGTTTGTCGGCCCCTTCCAGGACCGGCGCCTGGGCCTGCACAAGGCGGCCAAGTACTACTACACCACGGGTTGGCACGAGTCGAGCACGGTGTCGGAGCTGTTGATCAACAAGGCGGCCTGGGGTCGTCTGCCCAAGGACCTGCAGGCCATCGTCGAAAACGCCGCCGCGGCCTGCAATGTGATCAGCGAAGGCTGGTGCCAGAAGCACAACTCCGAGGCCATGGACGACCTGGTCAAGAACCAGGGTGTGATCGCCCGGCCGCTGCCCGATGCCGTGATCAAGGCGCTGCGCACCGAGACCGACAAGGTGCTGGCCGA
>JADMJD010000127.1 GCA_018780805.1 Rubrivivax sp. | reverse complement strand
GTGCTGATCGTGCAGGCCACGATCTCGTTTGCCACCGCCATCCTGGCCGAGGCGGCGCTGAGCTACCTGGGCCTGGGCACGCAGCCGCCGCAGCCCAGCTGGGGCCGCATGTTGAACGAAGCGCAGACCCAGATGTTCCAGGCCCCGCTGCTGGCGCTGTGGCCGGGCCTGGCCATCGTGCTCAGCGTGCTGGGCCTGAACCTGCTGGGCGACGGGCTGCGCGACCTGCTGGACCCACGCCTGGCCCGTCGAAGATAAACCGGAATTGAATTCCATTTTTTTACTTGACCCGCCTCAAGGCCTAGGATCGGGCGCATGCCCCGCGCCCGCAGCCCCGATGCCGACCCCGTCAGTGCGCTGGAGCGCGGGTTTCGGGTGCTGGACTGTTTTGTGGCCGCCGGGCGCCCGCTGGGCAACGGCGAGATCGCGGCGCTCACCGGCATCCCCAAGGCCAGCGTCGCACGGCTGGTCGGCACCTTGCAGGGCCTGGGCCACCTGCGGCCCGCCGCCGAACACGACCGCTATGAACTGGCACCCGGCGTCGTGCGCCTGGCCGAAGCCTTTTTGTCGGGCCTGGACCTGCGCGCCATCGCCCGACCGCACCTGCAGGCGCTGGCGGCAGCCACCGGCGCCTCGGCATTCCTGGGCGTGCGCGATGCTGACCACATGCTGGTGGTCGAAGCCGGCCGTGCACGGTCGGTGGTGGCGGTGCTGGGCGCCGATGTCGGTACGCGCATGGCACTGACCACCTCGGCCCTGGGCCGGGCCTGGCTGGCGGGGGTGGACGAGGCCACCCGGGCCCTGGCGCTCGGCGGCCCGCCCGAGGCCGCCGTCTTGGCGGCGCTGGCATTGGCCCAAGAACGCGGCCATGTGCTGTCGCTGGGCGATTGGCACCCCGCCATCGTCGCCGCCGCCGTGCCGCTGCGCACCGCACGCGGCGAGGTGGTCAGCCTGAACTGCGGCAGCCCGACGGCCGTGCTGTCGGCCGAACGGCTGCAGACCGAGGTGCTGCCGCGCCTGCATGCGGCCGCGCAGGCCATCGCCACCCAGATCGGCGGTCTGGCAGGTCTGGACTTGATGCACCCCCACGAACGGAGACACCGATGAAACCCATGACAAGACGACTGGCCCTGCTGACCGCCGGCCTGCTGGCCAGCGGCATCACGCTGGCCCAGACCGAGGCCTGGCCGAACAAACCCGTGACGCTGATCGTGCCCTTTGCCGCCGGCGGCCCCACCGACACCGTGGCCCGCATGCTGGCCGAACGCCTGCAGGCGCAGTGGAAACAGCCGGTGCTGATCGACTACAAACCCGGCGGCGGCACGATGGTGGGCACGCAGTTCGTCGCGCGGGCACCGGCCGACGGCTACACGCTGGGCATGGCGATCAGCGCGCACATGATCAACCCGGCGCTGCAGCCCAAGATGGCCTACGACACGGTGAAGGACCTGGCCGGTGTGGGCCTGGTGGCGCAGGCGCACTTCGGCCTCTTTGCCCACCCGTCGCTGCCGGCCAACACCCTGGCCGAGTTGGTGGCCTACGCGCGCCAGAACCCGGGCAAGCTGAGTTACGCCACCCCGGGCATCGGCACCGGCACCCACCTGGCGGCCGAGATGATGGAGCACATGGCCGGCATCTTCATGGTGCACATCCCCTACCGCGGCAGCGCGCCGGCGCAGCAGGACGTGATCGGCGGCCGTGTGCCACTGCTGTTCGACGTGCAGTTTTCGGCCATGCCCTTTGTGCGCGACAACCGGCTCAAGCTGCTGGCCCTGGCCAGCCCGAAACGCGCCGCCCAAAGCCCCGAGGTGCCGCTGATGGCCGAGGCCCTGCCCGGCTTCAGCGCGATGAGCCTGATCGGTGTCATCGCCCCGGCCGGCGTGCCACGGCCCTTGGTGGAGCGCATCAGCGCCGACATCGCCACCGCCGTGCGTTCACCCGAGATGGGCGCGCGCATGGCGCAACTGGGCATGGAGCCGGTGGGCTCCACACCGCAGGCCTACGACAGCCTGATCCGCAGCGAGATCGCCAAATGGACGCAGGTGGTCAAGACGGCCGGCATCAAGGTCGAGTGAGGCACACCATGACCTGGACCATCACCCCACAGCACCCGTTCAGCGCGCGCGTCGAAGGCATCGACCTGCGCACGCCGCTCACACCCGCCGAGGTGCAGCGCATCGAGACACTGATGGACACCCACGCCGTGCTGGTGTTCCCCGGCCAGCAGCTCGACCAGCACCAGCAGATCAACTACGCCAAGCACTTCGGCCCGCTGGACCTGGGGCTGCGCAAGCTCAAGGGCGGGCCGCACCGCTTTGACTACGCCGAGCTGGCCGACATCTCCAACGTCAAGGCCGATGGCCAGGTGGCCGAACGCGAACACGGCAAGATCGTCGGCAACGTGGCCAACCAGCTCTGGCACAGCGATTCCAGCTTCCAGCGCCCACGTGCCAAGTACTCGATGCTGCACGCGGTGGTCACACCGGCCTTCGGCGGCGACACCGAGTTTGCCGACCTGCGCCTGGCCTGGGACCACCTGCCCGACTGGCAGCAGCGCCAGGTGCAGGGCCTGCGTGCGGTGCACTACGCGTTGCACTCGCGGTTCCTGCTCGGCGACACGGCCTACACCGACGAACAGAAAAACACGCTGCAAGCGGTGGAATGGCCGCTGGTGCAGACCGACCCGCGCAGCGGGCGCAAGGCGCTGTACGTGGGTGTGCACACCTGCGAGATCCCGGGCATGACCCTGGCCGAGGGCCGCATGCTGCTGATGGACCTGCTGGAACACGCCACGCAGCGCGAATTTGTCTACCGCCACCGCTGGGCCGTGGGCGACCTGGTGATGTGGGACAACACCGCCACCGTGCACCGCGGCCGCTGGTACGACCTGTCGGAGCGGCGCGAACTGCGCCGTGCGACGACGGAGGAGGTGTTGACCTCGCCGGAGGCCGCCGCGCTGGCCTGACGCACCCGCGCTGCGGCGATACTGGTTGTCCATCCCAGGGGAGCAGCGGGTGTCGTGTCATGTCATCACCTTCGGGCGCCTGATCCACCGGTTCGCCCGGCCGCTGTGGGGCGGGGCCTTGATCGCCGGCCCCGCCGCGTTGGCCCAGACCGGCGCCGCCGGCAGCACCCCGCCCTGGCACGCACTGGCGCTGGGAAGTGCCTATGCCCTGGGGGCCAGCCTCCTGGCCTATGCCCTGCTGCGCGGCCTGTTCTGGCTGCGCCGGCGCGTCGTGGCGGCGCTGGACCGCCGCCTGCTGCGCTGGCGGGCCGAACACCCCGAGCGCAGTGTCATCGGCACCTACAGCGAACATGCCCACACCGGGACACGCGCGGCGGCCACGGCGCTCACCTGGGGCCTGACACTCTTGCTGCTGGACCTGTGGTTCAGCTTCGTGCTGCAGCAGTTTGCGCTGACGCGGCCCTGGGGCGAACGCTCTTCGCAATGGCTGCTGGACGTGTTGGGCCGGTTTGCGCTGGCCGCGGTGGGGGCGGTGCCGGGGCTGCTGACGGCGGTGCTGATCTTCTTCATCGCCCGGCTGGCCACACGCGCCAACACGGCGTTCATGTCACGGGTCGAACACGGCGAGCTGCAGGTCAGCTGGCTGGACGCCGACATCGCCGCGCCCACGCGGCGGCTCAGCAACGTCGTCATCTGGCTGTTTGCGCTGGCCATGGCCTACCCCTACCTGCCCGGCGCCGAGAGCGAGGCTTTCAAGGGCGTCACGGTGCTGGCGGGGTTGATGCTGTCGCTGGGCGCCTCGGGTGTGGTGGGCCAGGCGATGGCGGGGCTGAGCCTGATGTACGCCCGTGCGCTGCGGGTGGGCGAGTACGTGAAGATCGGCGACACCGAAGGCACGGTCACGTCGATCGGCCTGTTCGCCACCAAGTTGCACACCGGCCTGGGGGTGGAGGTGAGCCTGCCCAGTGCGTCGCTGATCACGCAGCCGGTGCGCAACTTCTCGCGCCTGGTGGACAACGGGCAGTTCATGCTGCACGCCGCCGTCACCATCGGCTACGCCACACCGTGGCGCCAGGTGCACACGATGATGCTGGAAGCCGCGCGCCGCACGCCGGGCGTGGCCGACTCGCCGGTGCCCTTCGTCGTGCAGACGGCGCTGTCGGACTTCTACGTGGAGTACCGGCTGTGCGCCCAGGGCAACAAGAGCGCGCCGCGGCGGCGGGTCGAGGCCATCAGCGCGCTGCACGCCAACATCCAGGACGTGTTCAATGAAAACGGCGTGCAGATCATGTCGCCGCACTACCGGTCCGACCCCGCGCAACCGCAGGTGGTGGCGCCCGCCGACTGGGCGCCCCCGCTGGTGCACCGCCCGCCAACGCCCCCACACGAGGAACTGCGTCCAGGCGGCTGAGGCGGCACCCCGTCAGCCGTCACCCATCGTCGCGCTGGGGAAAAACGGCAGGTCGCGCTGGCGCTTCTTCGTCAAGGCCGCGTGGGCATTCGCCAGCGCCGGCGCCAGCGTCGGCACGCCCAGCTCGCCGATGCCGCCGATGACGGCCGCGCGGTCGGCCTGGGCCGGCGGCGGCATCAGGATCACGCTGACCTGCGGCATCTCCTGCAGGCGCAGCATGCGGCTGCGGTTGAAGTTGCGCGACTGGGCCTTGCCGCCGGTGAAGTTCTGCTTGCCCCAGAGCGCCGCGTTCAGGCCGTGCACCACGCCGCCGATGATCTGCGCTTCCACCGAGGCCGGGTTGACGGCCAGGTAGCAGTCCACCACCACGGTGATCTTGCGCACCTTGATGCCGGTGCGCGACACCGATGCGATCTCGACCACCTGGGCCACGATGGTGTTGAAGGCCTTGCCGATGGCGATGCCGCGCGCGCCGCCGCCGCTGACAGGCGTGCCCCAACGCGAGGCCGTGGCCACGTTGTCCAGCACCGCCAGCCAGCGCGGGTCGGTCAGACGGGAACGCCGGAACTGGTAAGGGTCTTCGCCGGCGGCCAGCGCCAGCTCGTCCATCAGGCTCTCGACGGCAAAGGTGTTGACCGACGCGCCCACCGAGCGCCAGTAACCCACCGGGATGGGCGAGGGGTGGGACACCCACTCGATGCCGCGCGCGCCGAAGCTGTACGGCAATGCATTCGAGGCCTCGTAGCCCTGGCTGTCGCCAGTGGCGCCGAGCACCGCCCCGCGCTGGCCCTGGATGGAGGGCGAGATGTTGCGGTAGCTCCAGCCCACGACGCTGCGCGCCGCGTCCAGCCCGGCACGGGCGTGCACCAGGGCCATGGGGCGGTACTGGTCGCGCATGAAGTCTTCTTCACGCGGCCACATCAGCTTGACCGGTCGCTGCACGGCCATGCCGACCTGCACCGCCTGGGCGACGAAGTCCATCTCCGCCTTGCGGCCGAGGCCACCACCCAGCAGCGTGGTGTGGATCTTCACCTGGGCCTCGGTCATGCCGGTGATGGCCATCACCGTGCTCAGCGTGGTCTTGGCCGACTGGGTCGGCACATAGACATCGCAGCGCACGCCGGCCACGTAGTCCACGGTGCAGTTCAGCACTTCCAGGCAGGCGTGGGCCACGTAGGGCAGCGTGTAGGTCACGTCCAGCTGCTTGGCCGCAGTGTCGATGGCGGCCTGCGCGGCGGCCGGGTTGCCCTCCACCGTGTACAGCGTGCCGGGCGGGTTGGCGCCACCAGGCACATAAGGTGTGGCCGAGACAGCCAGCGCACGGGCATCGGCCATGAACTGGGCGCTGTTGAGTACGGCGGCATCGGCGGGGGCGGTCCAGCGCGGTCGCAGTGCATTGGCGGCACGCCAGGTGTCCCAGGTGTTCGGGCCGACCACTGCCAGCGCGTTGATGGCGCCCACCTTCTCGGTGCCGCGTGCACTGGCGGTGACCACCGTCGTGGGCACGACGGCCAGCATGCCGGGCGGCACGGCGGGCGTGGCCGCCAGCGTGCTGCCGAAGGCGCCGTGTTTGATCACGGCGTACACCATGCCGGGCAGGCGCACGTCCAGCCCGTACTGCGCACTGCCGTCCACCTTGGCCGGGATGTCCTGGCGCGGCAGCGGCTGGCCGATGGACTTGAACTCGGCATCTGGCACCAGCGTTGCGCTGGCCGGCGGCGTCAGGCGCCCGGCATCGTCGGCCACGCTGCCGTAGCGGTAGGTGGTGCCACTGGGCGCGTGTGTGATCACGCCGTCGGCCACGCTGTAGTTGGCGCGGGTGGTGTCGCCGTGGCGGTTCATCGCCGCCATCACCAGGGTCTCGCGGGCGATGGCCGACGCGTCACGCAGCTTCCAGAAGTTGTTGCGCGTGACGCCGCTGCCCACGGTGTTGATGGCGGTGCCGATGGGCGCGGGGCTGGCCATCGTCGGGCCGCCTTGCACGAGCCGGATGCGGCGCGGGTCCACCATCAGGTCCTCGGCCAGCACCTGGCCCAGGCCCTGGAACGAACCCTGGCCCATGTCGGACGAGCCGATGGTCAGCGTGACGCTGTCGTCGGCAGCGATGGTCAGCCAGGTGTTGACGCCGCCGGCCACCGCGGGCGCGACGCGCCTGGCCGCGCCGGCCGGCAGCATGAAGGCGAGGGTCAGGCCGCCGGTGGCACCCAGGAACTGACGCCGATCAAGAGAAGGTGTGGAGTGGGTCATGCCGTGCTCCTCGTTCACAGGCCGCTCACCGCATCGCGGATGCGCTGGTAGGTGCCGCAGACGCAGACGTTGTGCACCTCGCTGGCGATCTCGCTGCCATGGTGACCCGCCCGCATCGCGCCGGCCACCGACATCAACATGCCCGACTGGCAGAAGCCGCACTGCGGCACCTGGTGTTCGATCCAGGCCACCTGGGCCGGGTGGCTGCGGTCAGCCGACAGGCCCTCGATGGTGGTGATGCGCTTGCCGACGGCCGACGACACGTCGAAATCACAGGACTTCTCCGGCTGGCCGTTGACCCACACCGTGCAGGCGCCGCAGACCTCGATCCCGCAGCCGTACTTGGTGCCGGTGAGGCCGATCAGGTCGCGCAGGACCCAGAGCAGCGGCATCTCGCCGCTGGAGACGTTGACGGTGTGGGACTGGTCGTTGACGGTGAGGGTCAGGGTGGGCATGGCAGCCTCCGGTTGGCGTGCGGAAGCCCGGCATCATCGGCCGCGGCGTCCAGAAATGTGTTGAAATGCGCAAATTGCGCATTTACTATCGCGCCAAAGCCCCACGATGTCGAACAAAGATTGTCAGCAACTGTTACGAGACACGATCGAGCGCATCCTCGTGCCCTTGTCGCGGCTGGCCGTCTCGCAGGGCCTGCCGTTTGCAGAGGCCGAGGAGCTGTTCAAGCGCGCCTACGTGCGTGCCGCCCGCGAAACGCGCCAGAACGCCGGTGCGGCGGGGGCACGCGACGTGAGCCAGGTCAGCGTGGCCACCGGCATCGGGCGGCGCGAGGTCAAGCGCATCTCGGACAGCCTGCAACCGCAGACCGAGCAGCGCCCGGCCCCCGCGACACGTGTTTTCCTGCGCTGGGTGTCGGACCCGGGCTGGCACGACGCCGACGGTCGCCCGCTGACGCTGCCGCGCGCCGGCCCGGCCCCCAGCTTCGAGGCGCTGGCCGGCTCGGTCACCCGCCACGTGCATGCCCGCAGCCTGCTGGACGAGCTGTGCCGTCTGGGCCTGGCCGAGTTCGACCCGGACGGGCAGACCGTGCGCCTGCTGCGCGACAGCTTCGTGCCGCCGGCCGACGACCCGCGCCTGCTCGGCTTCCTGTCGAACAACGTGGGCGACCATCTGGCCGCCGCCACGGCGAACGTGCTGCACCGCGACCGGCGCCACGTCGAGCAGGCGGTGTTCACGGACGATCTGTCCGAGGCATCGGCACAGGCCGTGCGCGCGCTGGCGCAGGCGCAGTGGCAGCAGGTGACGGCCAGCCTGGTGCCGGCGCTCGAACGACTGATCCAAGAAGATCGGCTCCACGGCCGGGTGCCCACGCACCGGGCGCGCGTGGGGCTGTTCAGCTACCAGGAACCCTTGTCGGAGACACCCCATGAAAACGACCCGCCCGCGCCTTGAACCCCAGGCACCGCAACAGCCTCGGCGGCGCCTGGCGCTGAAGGCGACCTGCCTGCTGGGCTGGGGTGGCCTGGCCGCTGTGCTGCCGGGCTGCGGCGGGGGATCGGCGGAGCCGGCGGCGCTGCCCGCAGTCACGACGCTCGCACCCGAGCGACGTCGCCAGGTCACCGGCGGCGTGGACGGCGGCGGCACCGGCAAACCGGTCAGCTTCTTCAGCCTGGCGCTGCGCGGCGTGGCACCGCTGACCGGCGGCGGCGTCGTCTTCGGCACGTCGGCTTGCCGGTTCCTGGATGCCGAAGGTGCCACGTTCGACGGCACCACGCTGGCGCAAGGCATGACGGTGCTCATCGACGCGTCGGCGGTGACCGACCTGACCGGGCAGCCCAGCGCCGATGCCTTGACGCTGCGTCGCGCCGAGCAGCTGATCGGCGAGGTGCAAACCATCGACGGCGCCGCCGCCACGCTGCGGGTCTGGGATCAGACCGTGGTGGTCACGCTCGACACCGTGTTCGACACCCGGCTCGGCGCCGACTGGACGCTGCTGCAGCCCGGCACGCGCGTGCGGGTCTGGGGCCAGCTCGACCGCGTGGGACGGCGCGTCGTCGCCACCCGCATCGATATGCCGGACCCGGCCGATGTGGATGCCGTGCGGGGCGTGCTGACGCTGATCGACCGCAACAGCGGCCAGCTCGGCATCGGCACGCTGCGCGTGCGCGCGGCCGACGACCAGCCGGTGGTGCTGCCCGAGGGTCTCGCGGTGGGCGATGTCGTGCGCCTGACACTGGGTGCAGCGGACACGCTGCTCTCGGTGCGCGAAGACGCGCTGCAGCTGCCCGACCGCGAGACCGCCGCACTCGAAGGGCGCGTGACGGCGGTCACGTCGCCCACCCAGTTCATGCTCGACGGGGTGCCGGTCGATGCCGGGGCCGCCGTCTGGAATGTGCCGGGGCCGGCGGTGGCAGGCCAGCGGGTGGCGGTCGAGGGACACGCCAGCGGCGGGGTGCTGATCGCGCAGCGGGTGGAGCTGCAGCGCGACGACGACGACGACGAGGTGATCGAGATCGAAGGCACGGTCCAGAGCGTGGATGCGGAGGCGCGCAGCTTCGTCCTGCGGCGCAAGGTCGTGCACTGGAGCGACACGACCTGGTTCGAGGGCGCTCCCGCTTCGTGGCTGCAGCCGCGGCGGCGGGTGGCGGTGAAGGGCCGGCGCAGCGCGGACGGCACCTGGGTCGAGGCCTTCCTGGTCAACGTCGAACGCTGACCAAGGCACCCGAGTCAGCCGCGCATCATGTCGCCCAGCTCCAGCCCGGTCAGGGCTTTGGCGCCGCGTGCGAGCCAGAACATCAGCCCCATCATCATCACCATCGACGGCAGCGCGATGATGGGGTAGCTCATCAGCGTGAGCTTGCCCAGCTCTTCGTTGAAGGCCTCGGTGCCGGCCGGGCTGTTGACGATCCAGCGCGTGAGGAAATAGTTGGCCACGGCCGAAAAGAAGAAGGTGCCGGCCAGCCACAGCGTACCGGTGCGCAGCCGCAGCTCGAAGGGCACCGTCGTGCCGCGTGCCTTCAGCGCCGCGTTGACCTTGTCGACGTCGAACAGCGTCGGGTTGAAGACCAGGATGCGGATCAGCGGCCAGGGTGTCCAGTTCGAGCCCAGGATCACCAGACCGATCAGCGTGGGCACGGTGGCTTCTTTCACGGCCAGCCAGAACGGATCGACCTTCAGCAGGCCGATGCCGCCGGTCAGCAGCGTGCTGACCACACCCAGCAGCGCCATCCAGCTGAGCTTGCGGCGCGTGATGGCCTCGCGCAGGCCCCAGCCGACGGGAAAGGCCAGCGCCAGCACCAGCGCCCAGGTCGGGCCCAGGCGCGCCTCACCGCTGAGCTGCATCAGCACCAGGGCCGGCAGCAGGATGGTGATGACGATCTCGACCAGCGGGTTGCCGTTGGTCGGGGTTGGGCCGCTGGGGCGGGGGGTGGCGTCGGGCGTGGTGCTCATCAGGGGCGCAAGCCTAACCCGGCGGCGTGACACGGTATCGTGCGGGGCCTTGATGAAGCCCCTTCACCCGTGACCGAACTGCTGCGTGTGCGCGATTTGCGCATCAGCCTGCCCACCGCGCGCGGCCCGGCCGAGGCCTTGCGCGGCGTGTCGTTCACGCTCGACCGTGGCCAGACGCTGGGCCTGATCGGCGAATCCGGCTGCGGCAAGTCGATGACGGCGCTCGCGCTGATGGGCCTGCTGCCCGAGGGCGCGCAGGTGCAGGGCTCGATCCAGCTCGACGGCACCGAGCTGACGACGCTGGACGAAGCCGCCTGGTGCCGGCTGCGCGGCGCCCGCCTGGGCATGGTGTTCCAGGAGCCGATGACGGCGCTGAACCCGTTGCACACCGTCGGCCACCAGATCGCCGAGCCGCTGCGGCTGCACCGCGGCCTGGCGGCCGCCGCGGCGCGGGCCGAAGCCCTGCGCCTGCTGGAGCGCGTGCAGCTGCCACAGGCCGCGCAGCGGCTGGACGCCTACCCGCACCAGCTCAGCGGCGGCCAGCGCCAGCGCGTGGTGATCGCCATCGCGCTGGCCTGCGGGCCCGATCTGCTGGTGGCCGACGAACCCACGACGGCGCTGGACGTGACCATCCAGCGCGAGGTGCTGGACCTGCTGGCCGGCCTGGTGCAGGACAGCGGCATGGCGCTGCTGCTGGTCAGCCACGACCTGGCCGTGATGGCCCACCGCGTGCAGCGCCTGCTGGTGATGTACGCCGGCCAGGTGGTGGAAAGCGGCCCGGCTGCGGCCGTGTTCGCCGCCCCGGCGCACCCTTACACACGAGGCCTGCTGGCCGCCCGGCCGCGGCTGGGGCTGGCCCGCGGCACCCGCCTGGCCACCATCCCGGGCCGCGTGCCGGAACTGCACGAGATGCCGGCCGGCTGCGCCTTTGCTGATCGGTGCCCGCAGGTGACCACGGCCTGCCGTTCCGCGCCGCCGCCCGAGCTCGACCTGGGCGCCGGACGTACCGCCCGCTGCATCCACATCGGGCGCGCAGGATGAGTGCACCGCTGCTCCAGGTCGAGCACCTGGCCAAACACTACCGCCTGCCGCGCGAACACCTGTTTGCGCCCGGCCAGAGCCTGACGGCGCTGCACGACCTGAGCTTCACGCTGCAGGCCGGCCGCAGCCTGGGCATCGTCGGCGAATCGGGCTCGGGCAAGAGCACGCTGGCACGGCTGGTGATGGCGCTGGAGGCACCCAGCAGCGGGTGTGTGCTGTTCGACGGCCAGGACCTGGGTGCGCTGTCGCCGGCTGCGCTGAAGCAGGCGCGCGCCGGCTTCCAGATGGTGTTCCAGGACCCGTACGGCTCGCTCGACCCGCGCCGCGCCATCGGCCTGTCGGTGGCCGAGCCCCTGGCGCTGGTGGGCGTGCACACACGTGCCGAGCGCGAGGCGCGCGTGGCGCAGGCGCTGGAAGCCGTGGGCCTGCGCGCCAGCGACGCGCACAAGGTGCCGCACGAGTTCAGCGGCGGCCAGCGCCAGCGCATCGCGATCGCACGTGCGCTGATCACGCGGCCGAAACTCATCGTTGCCGACGAGCCGGTGAGCGCGCTCGATGTCTCGGTGCAGGCCCAGGTGCTGAACCTGATGCAGGACCTGCAGGACCAGTTCGGCGTCACCTACCTCTTCATCAGCCACGACCTCGCGGTGGTGGACCTGGTCTGCGACGACGTGATCGTGCTGCAGCACGGCCACTGCGTCGAAGCCGGGCCCACGCGCCGTGTCTTCGAGCACCCGCAGCACCCGTACACACAGCGTTTGCTCGCTGCGTTGCCGGGTGCAGAATCAGCCGCATCCACCCCCGCCCTGGAGCCTTGACGATGACCCTGCACCGCCGTGCCACGCTCGCCCTCCTCGCCGCCGCCGCGCTCGCCGTGGCCGCCGGACCCGCCCAGGCGCAGTCGCGCAAGGACAGCGTGGTCCTGGGCATGGTGCTGGAGCCGCCGTCACTCGACCCGACCTCGGCCGCCGCCGCCGCCATCGGCGAGGTGGTGCACTACAACATCCTGGAGGGCCTGACCAAGGTCAACGTCGACGGGTCCGTCACACCGCTGCTGGCGCAGGACTGGTCGGAAACACCGGACGGCACCACCTACACCTTCCGCCTGCGCAAGGGCATCACCTTCTCCGACGGCAGCCCCTTCACGGCCGACGACGTGAAGTTCAGCTTCGAGCGCGCCAAGGCCGCCGACAGCAAGAACAAGGCGAAGAAGGCGGTGTTCGACAACATCGCGCGCATCACCGTCACGGCGCCCGATGTGGTGATCCTCACGCTGGACCGCGCCGACCCGACCCTGCCCTTCCGCCTGGGCGAAAACACCGCCGTCATCCTGCAGGCCAAAACCGCTGAGCAGGCCGCCAGCAACCCCATCGGCACCGGCCCCTACGTGCTGAGCGACTGGAAGAAGGGCTCGGCCCTCACCTTGACGGCACGCCCCGATGCGCGTGTGAAACCCACCATCAAACGCGTGAGCTTCCGCATCATCAACGACCCCGCGGCCCAGGTGGCGGCGCTGCTGGCCGGTGACATCGACGGCATGCCGCGTTTTGCGGCCTTCCAGAGCCTGAAGCAGTTCCAGGCCGACAAACGTTTCACCGTGACGCAAGGCACCACCGCGGGCAAGGGCCAGCTGACGATCAACAACAAGAAGAAGCCGTTTGACGACGTGCGCGTGCGCCGCGCCGTCATGCACGCCATCGACCGCCAGGCCTTCATCGACGGCGTGCTGGAAGGGCTGGGCAAACCCATCGGCAGCCATTTCGCGCCCACCGACACCGGTTACCTGGACCTGACCAAGGTCTACCCCTACGACCCCGAAAAAGCCAAGGCGCTGCTGAAGGAAGCCGGCGTGGCCACGCCGCTGAACGTGACCCTGACGCTGCCGCCGCCGCCCTACGCACGCAAGGGCGGCGAGGTGGTGGCCGCGATGCTGGCCAAGGTGGGCATCGTCGCGAAGATCGAAAACGTGGAGTGGGCGCAATGGTTGTCGGGCCCGTTCAAGGGCAACTTCGACCTCACCATCATCAACCACGTGGAACCGCTGGACTACCTGCAGTACAGCAACAAGGACTACTACTGGGGCTACAGCAGCAAGACCTTCGACGACATCGTCAAGGCCCATGCCGGCACCACCAGCGCCAGCGAGCGCACACGTTACTGGCACCAGATGCAGCGCCAGCTGACCACCGACGCCGTCAATGCCTGGATCTTCAACCCCGGCCAGGTGGCGGTGGCGAAGAAGGGCCTGCAGGGCCTGTGGGCCAGCTCGCCGATTTTCGCCAACGACATGGCCGCCGTGCGCTGGGGGCAGTGAAGCTTGGCTGATCTGCACACGCTGGGTGCGGCCGAGCTGCTGGCGCTGTACCGCAGCGGTGCGGCGTCGCCGGTGGACGTGGCCCGCGCCACGCTGGACCACATCGCCCGCTGGGAGCCACACCTCCAGGCGCTGTATGCCTTCGAGCCCGAACGGGTGCTGCAGCAGGCGCAGGCGTCCGAGGCCCGCTGGCGTGCCGGCACGGCCGGCGCGCTGGACGGTGTGCCTTGCACCATCAAGGAAAACATCGCCACCGCCGGCACACCGGTGCCGGGGGGCACGGCGGCCACGGTGCTGGTGCCGGCCGCGGCCGATGCACCACCGGCGGCGCGCCTGCGCGAAGCGGGCGCCGTGTTGCTGGCCAAGACCACGATGCCGGACTGGGGCATGTTGTCCTCCGGCCTGTCCACCTTCCACCCGCTGACACGCAACCCCTGGCACCTGGCCAGCAACCCCGGGGGCAGCAGTGCCGGCGCCGGTGCCGCCGCCGCGGCCGGCTACGGCCCGCTGCACATCGGCACCGACATCGGCGGCAGCATCCGGCTGCCGGCCGCGTGGTGCGGCGTGGTCGGGCTCAAGCCCAGCAACGGGCGTGTGCCCATCCACCCGCCCTACGCCGGCCGCGCCGCCGGGCCGATGACGCGCACGGTGACCGACGCCGCGTTGATGATGCAGGTGCTGGCCCAGCCCGATGCACGCGACACCATGAGCCTGCCGCACCAGGCCATCGCGTGGACGGCACTCGACATCGACCTGAAAGGCCTGCGCCTGGGCCTGCAGCTGGACGCCGGCTGGGGCCTGCCGGTCGAGCCTGCGGTACAGGCCACCATCGAGGCTGCGGCCCGGCGCTTCGAGGCGGCAGGCGCCATCGTCACACCGCTGCCAGCGTTCTGCACCCGGGTGATGGCCGACGGCATGGACCACTTCTGGCGCATGCGCTCGTGGCTGGATTTTTCCGCGCTGCCGCCCGAGCGGCAGGACCGGGTGCTGCCCTACATCCGGCAGTGGATCGCGGCCGGCGCGCGGCTGAGCGGGCCCGAGGTCTTCCGCGGTTACAGCGCGATGGGCCTGCTGCGCGAGGCGGCTGTGGCAGCCATCGCGCCGTTTGACTTCGTGTTGTCGCCGGTGAGCCCGAACACCCGCTTCCCGGCGCAATGGGCCAGCCCGATCAACGACCCGGAGCGCCCGTTCGAACACATCGCCTTCACGCTGCCCTACAACATGAGCGAGCAGCCCGCCATCAGCGTGGACGCCGGCCGCTCGCCGGATGGTGCGCCGATCGGCCTGCAGATCGCCGGGCGGCGACACGATGACCTCGGTGTGCTGCGGCTGGCGCGGGCCTGGGAACAGCTGCGCGATCCACAGCCGACCTGGCCCGAGCCGCCAGCGTCATCGTCAACACCAGCGTCCGCAGCCTGAAGGCCCCCGCCGCGACGACCCAGCAGATCCAGGCCGACCAGGCCACGTGGCTGGGGTAATGCGCGCCACGCAGCCATTGCGCGGCACCGAACAGCACACCCGCCGCCAAGGTGCCGAGCAACCAGAGGCGGGCGCGCCGGGGGTCGTGCGCGCGCCACAGAAAATACAACGCGAAGAAGGCAAACGCCGCCACCGCGTGGCCCGACGGGAAACAGTGGCCCGGGCCGCCATCGAGCACGCCGAACTGCCAGTGCGAGACGTAGCGGGCCGCGCCGCCAAATTCGGCCAGGTCCCAGGGGCAGCTGGTGCTGCTGGCGCGTTTGAGGGACGGCACCGTCACCAGACCCAGCAGCACAACGCCCAAGGCAAACACGCGCTCGCGGCGCGGCGGTGTGCCGGGTGCGGGCGCACGAAAGGCCGCCCAGACCACAGCGGCCAGCACCGCCCCGGCGGCCCAGCGCCCGCCGTCGTGCAGCAAGTCGCGGGTGAACCAGGCGTTGCGCCAGGGGAAGCCCTCCGGGCCCGCCAGCCAGCGGGCCAGGGCCAGATCGCCCCCGCTGCCGTCCCACAGCAGCAGCGCCACCAGGCCAAGCAGCGACAAGGCGGCATCGCGCCGGTCTTGCGCGGTCACGGCACGGCGGCCACGGCCTGGGTACGGCGGCAGGGCGCGGCCAGGTCCCACGCCGGCGCGTAAACACGGCTGCTCACGTCCAGCAGGCCCAGCACGGTGTGGAACACATGGTCGTGCGCCGCCGGCTGCGCGGCACGGGCGCGCAGACAGGCCGCGTCCAGGCCGGTGGCGCGGGCCCAACCGTCGGACAACCACATCAGCATCGGCACCTGGGTCTGCTCCTTCGGGGCGATGGCATAGGGCATGCCGTGCAGGTACAGGCCCTTCTCGCCCAGCGATTCACCGTGGTCCGAGACAAACAGCATCGCGGTGTCCACCCGGTCGGACTGGGCCTGCAACTTGGCCACCAGGCTGGCCAGCACGTGGTCGGTGTAGCGCAGCGCGTTGTCGTAGGCGTTGGTGATTTCCTGCGGGCTGCACTGGCGCAGGTCGTCGCTCTGGCAGGCGGGCTGGAAGTGCGCAAAGGCCGGCGGGTAACGGCGGAAGTACGACGGCCCGTGGTTGCCCAGCATGTGCAGCACCAGCACCTGGCTGCCCTGGGCACGGGCCAGGCGTTCGTCCAGTCCGGCGAGCAGGCCTTCGTCCAGGCAGCGGCCGTCGGTGCACAGACCGGGTGGGTTGAGGCCCGCCACGGTGTCTTGCGGCAGGCCGTCACACACCCCTTTGCAGCCGGATTGGTTGTCGCGCCAGTGCACCGGCACGCCGGCACGCTGCAGCAGGTGCAGCATCGACTCGCTGCCGCGGATGCGCGCCTCGTCGTAGTCGCGCCGGCCCACCGGGGCAAACAGGCAGGGCACCGAAGTTTCGGTGTTGGTGCCACAGGCCGTCACGTCGGAAAAGTTCAGCACCGGCAGGCGGGCCAGTTCCGGCGTGGTCGGGCGGGCGTAACCCGACAGGCCCCAGTTGGCCGCGCGCGCCGTTTCACCCACCACCAGCACCAGCAGCTGCGGCCGCCCGGCGTGGGCCGCCGGGCGCATGCGCACGGCGTCTTCACCCAACGGCAGGCGGGCCCGCGCGGCAGTGCTGGCGTCGCGCCCCAGCGCCGCCGTGGTGGACCACAGCACGTTGGCCGGCGTGACCAGGTAACGCATCTCTTTGTGGTTGCGCATCATCGACGCCAGCGGCTGGAACACGGCCAGCACCGCCACCGCCGCCAGCACCACCGCAGCGCCCATGCTGCCCAGGCGCCAGGCCAGCGCACGCGTCCAGCTGCGCCGCTGCACCTGCACCCGCGACAGCAACCACAGCGGCAGCGCGGCGTACAGCGCCAGGTGCGGCAGCAGCGACCAGGACCAGAGCTCGCGGGCTTCGGCCATGTCGGTGCGCAGGGCGTTGCGCAGCATCGTGGGGTCGAGGTAAATGCCGTAGGCCTGCATGAAATACGTGGCCAGCGCCGTCACCACCACCAACACCGCCAGCAGCGGTTTCACGGTCCAGCGGTTGGCCAGCAGGGCGAGCAGCAGGAAGTGCACACTGAAGATCGCCACGGCCAACGCGGCCAGAAAACCCCAGGTGGCGGGCTCGGTGAGCAACCGCCCGGCCAGCGCGGCGCGAAAGAACAAGGGGTTGGCCGCCAGCAGCCAGTACAGGCTGGCGATGGCGATCAGGGGCTCCACGGCCACGGGCAGATGTCGGCGCATGCCGCGATTGCAGGCGCTGGCGCTTAAGCCTGTCTGAAGGGTCGCGGTGCTAAGGTGCCACCCCATGCGATTGCTGCTGATCGAAGACGACGACATCCTGGGCGAGGGCCTGCGCGACTACCTGCGTGCCGAAGGCCATGTGGTCGACTGGTGCCGTGACCTGAAGGCCGTGGGTGCGCTGCACGGCGAACCCTTCGACGCCTGGCTGGTGGACTGGCAGCTGCCCGACGGCTCTGGCCTGCAATGGCTGCAGCGTGCGCGCCAGCGTGGCGACACCACGCCGGCGCTGATGCTGACCGCACGCGACCAGCTGCAACACCGCATCGAAGGCCTGGACAGCGGCGCCGACGACTACCTGGTCAAACCCTTCGAGCCCGAGGAACTGACCGCGCGCCTGCGCGCCGTGAGCCGGCGCCGCGGCGGTGGGGCCGGGCCGCGGCTGATCTTCGGCGCGGTGGAGATCGACCTCGCCGCCAAGACCGTGTTCGTGCAGGGCCGGCGCCATGAACTCACGGCGCGTGAATGGGCCGTGCTGGAGGCACTGGCGCTGCGCGCTGGCCGCATCGTGCCCAAGGCCGACCTGGAGCACCTGGTGCTGGGTTTCGAGTCGGAGCTGGCCAGCAACGCGCTCGAGGTCCACGTGTCGGCGCTGCGCCGCAAGCTCGGGCGCGAGGTGATCGACACCGTGCGCGGGCTGGGCTACCGCATCGGCGAGGCCGCGCCGTGAACCGGCTGCCTTCGATCGCCGGCCGCCTGGCCTGGACGCTGCTGGGCAGCGCGCTGCTCTGGAGCGCAGCGGTGTCCGGCGCCGTCTGGCTGGCGGTGCGGCACGAGGTGGGCGAGTTGCTGGACGACACGCTGCAAGGCGCGGCCGAGGCCATGCGCCCCAGCCTGGCGGGCGAAGGCCTGCCACCGTCCGCCGCCGCCTCCGCCGCCATGCGCGGCGGCCCGGTGCCCAGCGACCGCTACGCCTGGCAGGTGGTGGCGCACAACCCCCACGGCGCAGCGCAGGTGCTGGCGCGCTCCACGCGCGCCCCGGCCAGCCCGCTGCAAGCCACCCCCAGCGCCGGGTTTGCGCAGACAGGGCAATGGCGTGTCTTCGGCACCGCGCTCGGCCACGACGGCCGCATGTTGTACGTGGCGCAATCCCGGGCGGAACAACTGGAGGCGGCGCTCGAGATCGGCTTCAGCGCCGCGCTGGCCACGCTGGCCATCGCCCTGCTCTCGCACCTGTGGATGCGCAGCCGCGCGGTGCACGAGCTGGCACCGCTGCAACGCCTGTCGCAGCGCCTGCAGCAACACGACCTGTTGGCCCCGGGCGCCACCCTGGGCCCGGCCGAGCGCAGCGAGCTGCAACCCGTGCACACCGCCATCGACGCGCTGGCCGCGCAGCTGGCACAGCGCCTCGCGCAGGAGCGCACCTTCAGCGCGCATGCCGCACACTCGCTGCGCACGCCGCTGGCCGGCATCGACGCCCAGTTGGCCGTGGCGCTGCGCGAAGCCCCGCCCGACCTGCAGCCGCGCCTGCAACGGGTCCGCAGTGCGGCCGGCCGGCTGCAGCGGGTGGTGGCGGCGCTGCTGGCCCTGTTCCGCAGTGGGGCCCAGATCCAGCGCACGCCGGTGGACGTGGCCACGCTGCTGGCGCGCTTGCCGGTGCCGGACCTGACGGTCAATGTGCAGGGTGCGGCCCAGGTGCAGGCCGATGCCGACCTGCTGAGCGCCGCCTTGCTGAACCTGCTGGACAACGCGGTGCGCCACGGCGCGCACACGCTGGTGCTGCACAGCCCGTCACCGCAGACGCTCTGGCTGCACGACGACGGTCCGGGCGTGGACGAGGCCCGCCGGCTGGTGCTGCAGGCTGCCATCGACAACGGGCAACAAGAGGGCCACACCGGCCTGGGCCTGTTGCTGGCTGGCCTGGTGGCCCGTGCCCACAGCGGCACGCTGCGGCTGCCCGCCGTGGCCGCCGGTTTTGCCGTCGAACTGAACCTGGGACCTGCTGCATGAGTGATTCGCCCTTCAAGAGCCGCGGCGGCCTGCAGCGGGTGTTCAAGGCCTTTGGATATTCGCTGGCTGGCCTGCGCGCGGCCGTGCGGCACGAAGCCGCCTTCCGCCAGGAGCTGGCGCTGGGGGGGCCGATGATCGTGCTGGCGCTCTTCATTGCGCCCAGCCGCTGGGCGGCATTGGCCATGATCGCCAGCGTGCTGGGGGTCTGGATCGTCGAGCTGCTGAACAGTGCGATCGAAGCGCTGGCCGACGCGCAGAGCACCGCGCACCACCCGCTGCTGGGCCGTGCCAAGGACCTGGGCAGCGCCGCCGTGATGATCAGCCTGGCCCTGGCCGTGGCCACCTGGGTGGTGGCGCTCTGGCCCTGAACTGACGGCCCCCGGGGGGCGGCGGACACTGCGCTAGAGTCCGCCCCATGAGCGCGCCGGGCCGTTCCCAAGCGCGAATCCCGGAGCACGCAGTGCGGAGGGTAGTCCAGTGAACCCACAGGATCTGCGGGGGGTGCCTTCGGGCAGTGTGTCCGCCACGGCGCGGGACGCCGTGGAGCAGGCGCTGTGGCGCATGATGTCCTTCTACGGCCTGCCGCTGGACGATCTGGACACCGCGCACGCGGCCGACGAGGCCTGGGCCCTGCCGCTGCTGATGAAAGCCGGCTTCCTGCTCAGCCTCACCGAGCCGGCCCTGGTGCCCGAAGCGGCCCTGCACCTGGAGCACGCACGAGAGCGCCTGCACGCCGGCTCACCGGCCCGCGAGCGCGCCCACCTGGAGGCGCTGGACCGTGTGCTTGAAGGCCGCTGGGCGCAGGCCGGGCGCATCTGGGAATCGCTGCTCATCGAACACCCGCGTGACGCGCTGGCGCTGCAATGGGCCCACCTCTGGGACTTCTACCGCGGCGACACCACCCAGCTGCGCACCCGCCCCGCGCGGGTGCTGCCCGAGTGGGACCCCGGCGACCCGCTGCACGGCTGTGTGCTCGGCCTGTACGCCTTCGGCCTGGAAGAGTGCCGCGAGTTCGCCGCCGCCGAGGACATGGGCCGCCAGGCCTTGCAGGCCGACCCGCGGGTGCCCTGGGCCATGCACGCGGTGGCGCATGTGATGGAGATGCAGGGCCGCTTCGACGACGGCTCGGCCTGGCTGCGCCAGCACCAGCCGCACTGGGCCGAGGGCAATGGTTTTGCGGTGCACCTGTGGTGGCACAAGGGTTTGTTCCGCCTGGAGGCGCTGGACACACCCGGTGTGCTGCGCCTGCTGGACAACCACCTGGCGGGCGACGCGCTGCAGGTCACGCTCAACCGCGTGGACGCCGCGGCCCTGTTGTGGCGGCTGCACCTGCTGGGCACCGACGTGTCCGAGCGCTGCCAGGCCCTGCTGCGCGCCTGGGCACCCGACCCGGCGCACGCCGGCCAATACGCCTTCAACGACCTGCACGTCGTGCTGGCCCTGCTGGGTGCGGGCGAAGTGCCGGCCACCGAGCGCTGGGTGGCGCGCTGTGCCGAACGTGCGCTGGCGGCCGAGGACGGCCGGCGCGACAACCACCTGATGGCGCGCGAGGTCGGCCTGCCGCTGATGCGCGGCCTGCTCTGCCTGGCCCGTGGCGACGCCGACGGCGCCGCCGACACGATGTGGCCCGCGCGCCTGCAGGCCCAGCGCCTGGGCGGCAGCCACGCGCAGCGCGACCTGATCGACCTGACCCTGCTGCACGCCGCCAGCCAGGGCCACCGCCGTGCACTGGGCCGTGCGCTGCTGAACGAACGCCGCATGGCCAAGCCGGTGACGCCGCTGACGCGGCACTGGATGGAGCGCCTGGGCGAGCGCGAGGACGTGCGCGCCTGAACCGGCCTTGGCCGGCGGATAGAATGCCGCCTGTCTTTGGGGAGTAACCGCCCTGCACCTGCAGGGGCACGCGTCAACAGACTGGATCCGGCCACGCCGGGCCCTGGTGCGTGCAGCCGGTGGTCCATGCCCTCGTGCATGGCCACGGCCTGGCCAGACCTTTGACTGCAGCGCTGCCGACACCTCGGCCCGGCGCGCTGCGGTCATGCGGGTCCACGGCCAGGAGCCCCCTTCATGGAAGCATTTTTGGTCTCGACCGGCGTGGTCGCCCTCGGTGAGATGGGCGACAAGACCCAGCTGCTCGCCCTGCTGCTGGCCGCGCGCTTTCGCCGCCCGTGGCCCATCGTGGGGGGCATCCTGGTGGCCACGCTCGCCAACCACGCGGCGGCCGGTGCCGTGGGCGGCTGGGTGGCCGCGCTGATGGGTCCGGTGGCGCTGCGCTGGCTCATCGGCGGTTCCTTCCTGGCGATGGCGGTGTGGATGCTGATCCCCGACAAGATCGACGAAGACGAGGTGGCACGCACGCGCACGCGCTTCGGTGTCTTCGGCACCACCGTGGTGGCGTTTTTCATCGCCGAGATGGGCGACAAGACGCAGATCGCCACCGTGGCACTGGCAGCGCGCTTCAGCGACCTGTGGGCCGTGGTGGCCGGCACCACGCTGGGCATGATGCTGGCCAACGTGCCGGCGGTCTTCCTGGGCGAGCGGGTAGCGCGGGCCGTGCCGATGGCCCTGGTGCACGGCATCAGCGCGCTGATCTTCGCGGTGCTGGGTGTGCTGACACTGTTGAACGTGGGCGCTCTTTTCTGATCTGCCCCGGGTTTGCACCAGGGTAGGGCGATGCATGCCGGCAATGCACCTCATTGCCACAGTCAACTGGATCGCCCCGGCACCTTGCTCAAAACTATCGATCTGCCCTGTTCCGCAGCCAAGGAGATGACGATGAGCAACGAAGCCAAATGCCCCTTCCACACCGCCGGCGCCCGCACCACGCACGGCGCGCAATCCAACGCCGACTGGTGGCCGAACCAGCTGAACCTGGCCATCCTGCACCAGCACCAGCCGGTGTCCAACCCGATGGACCCGGACTTCAACTACGCCGAGGCCTTCGACCAGATCGACTTCGGTGCGCTGAAAACAGACCTCGCCGCGCTGATGACCACCCCGCAGGCCTGGTGGCCGGCCGACTGGGGCCACTACGGCGGCCTGTTCATCCGCATGGCCTGGCACAGCGCCGGCACCTACCGCACGGCCGACGGCCGCGGTGGCGCTGGCACCGGCAATCAGCGCTTTGCGCCCATCAACAGCTGGCCCGACAACGGCAACCTCGACAAGGCGCGCCGCCTGCTCTGGCCGATCAAGCAGAAGTATGGCAACGCCATCTCCTGGGCCGACCTGTACGTGCTGGCCGGCAACGTGGCCATGGAGTCCATGGGCTTCAAGACCTTCGGTTTCGGCGGCGGCCGTGTGGACATCTGGGCGCCGGAAGAAGACATCTACTGGGGCGCCGAAAAAGAGTGGCTGGCCACCAGCGACAAGGCCAACAGCCGCTACGCCGGTGACCGCGACCTGGAGAACCCGCTGGCCGCCGTGCAGATGGGCCTGATCTACGTGAACCCCGAAGGCCCGGACGGGAAACCCGACCCGGTGGCCAGCGGCCGCGACGTGCGCGAGACCTTCGCCCGCATGGCGATGAACGACTACGAAACCGTGGCCCTGGTGGCCGGCGGCCACACCTTCGGCAAGGCACACGGCGCGGGCGACCCGCAACTCGTGGGCCCCGAGCCCGAAGCCGCGCCGATGGAAAACATGGGCTTTGGCTGGATCAACCAGCTGGGCAGCGGCCACGGCGTGCACACCACCACCAGCGGCATCGAAGGCGCCTGGAAACCCAACCCCACCACCTGGGACATGGGCTACTTCAAGGTGCTGTTCAAGTACGACTGGGAGCTGGTGAAGAGCCCGTCCGGTGCCCACCAGTGGCGCGCCAAGGACGTGGCGCCCGAGGACATGATCCCCGACGCACACGACCCGTCCAAGTCCTTCGCGCCGATGATGACCACGGCCGATTTGTCACTGAAATTCGACCCGGACTACGAAAAGATCTCGCGCCACTTCCTGGCGCACCCGGGCGAGTTCGCCGACGCCTACGCCCGCGCCTGGTTCAAGCTGACGCACCGTGACATGGGGCCGAAGGGGCTGTACCGCGGCCCTGAAGTGCCGGCCGAAGACCTGATCTGGCAAGACCCGCTGCCGGCCGTGGACCACCCGCTGATCAGCGCCGCCGATGCCGCTGACCTGAAGGCCCGTGTGCTGGCCTCGGGCCTGGGCGTGGCCGAGCTGGTGGCCACCGCCTGGGCCTCGGCATCCACCTTCCGCGGCAGCGACAAACGCGGCGGCGCCAACGGTGCCCGCATCCGCCTGGCCCCGCAGAAGGACTGGGCCGTCAACCAGCCGGCGCAGCTGGCCCGCGTGCTGGCGGTGCTGGAAGGCATCCAGAGCAGCTTCAACGCGGCCCAGCCTGGCGGCAGGCGGGTCTCGCTGGCCGACCTCATCGTGCTGGCCGGCAACGCCGGTGTCGAAGCCGCCGCCCAGGCCGCCGGCCACGCGGTGCAGGTGCCGTTTGCGCCCGGCCGCACCGACGCCAGCGCCGCACAGACCGACGCCGACTCCTTCGCCGTGCTGGAGCCGGAGGCCGACGGCTTCCGCAACTACCGCAAGGCCGCCTTCAGCGTGTCGCCCGAGTCCATGCTGCTGGACAAGGCCCAGTTGCTGGGCCTGAGCGCACCGGAGATGACGGTGCTGGTGGGTGGCCTGCGGGTGCTGGGCGCCAACACCGGCGGTTCAAGCGCGGGGGTGTTCACGCAGCGCCCGGGCCAGCTGACGAATGACTTCTTCGTCAACCTGGTCGACATGGGCACGGCCTGGAAACCCAGCGGCGACAACGCCTACGAAGGCCGGGACCGCCGGACCGGCGCGCTGAAGTGGACGGCCACGCGGGTGGACCTGGCCTTCGGCTCGAACTCGCAGCTGCGCGCCATCGCCGAGGCCTACGCGCAGAACGACAACGGCCCGAAGTTCGTGCGCGATTTCGTCGCCGCCTGGACCAAGGTGATGAACCTGGACCGGTTCGACCTGTCGTGATCCGCTTCGCGGCTTCGCGCGTCGAAGCCGCGCCGCCGCAGACCTGCGCCGCCTGGACGGACCTGCTGGCGCGGCTGCTGCTGGCGGCCGTGGCCTGCAGCCAGGCGCAGACCCGGCGCCAGCTGCAGGCCTTCGGCGTGCGGCGCACCGGCACGGCGGGTACCAACCTGGCGCGTGAGCAGGCCATGGCGCAGCGCATGGCGGCGGCGGCCGGTGTGCAGGTGCCGGCGCTCACGCTGCAGCGCCGCGTGGGCGAACTCGCCCGGCCCGGCCCGCTGGCCTGGCACCTGCGCGGCCTGGCCGCCGCCTACCAGCAACTGCTCAGCACCCCGGCGCTGCCCGCGCCGCTGGCGGTGTGGCTGCAAGGCCGCTGCCGCGTGCACCTGGCGCAGGCCGAGGCGATGGATCAGGCGCCAGACCTGCGCACCTGACACCGCCAGGCGCCGGTCACAGGCTCAGGCGAAACTGTCGCCCATCAGCGTGGTGAACCAGGTGTTCATGTCCTGGAAGTTGCGGCTGCTCACGCTGTCTGACTCGATGGCACGGCCGGTATCGAGCCGGCCGTTGTCGGCCGCCGGCCGCATGCCGCCGCGCGCCGGGTCGTACTGGTACACGGTGCTGAGCCACGAGGCCGTTGTTGCCGTGATGGGCGAATAACAGGCCGAGTTGGCCACGGGTGCCGGGTCCGGCGCCTGGCCCGACAGCGCACGCACGATGGCATCGGCACAGATCTTGGCCTCCTGGTTGGCCACATGGCCCGCTTTTGGCAGGCCACATTCGGCGGCATCGCCGATCACGTGGACCCGGGGCACGGCGGTGGATTCGTAGCTCAGCACGTTGACCTTCGCCCACCGGCCCTGCGTGCCATTGGCCAGGCCGGCCGCAGCCAGCCAGCCGCCCGGCTCGCTGCCCACCGCCCGTTGCGGCGGGATCGGGTTCAGCACCGCCGCCTGTCGCTGGCTGACCAGCCCCAGGTCATCGGCCCACTGCACCTGGCGCTGCACAGGGTCGAAGTTCAAACCCGTCACGCCGGAGCGGTAGTCGATCGTGTTCGCATGGGTCACGGCAAACGCATGGGCAAAGGTCTCCGGCTCGGCCTGGATGCCCGCGTTTTCGTCGAGCACCAGCACCCGTGCCGCCGGGCCGCGTGTGGCCTTCAGGTGGTCGGCCACCAGGCAGGCACGTTCGTAGGGGCCGGGCGGGCAGCGGTAGGGGGCCTTGGGAATGGCCAGCACGTACAGCCCATCGGCCGGCATGGCCGCGATCTGCGTGCGCAGCAGCTCGGTCTGCGGCCCTGCCCGCCAGGCATGGGGGGTGCGGGTGTCGTAGTCCGCGCGGCTCAGGCCCCAGGCGGCATCGAAATCGATGCCAGGTGCCAGCACCAGGCGGTCATAGGCCAATCGGCCACCGTCGCTGAGCAACACGGCCTGGCCCGCCGTGTCGATGGCCGACACGGCGGCCTGCCGCAGCTGCACGCCATAACGCGCCGCCAGGGTGCCATGGCCATAGGCCAGCGACGCCAGGTTGCGGCTGCCCCCCAGCACGAGGTTGCTCATGATGTGCGAGGTGTACTGCGTCGTCGGCTCGACCAGCGTCACCTGCACCCCGCTGCCGCCCCACAGGCGCAGGTACTTGGCCACGGTGGCGCCAGCCATGCCACCCCCCACGACCACGATGCGGGCCTGCAGACCGGTGTCTTCCAGCGCGAACTGGGCCGGGCTGCTGCTGGTGTTGTCGTCGCTCAGCCCGGCCAATGGCCAGGCCAGCATCGCCAGGCCCGTGGTGCGCATCCACTGGCGCCGGCTCAGGGCCGCGCCAGACCCTTGTTTCAGGCGCAGATGTTGTGTGTTCATTGGCGGAGGTAGTTGATGATCAGCTGGATTTGTTGGTCGGTGTAACCCTGGGCATGGGCGGCCATGATGTCGCTCGCGCCCGGGCGGCTGGCCAAGGCGCGGTACTCGTGCACCTCGTCCACCTCGCCGCCGCGGATGCGCTCAAAGCCGCCCATGCCGCCCGTGCCGTGGCATTGGTAGCAGTTCGAGGCCAGCAGCCGGCCCGCCTTGTCCGCGGGTGGCACCAGGGCACCGCTGGCGGTCACGGCGACGCTGTCTTGACCGCTGCCGCCACCACCGCAGGCCACAAGCGTGGCGGCCAACAGCAGCAGCAGGCCACGCCCCTGCGGGCGACGCAGGTCGGTGGCGCCCATCAGTCCGCCTCCACCTTGCTGGCATCGAGCGCCTGCCCGTTCCAGCTGCCCTTGACCTCCAGGAACTGCCCGCTGGCCAGCTGGGTGGGCAAGAAGTGCTTGAAGAGGGTGGTGTTGCTGTAGCGCACCGTCATGGTCGGCAACAGGGCGCCGCTGTACTCGATCTTGTAGACGCTCAAGTCAAATTCGCCCGGCCTGACCGCTGTGACGGCACCCTTCACCTCGACGAACGCGCCCAGGGGCAAGCTCGTCCCGGCGGTGGGGGGCGCCACGCCATCCACTGGGGCGGCGTAGGCGCAGCCACTCTCCAGCTCGGCTTGCAAGGGCTGCAGTTGGCCGTTGGCATCGGCCGAGCCCTTGACCTCCAGCGGTGCGCCGACGGCCAGGCAACTGGCGGCCCCTTTCTTGAAGTAGACGCCTGCCAGGTCCACCGTCATCACGCTGCCCGGTGCAGCGCCCGCGAGCCATTCCGACTTCATGACCATCAGCGTCACCTGGCTGCCGTTGACGGCCTGGATCACCCCCTTGACCTCGGCGTAGGCGTGGCCCTCACCGTCGCCGCCACGGTCCTCACCGGTTTTTGCAGCACCCTCGATCTCGACCGCACTCGCCGGCCAGGTGCCACCGACGCTGGCGCCGACATGGGCCTCCACCCGCACGCCGGGCAACAGCGAGGCCGCGCTGCCGCGGGTGAAGGTGGCGCCTGCGATGTCCACGCTGACCGCGCCGGTGGCGCCGGCCCACTGGCTGTCGCGCACGGTCATCGTCAGCAGGCTGCCATGGATGGCCGTGACCGTGCCTTCGATCTTGCCCAGGCCGCTGGCGGCAGCTTCGGTCTCGTCCTTGACGAAGGTGGCGGTGAACTGCAGGGCAGAGACACCTTGCCCGGCCACGGCGGCGTTCACTTCGACGCGGTCGCCGACCCTGGGCGTCCAGGTCCCGCCGCGGGTCTTGGAGTAGTAGCTGGTGTTGGCGTCCAGGATGAAATTCACCAAGCCGTGGTGCCGGGTCTGCACGGTCAATGCCGAGGCGGAAACCGCCGTCACCAGGCCTTCCGATTCGGCAAAGCGCTGGTTCCAGTTCGAGAAATCCTCGTGCCCGGCAATGCGGGTCGCGGCCACCAGCGTGTCAGCTTGCAGCGTGAAGCGCGGCAGGTCGAAGTCCAGCGCCAGCACACCACTGGTGGCCGCCCAGCTGTCGAGCCGGAACGCCAGGTAGCCGCCGGGCGCCTGGAGTGCCACCTGGCGCACCGTGCCATCCAGCTGCTGGAGCTGTGCGGTGCTGGCCACGTACACACGCACCTGGGTCGTGTCGGCCGGCAGCGCGACGTTGCCGACCAGGGCCCCGGCCTGCTTCAGGGCGGGCAGGTTGAAGGGGCGGGCCGGCGCGAAGGCCACCAGTTCGGTCTCGCCGCTCGGGCCGACGGCGGTGACTCGTTCGATCGACAGCCAGACCGCGTCGTAGACCGCGGAGAAGTCGTCGGTGAAGTACAGGGCTGTCAACGGTGCGCGCGTTGGTGCAGTCGTTGGTGCGGTCGTCGCTGCGTCTGTGGTGCCGCCGCCGCCACAGGCGACGAGAACAGCCGAGGCCAGCACACCCAGGGACAGGGCGGCGCCGCGCGGGCAGCGGGCGAGGATGGTGCGGTGCATGGGGAATCTCCAGGTGACGGCACCAACGTCGATCGCCAGCGCCACAGCCCACACGATGGCCGGGCGACCTGAACCGAAGCTAAAGCCTCGTCACGGAGATGTCTCGGCCTGTGACGGCCCGCACAGGGCGCCGAGCACCAGATCGATCTGCGTACCCGTCAACGTGGCGGGCAGACGCACACCGCCACCATGCGCCCGCGCCACCAGGTCGGCCAGCATCAGGCCCAGGCCGGTGTGGCTGGCGTAGTCCTGCGCCGTGAGGGCGGCCTGCAAGGCCTCCCGGCGGTCGGGCGGCATGCCACTGCCATCGTCGTGCACAGAGATGCAGACGTCCCCACAAGGATGCGAGACCGACACCGTCACCCCATGGGCACCATGCCGCGCGGCGTTCTCCAGCAGGTTGGCAAAGGCGGCGGCCAGCAGGTCCGGGTCGGCCACCACCTGGGCGCCCGGCGTCACCTGGACCTGCAGGCCCGGCGTGGGCAACAGGGCCAGCAGGTCACCCAGGTCCACGGGCTGCAGGTTCAGTTCCGTGCCGGTGCGGAACAGGGCCAGCAGCGCGGTGACCACGCGCCGGAGGCGATCAGCGGCCTCGCGGGCCAGGCGCAGCATGGGTTGCACCGCGGGCGGTGCCAGCCGTTGTGCGGTGGCCAGCTGGGCCACCAGCCCGGCCAGGGGTGTGCGCAAGGCGTGCGCCGCATGGCCCGCAAATGCACGTTCGTTCGCCACCCGGCGCGCCAGGCGCTCGCCCAGCGCGATGATCGCGCCGTGCATCGGCGCCAGCTCCTGACGCTGCGGATCGGGCAGTGCGGCTTGCGGCAGCAGCGGGTCGTAATGCGCCACGGCGGCCGACAAAGCGTCGATCGGTTTCAGCTCGCGGCGCACCCGGCGGCTCAACCAAAGCGCACAGGCCAGCCCGACCACCAGGGCCGCCCCGGACGTGTACTCCGCCGCCTCGACCCGGGCCTCGAAGCGCTCCCGGCCCGGCTGCGCGACCAGCAGCACGCGGCCCGACGCATCGAATTCGCTGGCATGGACCCGCCACATGTCGCCCACCGACACCAAGCCGCGTGTGGCGGCTGGCACCATCGGCTCGCCAGGCGCCTGGTGTGATCGCAACAGCACACCGGCGCCCGGCGCCACCAGCTGCCAGACCAGGTGCTCGTCGTGGGCCGGTGCCGGCATGGCCTGCCCGCGGCCCAGCGGCAGCCGCTCACGCTCGAACTGCAGCACGCCCAGCAGGATCTGCGCCGATTCGCTCAGCGTCGCATCCATGATCTCGTCGACCTCGTGCTGGACGACCCACCACACCACCGCGGACACCGACAGCCCCCAGGCCAGGGACACCATGACCAGTGCGCGCGACAAGCGCTGGCGGATGCTGACGGCAGTGGCTGGGCGCAACATCCGGCCGATCAGGTCGTCAAGCGGTAGCCCATGCCACGCACCGTCTCGATGCAATGGCGGCCCAGCTTGCGGCGGATGTTGGACACATGCACCTCCAGCGAATTGCTGGCGACATCGCCCTCCAGCCCCAGCACCAGGGCTTCGAGCTCCCGTTTGCAGACAAGCCGGCCTGGACGCAGGGCCAGGGCCTCGGTGATGGCCCACTCGCGTGTGGTCAATTCGGTCCGGGCACCGTCGATGTAGGCGCAGCGCTGCGTGAGATCCAACGCCACCGACCCCAGCGTCACGCGTGCCTGGGCCATGCCCGCGGTCCGGCGGCGCACCGCCCGGATGCGGGCGGCCAGCTCTTCCGGGGCAAAGGGCTTGACCAGGTAGTCGTCGGCGCCCGCGTCCAGGCCCTGCACACGGTCGTGCAGCAGGTCCCGTGCCGTGAGCAACAGGATGGCGGTATGGTCGTCGTGCTGCCGGTAGGCACGGATCCAGTCCAGGCCGGATCCGTCGGGCAACTGCCAGTCCACCAGCAGGGCATCGTAGGGCTCGTTTTTCAGCAGCGCCGTCTGCAGCAGGCGCTGGCACCAGTCCACGACATGGCCGTCGGCGGCCAGGCAATCGCGCAGGCCTGCGCCCAGGATGGCATCGTCCTCGATCAGCAGCAGGCGCATGGTGTCAATCGTCGTCCTGCTCGTCGCCGTGCCCGTTGCCGGCTTCGGTGGCGAGCGTGGCTCCACCGGCGGGCGCGGTCTGCCACTGCCAGGCCCAGAAGCCCAGCACGGCCACCAGCATCACCGCGGCCAGGCCGCGCCAGGCGCGGCGGATGCCTTCGTCTGCCGGGCCTTGTTTCCAGCCGCTGAACATCGCACGCACCAGGTTCTCGCGGTGCAGCCGGCTGGCCACGATGACACCGAACACATGCACCAGCACCAGGGCCATCAGGGCGTTGCCGCTGAGCTCGTGCAGTTCTTCCAGCAGCTCCGGACCCAGGTCGTTGAAGACCGCCCAGCCGCTGCCCGCGCTGAAGGCCGTCAGCAGCAGCATGCCCACGATGGCCACCGCGCCGGCCGGGTTGTGGCCCACATGGTGTTCGGCCTGGCCCTCGACCAGGTTCAAGGCATAACGCCCCACGGCCGCAGGGCCACGCACAAAGCTCTTGAAGCGGGCGTGGTGTGTGCCCACCAGACCCCACAGCACCCGGAAGGCCACCAGGCCGCCCATGGTGTAGCCCAGCGTCACGTGCAGCAGACGCCAGCGCTCACCCTCGGCGGTGAGCCAGGCGCCGGCAAAACACAGCACCATCGTCCAGTGGAAGACCCGCACCGGGGCGTCCCAGACCAGGATGCGGCCCTCAGCGGGGGACGCGGATCTGCCGTTCACTGAAATCTCCTTCGTCGGCGCGGGTGTGGCAGGCCACGCAGTTGGACGCGCTCTTCACGTCGTCGCGCCGCCAGGTGGCGGCGGGCACCTCGTCGTGCTCGCGCACGAACCAGGCGGCACGTGTGATGCGGTCCTGCGGCGGGGCGGTGGCTTCGCGCTGCACCTTCTTGTAGGTGCCGGCGTTGGCGGCCAGCCAGCTGCCGATGGCACGCGCAGTGGCTGCGTCCAGCGACGCGTCCGTGCCGAAGTGGCGCTCCAGCCCGGCCATCAGGCGTTGCCAGGACGCCGCCGGCAGCAGGGCCGCGGGGTAGGCCACGTGGCAGGCACTGCACTCGGTGCGGTAGGCCGGCAGCAAGGGGGTGGGCGCCAGGTCGGCCTGCGCCCAGGAGGCCGCCACCAGCAGGGCCACTGGAAACAGGCGCTTCATGGTTGCAGGCCTGTCAGCCAGGCCAGCACATCGGCCTTCTCACCCGCCGTGCACTCGCGGCTGGCCACGTCCTTGCAATTGCGGCGGAACCACTTCTCGGCCTTGGCCAGGTCGGTGAAACGCTGGGCGTTGAAGGCGGGCGCCAGTGGCTCGATGGCCTTGCCGGTGCTGGCATGGCGGCCGGTTTTCACGGGCGGGGTGCCGTGGCAGCTGGCACAGCTCCACTCGCCGCCATGGCGGCTGGTGAAGAAGGCCTGGCCGCGCGCGGCCACGGCGGGTGCGCCGGCCTGGGCCTGGTAGCCGGCCAGCAGCTCGGCCGGGGTGGCGGCCTGGGCACCCGCCATGAAGGCGGCGCACAGGCTGAACAAGGTGGATCGACAGATGCGGTTCATGGGGACTCCTGAACCGCATCGTGGCCCGCGGGCCTGAGAGCAGCCTTAAGGGCGTGTTTGACCTGCGTCGGGTGGCAGTGCCTCCAGCACCAGCCCCCAGCGGGGCGGCACTGGCAGCGTCAACTGCCGGCCCTGGGCGGCAAATCGTTGGCCGCTCAGGCGGTCCACGTGGAACGGGCTGGCGCCCTCCGGCAAGCTGACCACCACCACCCGCTCGGCATCGCTGTTGTTGCTGGCGGTCAGCACCTGCAACGCGCCCAGCTGGCGCGGCAGCACCACCACGTGCGCGTCCACGTGCAGCGGTGCGCCCAGCGTGCCACGGCGCAGCACCGGCATGGCCTGGCGCAACGCGATCAGGCGCTTGAACTCGGCGTGCATCAACTCGTCGGGCCGGCCGCCCTGGTCGGCCCAGGGGAAGGGCCGGCGGTTGTCGGGGTCGTCGCCACCGTTCAGACCCACCTCGTCACCGTAGTAAACCGCCGGCGCGCCGGGGTAGGTCATCTGGAAGAACAGTGCCAGCCGGTAGCGGGCCTTGGCCAGTTGTTCCTGCGCGGCGTTGGTGTCGTCGTGCCAGCCCAGCACGTGCAGGCTGCGCGCCTGGTCGTGGCTGGACAGCAGGTTCATCAGCGCGTGGAAGGCTTGTGGCGGGTAATGCTCGCGCATCAGCTCCAGGTTGGGCATGAGCTTGCGCGCATCACCGCCCGCGGCGTACTCGAGCACCGTGTTGCGGAAGATGTAGTTCATCGTCGAGTCGAAGCTGTCGCCGAGGAAGTACTTCGCGGCGTCGAACCAGGTCTCGGCGATCGTGATCGCATCGGGTTGGTGGGCCTTGATGGCCGCTCGCCACTCGCGCCAGAAGTCGTCCGGCACCCAGGGCGCGACGTCCATGCGCCAGCCGGCGGCACCACGGTCGAGCCAGAACTTCATCACCGAATCGGGCGCGCCGTAGGCAAAGTTGCGCCAGGCCGGCGAGGCCTTGTCCAGCTCCGGCAGGTCGCGCACACCCACCCAGCCCTTGAACTGCTGGTCCGGGTCTTTCTGCTTGGCATCGAAGCTGTACCAGCTGGCGTAGGGTGAATCCGGGCGGATGCGCTCGCCCTCGAAAGCGCCGCCCTGCTTGTAATTGCCGTAGCGGTCGAAGTAGATCGAATCGGCGCCGGTGTGGTTGAGGCTGGCGTCGGGGATGACGCGGATGCCGCGCTTGGCCGCTTCCCGGGTCAGCCGCTCGAAATCGGCGTTGCTGCCGAAGGCCGGGTCGATGGTCTTGTAGTCGGCCGTGTCGTACTTGTGGTTGCTGGCAGCGCGGAACACCGGTGTCATGTAGATGGTGTTGGCGCCCAGGGCCTGGATGTGGTCCAGCTTCTGGATGATGCCGGCCAGGTCACCGCCGAAGAAGTCGTTGTTGAAGTGCGCATCGGAGCCGTCACCGCTGCCCGGGCGGTAGGGTTTGCCGATCCACGTGGGGTGTCTTTCCACCGTGTGGCGGTGGTAGCGGTCGCGGCCGGGCACCGGGTCGTTGCTGGCGTCGCCATTGCGGAAACGCTCGGGGAAGATGTAGTAGTAGACGGCGTCGGCCGCCCAGTCGGGCACCTTGAAATCGGGTGCGTAGATGGTCTGCCGGAAGCGGCGGACGGGCTGCAGCGTGGGCGGTTTTTCAGCCACCGCGGCGGGGCCGCCGCTGCCTTTTTCGCGCGTCCAGAACACCGGGTCGGCGTTGTTCTGCAGCACGAAAAGCCGGCCGTCGATCTGCGCCTCGAACCAGTAGCCGTGGATGCCCACGGCGTCGAACCGGTGCTCGGCGGTGAAACGCTGGCGCTGACCCATCGGATGCCGCTGCATCGGCACGCGCGCCACGGGCTCGTAGGCCAGCAGTTCCTGGTTGCCTTCGAGCCGTCGGCGCTCCACCACCAGGGTGAGTTGCTGCACGCCGGGCGGCGCCGTCACGGTGAACTGCATGGCCGTGCCGGCCGGCTGCGCGCCGAAAGGCTGTTTGTGCGCGGTGTTGCGCGAGTGATAGCGCAGGCCCAGGGCCACCGGGTGATCCACCGCCTTGGCCAGCGGGTCGGCAAAGGTCTTGGGGCCGACGTTCAGCGTGTGTTGGCCCGCGGCGTCGAAGGCCAGGCGCACCGTGTGTTCGCCGCTGAAGGTCTGCACGTGGTTGCCCTTGCCGACACCGAAGCTGGTGGCGTCCTTCCAGCCGGCATCGGCGAGCTTGAATTCGTGCCGGCCTTCGAGCTTGACGTTCAGGTAGTAGGCGTCGCAGTGGTACTGGAAGGCGTAGTCGTCCAGCGCCGCCCAGTTGTTCATCGTGCCGCGCAGGAAGAGCACGGTGTCACCAAACGGCGCGGCGGCGGGACAGTCATCGACACGGAGCTTGTTCATCGAAGGGTCCAGCGTGAAGCGGTGCACGCCGCTGAAACGGCGCGTGATCTCCGCGCCCTTGCGCTGCAGCGCATCGGGCCGGCCGCCGAAGTCGGCGTCGGCGCTCCAGGCTTCGTCACCGATCTTGAAGCGGTGTTCACCTTCGACCCGCGTGACGAGCTCGAAGCGGTCGCAGGCCCAGATGAAACGTTGTGACTCCACCGCGTTCCAGCTGTTGAAGCTGCCGCGCAGGTAGAGGTCGCGCCCAGCCAGCGGGTGCGGGGCGCAAGCGGCGGCCTGCGCCACCAGCGGTGCCGCCAGCAGCAGCGCGGGCAGCAGACCGCGCCTCATTGCACCCGCTTGTAGGCGCTGTAACCCCCGCCCGGGCTCAGCTCGGGCACCAGCACCCGCACCGCGCCGGGCGGCAGGGTGAGGTCCAGCAGGCCGGTGGTGATCTTCACCTTCTCGCCGCTGAGCTGGTCCACCATGCTCCAGACGTTCATCAGCTTCGAGTTGGCCACCATCACGGTCTCACTGACCGTCGTGGCGCCCGGGTTGGCGACCACCACCACGGTGTCGCGCGCACGGTCGGTGTGGCGCTCGAAGGCCAGCAGCTTGTGCGATGTGACGGTGCGGAAATCGCCCACACGCAGCGCGCGCTGGGCCTTGCGCAGGGCGATCAGCTTCTTCGTCCAGGCATAGGTCGGGTTGGCATCGTTCACCTGGTCCCAACGCATCGGCGCGCGCATCTCGGGGTCGTCACCGCCGGGCATGCCCACTTCGCTGCCGTAGTAGAGGTTGGGCGCACCGGGCAGCGTGAACTGCAGCACCTGGGCCAGCCGGCGCTGCGCCACATCCGGCAGCGCGGTGGCGATGCGCGGCGTGTCGTGGTTGTCCAGCATCAGCCAGGACTTGAGCAGGTTCTCGGTCCCGCTTTCGCGCACCATGCGGTCCATCATCTGCACCGCCAGCGCCGGCTCCAGCCGCCGGTCGGCCACACGCAGGATGATCTCGCGCAGCGTGAAGTTCATGACGCCGTCCACCGCCGGGAACCACTCCTTGGGGTAGTTGGCGATCTCGCCGACGACCAGCGAGCCGGGCTTCTCGGCGTGCGCGGCCTGCGTCAAGGCATGCAGCTGCTCGAAGCCGATGTCGACCGCGACATCCAGCCGCCAGCCGTCGACGCCGTCGCGCAGGTAGCTGCGCACCACCGAGTCCTGCCCCGCATAGACATGCGCGCGCACAGCGGGATTTTCGAGGTTGATCTCGGGCAGGTTCTCGGCCAGCCACCACACCCGCGCACCGCTCTGGTACTGCGGGCCGATGTAGAACCAGTCACGCCACGGGCTTTGGGCGTTGGCCAAGGCGTCCTTGAACTTCGGCGCGTTGCGGCCCATGTGGTTGAAGACCCCGTCCAGCACCAGCTTCATGCCACGTGCATCCACGTTCTTCGCGAGTGCTTTCACGTCGTCGCGGGTGCCGAACTCCGGGCTCACGGCCTGGTAGTCGAAAGCGTCGTACTTGTGATTGGTGTAGGCCAGGTGGATGGGGTTGAGGTAGAGCACGTCGGCGCCGAGCTGCTGCACATGGTCCAGCTTGGACGCCACGCTCTTCAGGTCACCGCCCCAGAACTGAATCTCGTGGCTCCACAGCCGCGCGCTGTCCAGGTAAGTGCCCCGCTGGGGCAACTCGTCCCAGCGCCGCAGCACCTTCGGCGCGGGGTAGAGGTGGCGCTTGGCGTCCAGGTCGGCGGCGGGTGCAAAACGATCCGGCAGCACCTGGTAGACCAGGGCGCCATTGCGCCAATCGGCCTCGCGCTGGGCGTAGACGCCTGCGGCGGCTTCGTCGAAGCGGTTGCCGGCGGGGGTGTTCACATGGGTGGCCACGGGTTGTGCGTTCGCGGTCAGGGTGGCGCTGGCCGCGGCGGCGGCCAGCATCTGGCGTTGGGTCTTCGTCATGGTTTCTCCGCGGCTCAGGGCACGCGCTTGTAGCGGCTGTAACCGCCCAGCGCCTTGGGCCGCGGCTGCAGCACCACCACGCCCTGCGGCGGCAGTTCCACGGTGATGAAGCCGGGGCCGAAGCCCACGGCCGGCGGCGTGGCCAGCAGGCCCAGCACGTCCACCATCGGCGTGTCGTCCATCAGGTGCGGGTTGGCCACCAGCAGCCGCTCGCGTACCGTCGTGTGGCCCGGGTTGGCGACGACGATGCGGCTCTCCAGCACACGGTCGGTGTGGCGCTCGAAGGCCAGCAGCTGCTGCGATTCGACCAGCCGGAAGTCACCCACCCGCAGTGCGCGGTGGGCCTTGCGCAGCGCCACCAGCTGGCGCACCCAGGCCAGCTCGGGGTTGTGATCGCGCACCAGGTCCCAGCGCATGGGGCCGCGGTTGGCGGGGTCCGCACCGCCGATCATGCCCACTTCGGCGCCGTAGTACAGGTTGGGCGCACCGGGCAACGTGAACTGCAGCGCCTGCACCAGCCGGCGCTGCGCCACATCGGGCAGTTGCGTGGCGATGCGCGGGATGTCGTGGTTGTCGATCACGACCCAGCTCTTGAGCAGGGGCTCGATGCCGGCGTCCTTCACCAGGCGCTCGGTCATGCGGCCCGCGGCACCGGGGGCGATGTCGCCGCGGGCCATGCCAAGCACGATCTCGCGCAGCGTGAAGTTCATCACCGCGTCCATCGACCGCAGCCACTGCCCGGGGTAGTTGACGATCTCACCCACCACCAGCGAGCCCGGCTTTTCGCGGTGCGCGGCGTTGGTCAGCTCACGCAGGTAGGCGTGGCCCAGCTCGTAGGCGGTGTCCAGGCGCCAGCCGTCGGCACCGTCGCGCAGGTAACCCCGCACCACCGAATCTGCATCGCCCCACAGGTGGCGGCGCACGGCGGGGTTCTCCAGGTTCAGCTCGGGCAGGTTCTGGAAGCCGGTCCAGGCCCGCGCGCCCCCTTCAAACTGCGGCCCGATGGCAAACCACGGGCGCCAGCGGCTCTTCGGGTCGGCCAGGGCGTCCTGGAAGATCGGCGCGTTGCGGCCCATGTGGTTGAACACGCCGTCCAGCACCACCTTCAGGCCACGCCGGTGCGCATCGGCGGCCAGGCGCTTGAAGTCGCTGCGTGTGCCGTACTCGGGGCTGATGGCCTTGAAGTCGAAGGCGTCGTACTTGTGGTTGGTGTAGGCCAGGTGGATGGGGTTGAGGTAGAGCACATCGGCGCCCAGCGCCTGGATGTGGTCCAGCCGTGTCGTGGCACTGGCGAGGTCACCGCCCCAGAAGTGCAGCTCGTGCGCCGCGAGTTTCTGGTCCGGCAGGTAGGGGCCGGGCTCGGGCACCTCGGCCCAGGGCCGCAGCGTCTTGGGCGCCGGGTACAGGTGGCGCTTGGCGGCCAGGTCGGCGGGCGGCACAAAGCGGTCGACGATGATCTGGTAGACGATGGCGCCGTTGCGCCAGTCGCGCTCGCGGTCCTCGAACGGGCCGGCCTGCGCGGTGGCCAGGGCCGTGGCCAGCATGGCGGTGAGCAGTGTCTTCATCCCTTGACGCCCCCGGCCGTGAGGCCACTGACGATCCAGCGCTGCGCAAGCAGGAAGACCAGGGTGATCGGCAGGCCGCTCAGCACCGCGGCGGCGGCAAAGTCGCCCCACAGGTAACGCTGGTCGTAGAGGAAGAATTTGGAGCCGACCGCGAGCGTGAGGTTGGGCTCCTCGCGCAGCAGGATGCTGGCCACCGGGTACTCGATGATGGTGCCGATGAAGGCCAGCACGAAGACCACCATCAGGATGGGCATGGCCATCGGCAGCAGCACGTGGCGGAAGGTCTGCCAGGGCGTGGCGCCGTCCACCTTGGCGTTCTCCTCGATCTCCAGCGGCACGGTCTCGAAGTAGCCCTTGATCGTCCAGATGTGCGTGGCCACACCGCCCAGGTAGGCCACGATCAGGCCGGCATGCGTCTCGACACCCAGCCACGGCAGCGTGCGGCCGATGCCCTCGAAAATGGCGTAGATGGCCACCAGCGCCACGGCCACCGGGAACATCTGCAGCAGCAGAAGGCTGTTCAGGATCAGCCCCTTGCGCGCGAAGTTCATGCGGGCAAAGGCGTAGGCCGCGGTGGTGGAGATGGCCACGATCAGCAGCGCACTGATGGTGGCGATCTTGACCGAGTTCCACAGCCACAGCAGCACCGGGAACGGCGGCTGCACGAGCTGGCCTTGCGCGTTGGTGGTGGCGATGCCGAGTGCGAGCTTCCAGTGCTCCAGGCTGATCTGATCGGGGATCAGGCTGCCGGTGGCAAAGTTGCCCGGCCGCAACGAGATGCTGACCACGGCCAGCAGCGGGAACAGCGTGAGCGCCAGCAGCACCCACAGCGCAGCATGCGTGGCCAGCACACGCCAGCGTTGGTTCTTGCCGGTGACGATGGCCATGTCAGGGGGCTCCTCGGAGGGCTGTTGTCGGCTCTTTGCGGACATTGCATGTCCTCGCGTTCGGCGATCGCGGCGGCACAGGCCGTCCCGGGCGGGCTGCGGCGCGCGAATCCGGCGGTCGGCGCTTCG
>JADMJD010000093.1 GCA_018780805.1 Rubrivivax sp. | reverse complement strand
CGGTGCAGCACGGCCAGCAGCATGGCCAGGCGGTCGCGGTCCAGGCCCACGCTCAGGCGCCGCGGGCTGGGCCCGCCGCTGTCCACCAGCGCCTGGATCTCCACCAGCAGCGGGCGTGTGCCTTCCAGCGTGACCAGCACACAAGAGCCCGGCACCGGGTCGCCGTGGGTGGACAAAAAAATCGCGCTCGGGTTGGCCACGCCCTTCAGGCCACGCTCCGTCATCGCAAAGACACCGATCTCGTTGACGGCGCCGAAGCGGTTCTTGATCGCGCGCACCAGGCGGAAGCTGGAGTGCGTGTCGCCCTCGAAGTACAGCACCGTGTCGACGATGTGCTCCAGCACACGCGGGCCGGCGAGTGCCCCTTCCTTGGTGACATGGCCGACCAGCACGATGGTGGTGCCGCTGGATTTGGCCAGGCGTGTCAGCTGGGCCGCACATTCGCGCACCTGGGCCACCGAACCCGGCGCCGAGGTGAGCTGGTCGGAGTACACCGTCTGGATCGAATCAACCACACACACGGCCGGCTGTTCGGCTTCGATCGCGGCCTGGATCTTTTCCAGCTGGATCTCGGCCAGCACGCGCACGGCCGAGTCGCCCAGGCCCAGCCGGCGCGCGCGCAGGGCCACCTGGGCGCCACTTTCTTCACCGGTCACGTACAAGGCCTTGGTCTGGCGCGACAGGCTGTCCAGCGCCTGCAGCAGCAGCGTGCTCTTGCCGATGCCGGGGTCGCCGCCGATCAGCACCACGCCGCCGGCCACCAGGCCGCCACCCAGCACCCGGTCCAGCTCGTCGATGCCGGTGGGCGCACGGTCCACGTCGCTGGCCTCGATGGCCGAGAGCGTGGTGACGGGCAGCGCACGTGTCAGCGACTGGAAGCGGTGTTTGCTGCCGCCGGCCGGCTCGGCCACGGTTTCGTCCAGCGTGTTCCAGGCCTTGCAATGCGGGCACTGGCCCAGCCATTTGGGCGTGTTGCCGCCACATTCCCGGCAGACGTAGATCGATTTTTCCTTGGCCACGGGCCGATTGTCTCAGGCCCCCGCTTCAGGCCGACGTTCATGCAGACGTTCACGCGGACGGCGTGAAGTTGCCGTGGAAGCCGTAGGGCAGCGCGTACGGCAAGGCCGCCTGTGCGATGGGGCCATCGGCCAGCGCCACGGCCTCGAACACGCTGAGCACGGTCACACGCCGCCGGCTGTCGAAGTGCGTGCCCAGCACCCAGGCGTCCAGCTCGCCAGCCCGCCCAGGCTTGGGCACCAGGATGTGTTCTTCGGCCACCCGGCCTTCGCCGTAGTCGAAACGTGTGTCACGGCCGGTGGTCAGGTCGCGCAGCTGGATGCCGTGCATGAAGCCGGTGCCTTGCCCGGGGCGCCAGGACGCCGTGGTCAGCAGCCAGCGCGCAGCGCTGCCCACGCGGCGCGGGTCCATGCGCGGGAACTCGGCGTCGTCGTCGAAGGCCTGCAGCTCGGTGCGGCCGCTGGCCAGGTGCAGCCGCACACGCTGCGTGCGCGATGGCTCGGGGTCGGTCACCGCCCCGCCGTTCATCAGCGCCACCGCGGTCTGGCTCAGGAAGTGGTGGCCGGGTGAGCCGATGAAGCTCAGCTCGATGGCCCCTTCGGTGGCCTCGAAAGCATTGCCGACGTGGAACACCATCTGCGGCGGCAGCTCGAAGATCCGCCGCTGCGTGATGTCGGCCTTGTGCATCACCAGCACGCGCAGCGGCTGGTCGGCATGGAAGCGCAGCGCGTCGGCCGGTTCGCCGCCGCTGAGCAGCCGGTCGAAGTGCAGCGTCACCGGCGGGATGGGCACGACGATGTGGTTCGCCGTCACGGCCATGTCGTGCACCATCGCGTGGGCCAGCGGCAACTCGCCGGCGCGGGCGCTGACCAGCTCGCCCTGCGCATCGATGTGCCAGACCACGAGGCGACGGCCGGCGGTGCCGATGTTCCACAGCTGGCCCTGCGGGTCCACCTTGGGATGGGCGCTGAAGGGCATCTGCGCCAGGCCCTCACCCCAAGTCACCGGGCCTCGGGTTTGCAGGTCGACCGGGTCCAGCGCATGGGCCGAACCGCCCTCCCACAAGGCCAGCACCCGGCCAGCGTGTTCGATGGCGTTGGTGTTGGCGGTGTTGAAGCTGTCCGGCCCCTGCAGCGGCGTGCGGCCGTCGTGCGGGATGGCCGTGCCGAAGGCGCTGACCAGGAAACGTCCGGCCGCCTGCTCGGCGCGCAGCTTGGCGGTGCCGACCAGGCGCCCGCGGTGCGCCACCACCGGCGCGCCGGCCGGGCCCGTGATGCTGAACTGCTGCACCATGCCATCGCCGTCGAACCAGTGCCGGTAACGCTGGCCACCACGTTCGTACAAGGCCGGGCCGTTGCGGTAGAAGCGGCCGCGCAAGGCCTCGGGCCAGCGGCCGCTGAGGCTGAGGGCGGCGCAATCGCGGCTGCCGGTGGTGTCGTCCACGCCCTTCAGCGGTAAACGCCAGGGCTCACGCGCGGCGGCGGCATCGAAGGCCTCGGCGGGCGTGGTGGCACGCACCACCACCGGTGCGGCCAGCAGGGCGGCCAGGGCCGAGCGGCGGGTCAGGGTGGCCATGTTCCGGGCGCTCATTGCGACAGCCGGATCACCAGCGGCTGGCCGTTCAGCACGACCTTGCTGCTGTCCCAGGTGGGCGCCGACATCGCCGGCACGGTGCCCGAGGTGCCCCAGGGCTCGGCGGGCAGGCCAACCAGGTTGAAGTCCATGCGGCCGTTGGCGTTGAGGTCCTGCACCAGCGACAAGGCCACCGGCTGGCCCTGCAGGTTGCAGACCGCAAACCTCAGCAGGTCGGCACTGCCGGCGAGTTGGCGCTGCGATGCCAACGGCTTGCGGTTGTAGTCGGCCCCGTCGGTGTAGACGGCCAGCATCACGGCGCCCTGGGTGGGGCGCACGTTCTGCACCTCGACCACGGTGCAGTCGCTGGCCCGGGCCAGCGGGCTGATGAGCAGGGCGGCAAGCAGCAGGGCGCGGTGGTTCATGGCGGACCTCGTCAGGCAAAGTGGATGGGGTGACGAGATGCTCGCGCCCGGCCCTGACGGGCACCACCGGCTTGCGACGAATCGACAGCGGGTGTCGTGAAATGCAGGTTCAGTCGGAACCTGTCACGCGCCCACGCCCGGCCTTGACCTGGCTGCGCACGGCCTTGCCTTCCAGCCGCCGTTGTTTGGAGCCATAGGTCGGCTTCGTGGCGCGGCGGGTGCGGGGCGGCTCGGCCACGCTGTCCACCAGGCTCTGCAGCCGGGCCAGCGCGTCGGCGCGGTTGAGCTCCTGCGTGCGGGCCGTCTGCGCCTTGATGACCAGCACACCTTCGTTTGTCAGCCGGCTGTCGGCGCGGGCCAGCAGGCGCTGCTTCACGTCGTCCGGCAAGGACGACGCGGCGACGTCGAAACGCAGGTGGATCGCGGTCGAGACCTTGTTGACGTTCTGCCCACCCGCGCCCTGGGCCCGGATGGCGGTGATCTCCACCTCGCCCGGGTCCACCGGACAATGCCGCATCAGTCCACCGCCCGCACCGGCACACGTGGCGCCAGCGCGCACATCAGCTCGTAGGCGATGGTGCCGGCGGCCATCGCCACGGCGTCGATGGGCAGCATCGCGCCATTGCTGGCCTGGCCCCAGAGCGTGACCTCGCTGCCCGGGCCGGCGGCCGGCATGGCGGTGAGGTCGACCGTGAGCATGTCCATCGACACCCGGCCCACGGTGCGGGTGGGCACGCCATCCACCAGCACCGGCGTGCCGGTGGGACACAGCCGCGGATACCCGTCGGCATAACCGCAGGCCACCACGCCGATGCGCATCGGCTGCTCGGCCGTGAAGCTGCTGCCGTAACCCACGGTGTCGCCGGCTTCGAGCTGCTGCACGGCCAGCACGCGGGCACGCAGCGACATCGCTGGCCGCAGGCCCCAGTGCACCACGTCATGGTGCGGGTGGTCGGGTGCACTGCCGTAGCTCAGGATGCCGGCGCGCACCCAGTCGGACAACACGCCCGCATGGCGCAGCGTGGCCGCGCTGTTGGCCAGGCTGCGTTCACCCGGCAGGTCCTGTGTGGCGGCCCGGAACACCGCCACCTGGTGTGCGATGCCACGCTCGCCGTCGGCATCCGAAAAGTGGGTCATCAGCGTGATCTCGTCCACCTGCGGCAGCGCGTTCAGCCGCGTCCAGGCGCTGCGGAAGGCGGCCGGCTTGAAGCCCAGGCGGTTCATGCCGCTGTTGAGCTTGAGGAAAACACGGTGTGGCTGCTGCGTCTTGTGCGCGGCCAGCCAGTCGATCTGCTCGGTGCAGTGCACCGCGTGCCACAGGCCCAGGCGCGAACACAGCTCCAGGTCGCGCGGTTCGAAACAGCCTTCCAGCAGCAGGATGGGGCCGCGCCAGCCGAGTGCGCGCACGCGCTCGGCTTCGGCCAGGTCCAGCAGCGCAAAACCGTCGGCACCGCGCAGGCCATCGAAGGCCCGCTCGATGCCGTGGCCATAGGCGTTGGCCTTCACCACGGCCCAGACGCGGGCATCGGGCGCGGCCTGGCGGGCACGGGCCAGGTTGTGGGCCAGCGCGCTGGCATGAATCAACGCTTCGATGGGGCGCGGCATGGTCGGCCGATTCTGCCAGCGGGACCACGTGCTATAAACCGGCGCCCTCACCAGGAGACAAAGCGGCGGCGTGTGGGAACGACTGCCGCACGGACTGCGCGCGACCGCATGAAAAAAGGCTTCTCGACCATCATGTCGGCGCAGTTCTTCAGCTCGTTGGCTGACAACGCGCTGTTGGTGGCTGCCGTGGAACTGCTGCGTCTGTCCCAGGCCCCCGCCTGGCAGGTGCCGGCGCTGGCGCCGATGTTTGCGCTGTTCTACGTGGTGCTGGCGCCCTTCGTGGGCGCGTTTGCCGATTCCATCCCCAAGGGCCGGGTGATGTTCGTCGCCAACAGCATCAAGGTGGTGGGCTGTCTGATGATGCTGTTTGGCAGCCACCCGCTGCTGGCCTATGCGGTGGTGGGCCTGGGCGCGGCGGCCTACGGGCCGGCCAAGTACGGCATCCTGACCGAGCTGCTGCCGCCCTCGCAGCTGGTCAAGGGCAACGGCTGGATCGAGGGCCTGACCATCGCCTCCATCGTGCTGGGCATCGTGCTGGGCGGGCAGCTCATCGGCCCCAAGCTGTCGCCCTGGCTGCTGGGCCTGGACCTGCCCCTGCTGGACACCGGCATCAACACCGCGCCCGAGGCCGCGATCGCGTCCATCGTCTCGCTCTACGTCATCGCGGCGCTGTTCAATCTGAAGATCCCGCGCACCGATGCCCCGCTGCAGCCCATGGACGGGGTGCTGCACCTGGTGCGCGATTTCGGGCGCTGCAACTCGCGGCTGTGGGCCGACAAGCTGGGCCAGATCTCGCTGGCCACCACCACGCTGCTCTGGGGCATCTTCGGCAACCTGCGGCTGATCGTGTTTGCCTGGGCCGCGGCCGCGCTGGGTTACAGCACCGCGCAGGCCTCCAACCTTGCGGGCGTGGTCGTCATCGGCTCCATCCTGGGTGCGGTGCTGGCGTCGCTGACGATGAAGCTCGACCGCGCCACGGCCGTGATCCCCGCGGCCATCTGTGTGGGCTTCTTGATGATCGGGCTGAACCTGATCACCAACCTGTGGACGGCCGTGCCTTTTCTGGTGGCCATGGGCGGGATCTGTGGCTTCCTGATCGTGCCGATGAACGCGCTGCTGCAGCACCGCGGCCACAACCTGATGGGCGCGGGCC
>JADMJD010000086.1:32074-38792 GCA_018780805.1 Rubrivivax sp. | reverse complement strand
GGCGGCCGAAGTACAGGCTGGGCAGCACCACCAGCACCAGGATGCCCAGCACCTGCGTCATCACCCAGGGGTTGGTGACGATCAGCGCCCCCAAGGCGCCAATGCCCATCACGGTGTTGCGCAGGCCCATGCTGAGCGACGAACCCACCACGGTCTGCACCAGCGTGGTGTCGGTGGTCAGCCGGCTCAGCACCTCGCCGGTGGCGGTGGTCTCGAAGAACTCGGGGCTTTGTTGCACCACGTGGCGGTAGACGGCGTTGCGCAGGTCGGCCGTGATGCGCTCGCCGATCCAGGTGACCATGTAAAAGCGCAGCGCCGAGAACAGGCCCAGCGCGGCGCCGACGGCGAACAGCGCCAGGAAATGTTCGCGCAGCGCCAGCAGCTGTTCACCTGGTGTGGCCTTCACCAGGCCTTCGTCGATCAGGCCCTTCAGGGCGATCGGGAAGGCCAGCGTGCTGGCCGCGGCGGCAACCAGGAAAAACGCGGCCAGCGCGATGTGGCCACGGTACGGCCGCAGAAAGGGCAGCAGGCCGGACAGTGAACGGGGGCTGGTGGCGGCGGGGCGGCTTTTGTCGGTGTCGGCGGGCATGGCCGGGAGTCTATCGGTCCGACCCCTCGGGCTCCGGTGGTGCGGCCGGCGGCAGCACACGGCCGCGCCGCGCCAGCGCCTCGCGCAGCAAAAACTCCACCTGCGCATTGGCGCTGCGCAGATCCTGCGCCGCCAGGCGCTCGATCTCGGCCCACAGCCGCGGATCGATGCGCAGCGCAAAGTGTTTTTTGCCCGGGCTGGCCATCGGCAGGTTGGCGGGTTGGCAGACTTACGTCAGCCGTGCAGCGATGAAGGCCGCCAGCCGGTCGGGCTCGTCGCTGCCCAGCCGCAGGCGGCGGCCGTCCTTGAGCGTCAGCCGCACGGCGCCGCTGCCGCGGGCGTTGTAGAGCATGCCTTCCTTGGTGCGGCGGATGCCCCAGCCTTCCACCCAGGTGCAACGCGCCTGCTCCACGGTGCGGATGTCGGCCAGCGGCAGCTGCCAGTGCGGCCAGCCCAGGTAGCCGAAGCGCCAATGCAGGGTGTCGCCCTGCACCCGCACCACGAAGCGCCCCAGGCCGGCCAGCACCAGCAGCTCGCTCGCGGCCACCGCGGCCACAGCCAGCTGGGCCCGGGGCTCGGCCTGCACGGCACCGGCCAGCCACCAGGTCAGCGCCGCCGTGCCGGGCAGCACGATCCACAGCAGCCACAGCACCTGGCGGCGTTCGTAGCCGGGGGTGGTGATGGCCATGCTCAGCCGTACAAGGTGCCGGTGTTGATGACGGGCTGCGCGTCGTTGTCGGAGCACAGCACCACCAGCAGGTTGCTCACCATCGCGGCCCGGCGTTCGTCGTCCAGCTGCATCAGGTTGCGCGCGGCCAGGCCGTTGAGCGCGGCCTCGACCATGCCCACCGCGCCTTCGACGATCTTGTGGCGCGCGCTGACGATGGCCTCGGCCTGCTGGCGGCGCAGCATCACCTGGGCGATCTCGGGGGCGTAGGCCAGGTGGCTGAGCTTGGCGTCCTGCACCTGCACGCCGGCGGCTTCGAAGCGCGCCTGCAATTCGTGGCGCAGCGCCAGCGACACGGCCTCCATGCCGCCGCGCAGCGTGTGTTCACCGGCAGCCAGGTCCTCGCCGTCGTCGTAGGCGTACATCGACGCCAGGTGGCGGATCGCCGCTTCGGCCTGCACCTTCACGTAGGTCTCGAAGTCGTCCACGTCGAACACTGCCTGCGCCGTGTGCTGCACACGCCAGACCACCACGGCGCCGATCTCCACCGGGTTGCCACGTTTGTCATTGACCTTCAGCGTGGGTGCGTTCAGGTTGCGCGCACGCAGCGACAGCTTGCGTTTGCCAGCCAGCGGGTTGGCCCAGCGCAGACCCTCCTGCCGGTCGGTGCCGGTGTACTCGCCGAACAGCGTCAGGATTGCCGCTTCGTTGGGCTGCAACATGTACAGACCGGCCAGCAGCACCAGGCCAGCCACCACGAGAAATACGATGACTGCCACGCCCACCGGATGGCGGCCGATGCCTGCCACCGCCAGCAGCGGTGGCAGGATGATCAAGGCCAGGCCCAGCGCCACCATCAGATAGCCGTTGGTGGTGTGGGCCACGCGCTCGGGCGTGCGGGGGTCGTTCATGGCGAGGCCTTTTTTGAATGACATTAAAGTGATATCACTTTAGGGCCAACCGCACCGGGCGTCAAGCCGTGCCGGGCCGGAACCGGTGAAACTGCCTTCGCCGGGGCGATGCTTTGTGGTCGAATGGGTCAGCTTCATGTCCCTGCCCGCCATGACCCAGCCCGACAAGTCCGCCGACACCCCATCCCACCCCGCCTGGCGCATGGGCGCCGCCGCACTGGCCGCTGCGGCAGTGGTGGGCGGCGTGGCCGCCAGTGCCGACGGCGTGCCCTGGCTGGCCGCCGCCGCTGCCGCGGTGGTGGCCGGCCTGGCGGCCTGGCGGCCGGCCGTCGCGCGGACGGCGTGGCCCGACGTCGTTGGGGCCAGTGCCGTGCCGGCCCAGGAGGCTTCTCTGCGCGACCCGCAGACCGGCATGTTCCACCGGGCCGCTTTCCTGGCCCTGGCCGAGCGTGACTGGCTGCGCGCCGGCCGTTACGGTGGTGCGGTGGCGCTGATGGTGGTCGAGGTCGACCGCCTGCGCCAGATGACCGAACAATCCGGCCCGCAGGTGGCCGATGCGCTGCTGGCCGGCCTGGGCCGCCAGGTGCTGGCCTCGCTGCGGGCAGCCGACTTGCTCGCGCGCTTTGACGATGCGCAGCTGGCGGTCTTCCTGCCTCAGGCCGACACCACCGGTGCGCTGGACGTGGCCGACCGCATCCGCGACATGGTGGAGCACCTGCGCCTGCCGGGCCTGCCAGACGGTGCACGCTTCAGCGCCAGCGTGGGCGTGGCCGTGCTGCGGCCGCTGCACCAGCCGCTGTCAGCGCTGGTGGGGCTGTCGCAGCAGGCGCTGCAGCAGGCCCGCCACGCGGGGGGCAACTGTGTGCGCAGTGCCAGCACCGAAGGTGCCTGGCTGCAGACGCTGGACGAACTGCCCACGGACGACAGCAGCAAGCGCCCCGCGCGTCCCGGCGAAAACCGGGACTGACCTTCAGCCCTACAACCGCAAGCGGCTGGCGTAACCCGTCAGCTCGAGGTAGCCCAGGCCGATGCGCCGGCCCTGCGTGTCCAGCAGTTCACTCAGACCTTCCCAATAGACCGTGCCCGTGCTGCTGCGGCCGTCCAGTTCCTGCGCGTCCAGCAAGGGCCGCACGTTGAAGCGGCCGGCGGGTGTGGCCACGGCCCATTCCAGCGGGTAGACCGCGCCGCTGCTGCCGCTGGTCCAGGTACGGCCGGGTGTCATCTGCACCTGGTCGGGCGCAAAGGCCTGCACCACGCCGCCCGGCGCGCGCCAGCTGCCGCCGGCCCAGAGCCTGCTGCCGTCGGCACGGCGCAGCCGGAAGGCCGTCAACGCGCTGCCGTCCAGCAGGTTGAAGCCGATCCAGTCCCAACCGGTGGCCTGCGGGTGCAGCACCTCGTCGCTCCACTCGTGGTCCAGCCAGGCGCGGCCCGTGCCCAGCGGTGAGGTGGTGGCCAGCTGCGGCTCACTCAGGTAGTGGCTGGCCTGGCGCTCCTCCGGGCCCTTGCGGGAGAAGCCCTGGTCGCCTTGCAGAAGCAGCGGTTGGGTGCGCCGCATCGTCAGCTGCAGCGGGAGCTTGCTGTCGTCAATTGACGCGTGCCAGGCGCTGCCGTCGTGATGAAGACGCCAGCGGCCGATGTGCACGTCGCCATCGGTCAAGGAGGCGCGTGCCAGTACCGCCTGCGGGTCGCCGGACCAGCGTTCGATGCGGTCGGCGTGGCGGTGGCTGTGCGCGCGCAGATCGGTCAGTGCTGCGTGGGCAAACAGCAGCTGGCGGGGCGCAAACCGGCTCGTGCTGTCGGCCGCCAGGCCGGTGCGGCTGCGGAAGAACGTGACCTGGAAGCCGTGCGTGGGCGCTTCGAACGGCCCCAGCCAGCCGGTGACGTACCACCACTCGGTGCGCGCCTCGGGGTGCGCGCCGTGGTCGCGGGGAAACTGCAGCACCTGGCCGCGACGGATGCTGTCGGCGACGGCGGGGCCGGCGGTTGGCAGCAGGCCGGCCAGGAGGAGATGACGCCGTTTCACCAGTCTTCCTTCACCGACAGCACCGCGGCCCGGCCGGCGGCGCGGCGTGCGCTCCAGGCCGCGGTCAACACGCCGGCAGCGGCCACGGCCGCAGCCAGCGCCAGCAGGTTCGCCCAGGGCAGCACCAGGTCCATGGTCCAGTGGAAACTCTGCGGGTTGACCACGTGCACCAGCACCGCGCTGATGGCCAGACCCAGCGCCAGCCCGATCACGCAGCCTGCCACCAGCCAGGCCGCGGCTTCACCGGCCACCAGGGCCACGACCTGGCGGCGGGTCAGCCCCAGGTGGGCCAGCAGGCCGAACTCCTTGCGGCGCGCCATCACCTGCGCCGACAAACTGGCTGCCACACCCACCAGCCCGACCGCGATGGCCACGGCCTGCAGGTAGCGTGTGACGGCAAAACTGCGGTCGAAGATGCGCAGCGAGATCGCACGGATCTCGGCCGCGGCGCCGAACTCCAGCATCGCCGGGTCGGGCGCCAGCGCGCGCAGCGCCTCGCGCACGGTGGCCAACTCGGCGCCGGGGGTGAGCCACAGCGCCAAGTCGTTCAGGCGCTGGTCGCCGGTCAGACGCCGGTAGTCACGCTGGTCGATCGCGATGGCGCCGAACTGGCGGGCGTAGTCGCGCCAGACGGCGCGCACCTGCACCTCGACCAGCGCCCCGTCCACCCCCAGCGGCAGTTGCATCCTGCTGCCAGCTGAGGCGCCGTACAGCGCCACCATGGCTTCGCTGACGTAGACCGACGGCAGGCCCGCCTGCGCCGGCAGCGGGGCGGCCAGCAGCGGCAGGCTGGTGGCGGGCTCGGCCAGGTCGCGCGCCACCAGGGCCACGGTGGGCCGGTCCGCCTGCAGCGCCAGGGGGCGCACACGGCTGGCCTGCACACGCAGCACGCCCGGCACCTGCGCGGCTGCGGCCACGAACTCCGGCGGCAGCCAGGCCTGTTCCCCGGCGCTGCTGCTGCTGGCGGTGCGCGCGTACAGGTCGGCCGGCAACACAGTGTCCAGCCACTGCATGACACCGACGCGGAAGCTGCTGACCATCACCGTCAGCGCCACGCTCAGCGCCAGGCTGGCCACCACGCCGGCCACGGCCGCGGTGGCCGTGTGGCGCTGGAAGTGCGCGCGCCGCAGGGCCAGCCGCGGCAGCGCCGCGCCGGGCAGTTGCAAAACCGCCAGCAGGCCCTGCACCACGGCCGGTACCAGCGCTACGCCGCCGAACAGCAGCGCCGCCACACTGGCATAAGCCGCCAGCGGCAGGCCGGCGATGGGCGGCAGGAAGGCCAGCGCGACGCCGACGGCGATCAGCGCCACGCCGGGCCACAGCGACGCCGGTGGTGCGTCCAGGCTGGACAGGCCCTTCAGCGCACGGGCCGGCTGCAGGCGCTGCGCCTGGCGCGCCGGCCACCAGCCGCCGGCCACGGCCGCGGCCGTGCCCAGCAGGGCCAGGCCGGCCAGCGCGCCGGGCGTCCATTGCAGCTGGGGCGTGACACCGGGGAAGTACCCGCCGCCCAGGTCGCCCGCCATCCAGCGCAGGGCGCCGGCTGCCATGGCCGCGCCAGCCAGCAGCCCGATCACGCTGCCTGCCGCGCCCAGGCCGGCACATTCCAGCAGCACCAGCCGGCGGCGCTCGGCGGCCGTCATGCCCAGCACGCCCAGCAGCGCAAACCCCGGCAGGCGTTGCGCCACCGACAAGGCCAGCACCGAATACACCAGGAAGGCGCCCACCAGCAGCGCCACCAGCGCCAGCACCGTCAGGTTGACGCGGTAGGCGCGCGACAGCTGCGAGACACGCTGTTCGGCGTCATGTGGGCGTTCGGCGCGCTGGCCGGCGGGCAGCACCGGCGGCTCGGCGCCGGGTGTGAGCCGCAGGTCGATGCGTGACAGCCGCCCGGCGCGGCCGAACAGGTCCTGCGCCGCCGCCAGGTCCAGCACGGCCAGCGGCGGGCCGCCGGCCGGCACCCAGCCGGCCACACGCAGTGTCTGCCAGCGGCCGCCGGATTGCAGCGCCAGCGTTTCACCATCGCGCAGCGTCAGGCGTTTGCGCGCGGCGGCGTTCAGGAACACGCGGCCGGGGTCCAGCATGGCCAGCCGGTCTTCGCCCTCGGCCGGGCGCGGCAGCAGGTCGGGCGCCAGCGGGGCGATGCGCAGCGCGTCCAGGCCCAGCACACGCAGCGCCAGCCGGCTGCCGTCGGCCTGGCGGGCGTAGGTGTCCAGCTCCAGCACCGGGCTGGCGTGGGCCACGCCCGGGGCCAGCGCCAGGGCCTCGAACGCGCTGTCGGGCAGGCCGTCGGGGCCGGTGCTGCGCACCGTCAGGTCGGGCTCGCCGTTGGTGGTACGCAGTGCCGACGAAAACTCCGCCAGGGCCGAGGCGTTGATCAGGTGCACCGAGGCCGCCAGCGCCACGCCCAATGCCACCGCCAGCAGGGCTGCGCCGTGGCGCCAAGGGTGGTGCTGCCACTCGCGCAGCGCCAGGCACCAGAAGTCCGCCAGCCGCGGGCCGCCGCGGCCGGTCGTGGGGGGGGGGGGGGG
>JADMJD010000086.1:0-32064 GCA_018780805.1 Rubrivivax sp. | reverse complement strand
CTGGGACCTCACGCGCGGATGCCGTCCGGGCCCAGCCGCAGCACACGGTCGGCGCGTTTCGCCGCAGCCTCGGAATGGGTGACCAGCAGGCAGGCCGCGCCGGTGTCACGCACCTGGGCCAGCAGCACCGAGAGCACACGTTCGGCCGTCGTCGGGTCCAGGTTGCCCGTGGGTTCGTCGGCCAGGATCAGTGCCGGGGCGTGCACCACGGCGCGGGCAATGGCCACCCGCTGCAATTGCCCGCCCGACAACTGCGCCGGCGCCCGGCCGCCCAGGCCTTGCAGGCCTACCGCGTCGAGCACCGCGTTCACCCGCGCGGCATCGGGCCGGCCCAGCAGGCGCAGCGGCAACTCGATGTTTTCTGCCACGCTGAGGTGCGGCAGCACATGAAAGGCCTGGAACACAAAACCCAGCGTGCCGCGGCGCAGCCGCGCGCGGGCGTCGTCGTCCAGCGTGGCCAGGTCGGTGCCGGCGATGTGCACGCTGCCGCTGTCGGCCGCTTCCAGCCCGGCAATGCAGTTCAGCAGCGTGGACTTGCCGACGCCCGATTCACCGAGCAGCGCGACGAACTCGCCGCGTGCCAGGTGCAGGTCCACCCCGCTGAAAACCGGGGTATCTCCAAAGGACTTCTTGAGTTGTTCGATCCGCAGCATCGCCGCGGATCATGCCCCAGCGGGCCTGGCCGATCGTTCAGCGGGCCTTGGCGCGGGCGCGGCGGCCCGTGAGCAACAGGCCACCCAGGGCCAGGCCGGCCAACGCCAGGCTGCCCGGCTCGGGCACGGCCTGCACCAGCACGCGCACATGGTCGCCCGGGTCGATGGCGCTCCAGTTGATCGTCAGCGTGCTGCCGCCCAGCGTCCAGTTCACGCTGTCGGTGTTCTCCAGGCCCATCAGCGTGCGGCTGGCGTAGTCGTCGAAGACACCATCGCCGTCCACGTCCACGCCGTAGGTGCCCACGCTGTCGGCCAGGCCCCGGCTGGTGGTGATGACGTCCAGGATCGGTGCGCTGAAGTCCAGCGTGGCCTGCACACTGTGCCGGCCCTGCGGGTCGTAGAAGAGGTACCAGGACTGCACGCCGCCCACCTGCTGTTCGCGGATGTAGAACAGGTTGTCGGAGATGTCCAGGTTGCCCGCGTTGACGGCGGCGCTGCCGCTGTAAGCCTGCACCGACGTGGCGCCGGTGAGGCTGATGGCCACGGGTGCCGCCTGGGCCGCAGCGGCCAGAAGGCCGGTGGCCAGTACCAAAGATTTGAAGAGGAATCGCATGGCACGCATGGTGCCGATCTGCGGGAAATCCCGTCGTGACCCGGTTCACGAACCGTGCTTCAACCCCAGCGGCTGCGGGTGTGCAGAGGTCACGCGCCAGCCAGGCGCTGCAGGGTCTGCAGGGCCTGGCCCCGTGTTTCAGGGGTGTCGCAGGCCACCACCACCCGGTCCGGGCTGCTGCGCAGCCAGGTCAGCTGGCGCTTGGCCAACTGGCGCGTGGCGGCGATGCCGGTGTCGCGCAGCGCGGCCAGGCCACCGGTGTCCAGCCCGGCTTCCAAGGCCTGCCAGGCCTGGCGGTAACCCACGCAGCGCATGGATGGCAGGTCGGCGTGCAGGTCACCGCGTTTGCGCAGCGTTTGCACCTCTTGCACAAAACCGGCGGCCAGCATGGCGTCAAAACGTTGTGCGATGCGCCGGTGCAGCCAGGCTCGGTCCTGCGGCTCCAGCGAGACCAGAGGCCAGTGGGCGCGCTGGTTCTCTGCCGTGTGGGACTTGTCGCGGTGCCAGGCTGACAGTGGCCGGCCCGAGACCAGAAACACCTCCAGCGCGCGCTGGATGCGCTGGCTGTCGGCCGGCGCCAGGCGGGCCGCGGTGGCCGGGTCCACACGGGCCAGCTCGGCGTGCAGTGCAGGCCAGCCCTCGGCGGCGGCGCGCTGGTCCAGCGTGGCACGCACAGCGGGGTCGGCCGCGGGCATGGCATCCAGGCCGTCGCGCAAGGCCTTGAAGTACAGCATCGTGCCGCCCACCAGCAGCGGCAGCCGGCCGCGCGCGCGGATCTGCTCGGCCAGGCGCGTGGCATCGGCCACGAACTGTGCGGCGGAATAGGCCTCCAGCGGGTCGCGGATGTCGATCAGGTGGTGCGGCACGGCGGCCCGTTCGGCGGCGCTGGGTTTGGCGGTGCCGATGTCCATGCCGCGGTAGACCAGGGCCGAATCGACGCTGATCACCTCCAGCGGCAGCCGTTCGGCCAGCGCCAGCGCGATGGCCGTCTTGCCGCTCGCGGTCGGCCCGGCCAGGCACAGGCCCAGCGCACTCATGGTTTGTTCACCGCAGCGTGCCGTGGCGGCGCACCAGGGTCCAGGCCACCAGGCAGGTCATGGCCGCCCAGAAGCCCAGACCGTAGGCAAAGGGCTGCACCGTGCCGTCCAGCGCCACGCCCAGCCATTGGCCGATGCCGAACGCCACCCCGGCCATGATGAATCCGGCCAGTGCCGAGGCCGCGCCCGCCTTCTGCGGGAAGGGGCCCACGGTGCCGGCCTGGCCGCAGGGCATGTGAAAGCCGTGGCCGAAGCCGTAGATCCACTGCGGCACCAGCACCGCCCAGATCGAGCGCACGTCGGCCAGTGCCAGCGCGACCATGGACATGCAGGCTACCGCGGTGAAGAAGGCGCCGCGTGCCACCGTGCCGGCCATGCCGAAGCGGCGTATCCAGCTGCGGCACAGCACCGTCGCGGCCATGTAAAAACAAGACACCGATGCCAGCGCCAGGCCGTACTCGCCGGCGCTCAGCCCCAGCACGTCCATGTAGACGAAGGACGATCCCGCCAGGTAGGTGAAGATGCCACCATACGTGCAGGTGACCAGCAACATCCAGGCACGAAAGCCCGGGTGGCACAGCACCTGCCACCAGTTGGCCAGCATCGGCCCCAGCGCCGTGGCGCGCGGGTTTTTGTGCACCAGGGTCTCGGGCACACGCCAGGCCACGATGGCCAACGCCACGGCGCCGTACACCGCCACCACCACCAGGGCCATGCGCCAGCCGGCCCAGCCGGTGACCAGGCCGCCCAGCGCCGGGCCGGAGATGGCCACCACGCCCAGGCCGGTGAGGGCCAGCGCCATCACCTGCGCACCTTCGGTGGGCTCGTAGAGGTCACGCACCATGGCGCGGGAACACACCACCGAGCCGGCCATCACAAAGCCCTGCAGCGTGCGCCAGAGCACCAGCTGTTCGATGCTGCCGGCGAGTGCACCGCCGATGCTGGCCAGCGCGTAGGCCAGCAGCGTGCCCACCAGCACCGGCCGGCGGCCCACCCGGTCGGCCACCGGGCCCCACAACAATTGCCCGCAGCCGAAGGCCAGGATCAGCGCCGACATCGTCATCTGCGCCAACCCCATGGGCGCGGCCAGTTCGGCGGTGAGAAGCGGCAGCGCGGGCAGGTAGATGTCGGTGGTGGCCGGCTGCAGGCCCATCAGCAGCGCCAGCACCAGGGCCGCACCGCCGTGGCCCAGCGCCGGCCGGCGGCTGGTCCGTACCGCAGCCGTCATCAGATGAAACGCTCGTGCGGCCCGAGGTAGCGCCACTGCCCCACCGGCAGCTGGCCCAGCACCACGCTGCCGATGCGCACCCGCTTGAGGCCCAGCACCTGCAGGCCGACCAGCTCGCACATGCGGCGGATCTGGCGTTTGCGGCCCTCGCGCAGCACAAATCGCAGCTGGTCTTCGTTGGCCCAGCTCACGCGGGCCGGGCGCAGCCTGACGCCATCGAGCTCCAGGCCGCGACGCAGGCGCTGCAGGTCCTCATCGGGCAGCTTGGGGCCACGGCCGTAGGCCACGCGCACCAGGTACTCCTTCTCGACCTGGCTCTCGTCGCCGATCAGCAGCTTGGCGATGCGGCCGTCCTGCGTCAGCACCAGCAGGCCGGTGGAATCGATGTCCAGCCGGCCGGCCGGCGCCAGGCCACGCAGCTGGCCGCTGTGGAACTTGCGCGCCAGCTTGTCGGCGTTCCAGCGGTTGGTGGCGGTGAACAGGCTGGCCGCCGGCGCGTAGCCGTCTTCGGCCTGGCCGCTGACCAGGCCCACGGGTTTGTGGATCAGCACCGTCACCCGTTCGGCCTGCTCGGTGCGGGCGCGGGGGTCGATGTCGATCACGGCGTCGGGCGTGGCGCGCTGGCCCAGCACGGCAGGCTGGCCGTTCACCTTCACCCAGCCGGCTTCGATCCAGGCGTCGGATTCGCGGCGCGAGGCCAGGCCGCGTTCGGTCATCAGCTTGGCGACGCGCACGGCGTTCGCCGGGTCGGCGGGGCGGGGATCGTTCATGGTCGTGGCCCGGATTGGACCACGACCCGTGATCTCAGGGCGCCGGTGCCGGCGGGTGGGCCTTGGCCGGGGTCTGCGCCGAGGGCACCAGGTGGTTGCTGCCGGCCTGCACCTCGAAGGCGGTGACAAAACTCTCCACCGCGCTGGGCGTCGCCACGGTGTCGACGACGTAGAACTCGCCCACCACACGCGCCGGCTGGATGTCCAGCAGCAGGTAACCCCGGCGGTCCAGGTCGGCGTGTTTGATGTGCGGGTTCTGGCTGAAGATGATGCCGGCGAAGGTGCCGTCCGGGTCGGGCAGGCCGGGGCTGGTGATCGACGTGGTGACGAACTCCACCGCCCGCGAACCGGCGCCGCTGGTTTTGTCGTAACCCCCGGTGGCCACGTCGGGGTTGTTCGGGTCGCGCGCCAGGTCGTTGGCCCAGGCGCTGTGGATGTCACCGGTGAGCACGATGACGTTGCCGCCTGCGGCGTCGATCATGTCGAACACACGGTCGCGGCAGGGCGGGTAACCGTCCCATTGGTCGGGGTTGACGAAGAGACCGCCACCGTCGGCGTTGGGCCGGCCCAGGGCCTTCAGCTGCGCAAACATCACGCCCTGGCCCAGCAGCTGCCAGGTCGCGGGGCTGGCCTGCAGCGTGTTGGACAGCCAGGCCTCCTGCGTGGTGCCCAGCAAGGTGCGCGCCGGGTCCAGGAAGGCGCCGGTCGCCTTGAACCCCGCGCCCAGCCCCGGCACCGGGATGGTGGCGGGCAGTTGTTCAGATCGGCCCGACAGCCGCGTCTCCAGCATCGTGATCTGTGCCAGGTCGCCCAGGCGGAAGCTGCGCTGCGCCTGCTTCAGGTCTGCGGGCTCGCGCACCGGCATCCATTCGTAGTACGCCTGCAGCGCGGCGCGGCGGCGTGCGGCCCACAGGCCTTCGGTGGCAGCGTCGTGGTTCTGCGCGCCGCGGCGCCAGGCGTCGTTGGCGCTTTCGTGGTCGTCCCAGATGGGCACCATGGCGTGCTGGCGGTGCAGCGCCTGCAGGTCGGCATCGGTTTTGTACTGGGCGTGGCGGCTGCGGTAGTCGGTGAGCGTGATGATCTCGTTGGCCGGCTGCGTGGGGCGCAGGTTGCCGTACTGGCCATCGCCGTATTCGTACAGGTAGTCGCCCAGGTGCAGCACCAGGTCCAGGTCGGCCCGCTCGGCGATGCGGCGGTAGGCGTTGAACAGGCCGTAGGCATGGTTGGAACAGCTGGCCACCGCGATGCGCAGGTGCTCGGTGCGGCCGCTGGGCAGCGTGCGTGTGCGGCCCACGGGCGAGGTCTCGCCCAGCGCGCTGAAGCGGTAGTAGTGCGTGCGGCCCGCGGCCAGGCCGCTGGCATTCACCTTGGCGGTGAAATCGCGCGCCGCGCTGGTGCGCACGCGGCCACGGGCGACCACCTGGGTCAGGCCGGGGTCGGTGGCCACCAGCCATTCCACGTTGGCGGCCGTGGTGCCAGCAGGGGGGCTCACCCGGGTCCAGAGGATGACGCTGTCGGCCAGCGGGTCGCCACTGGCCACGCCATGTTGAAACACGGCGCCGGCCGCCTGCGCCGGCAGCAGCGGCGCGGCCACCAGCAGGGCGGCACCGCCGCTGCTGCGGAAAAAATCGCGGCGGTTCGGTGCGCGCGGGGTCTGGTCGACGGGATGGCCCATGTTGGCTCCTCGGGATGGGGCGCTCAGTGTGGTGGGCCTGTTTGACAACCTCAAGTCACTCTGCCTGGCCCAGCCCGAACAACTCCGCCAGCGCCTGCCGGTACTGCGGCTGGCCCACGGCGTTGGTGTTGTGGTGGGTGCCGCCGTCGACCAGCACAAAGCGCTTCGGGCCGGGTGCCGCATCGAACAGCGCCCGGCCCAGCAGCGGCGGGATCAGGCTGTCGGCACTGCCATGCACCACCAGCACCGGTGCCCGCACGCGGCGCATGTGTTCGGCGGCCTCGAAGCGCTGAGTGATCAGCGGCCCGACCGGCAGCCAGCCCCATTTGAAGGACTTCACCAGCTCGGGGATGGAGGTGAAGCTGCCTTCGACGATGAGCCCGCGCAGGTCGCTTCGGGTGCTGGCCAGGTGCACGGCGATGGCGCCGCCCAGCGAATGGCCGAAGACGTAACGCGGCGCGCCGGGGTATTGCCGGCCCAGCCAATCCCAGGCGGCCTGCGCGTCTTCGTAGGCCAGGGTTTCCGACGGCAGGCCCTTGCTGCTCTGACCAAACCCGCGGTAGTCCACGCCCAGCACCGAAAAACCCAGCTCCTGCAGCCGGCGCATGCGGTGTGCGCTGCCGCGCACGTCAAAACGTGCGCCGTGCAGGTACAGCAGCACCGGGGCACCGGCGCGTGCCTGTGGCGCCCACAGGCCGTGCAGGCGCACGTCTTCGCCCGTCTGCTGCGAGCGGAAATCGATCCACATGTCCTGCATGCCTTCGGCCGCGGCCAGGCCGCCCCACCAGGTGCGGTCGCTGGGCTGGAAGATCCATTCGCGCTGGCGTTCGTCCAGCGTCGCACAGCCGGCCAGCAAGGCCCACACCAGCCCCACCCCGATCAACCACCGCGCCCCATGGCGCCATCGACTGCTCAACATGGGTCGGAATCTTGGCATGGCTGGGCCCGGCCTGCCGAGCGGGTACAGTGAAGCCCATGAAGACACGCACCTCTCTGGCCTGCCTGGGCCTGCTGGCACTCGGCGCGCTGGCACCTTCAGGCGCTGCGGCGCAGGTAGATCCTGCCGCGCTGCAGCGTTGCCGCATTGTCCCGGAGGCACCGGCCCGGCTGGCCTGCTACGACGCCATTGCGCTGCCCGGTCTGGGCTCGCGGGCCGGCTGGGGCGCGCCCACGGCGCCGGCCGCGGTGCCAGGCACCGCGGCCCCGGCACGCGCCGCAGGCGACCCCGCCGCCGGCTTCGGCTTTGAGCAGAAAACGCTGCAGGCCTCGCCCGACCGGCTGGACAGCCGCGTGGTCGGCCTGGTGCAAGAGTTCCGGGCCGGTACCCGGCTGCAACTGGAAAACGGCCAAGTCTGGCTGGTGATCGAACCGACCAACGGTTTTTACAACCTGCAGGACCCCAAGGTGTCGATCAACCGTGGTGCGATGGGCAACTTCCTGATGAGCATCGAAGGCGCCAACGCGACACCCAGGGTGCGGCGCGTGCAGTGAGGCCCCGGGCCACCCGGGCGACCCGGGTGCAGGTTCAGCGGCAGTCCTGCCGCCGGGCGTCGGGCAGGCTGGCCATCGCGACATAGCCCAGGGCCTGCGCCTTGGCGAGCTGATCCCCGGGGATCTCGAACCAGGCCATCACGCCGTCGGGGGCGCCGCAGACCGCGGGCCGCATGCGCCCGTCGTGTGCGCAGGCCTGGGCCAGGACCTGGACACCGGCCTCCCGCAGGGCCTGCGCCAATGCCGCGGCCGTGGTGCCACCGCCTTCACACTGCCGCTGGCCCAGGGTCTTGACCACAGCCACCGGCGTTGCGGGTTTTGCGGGCGTTGCAGGCGTGGTGGCGCAGGCGCTGCCCAGGGCCATGCTGCAGGCCAGGGCCAACGTGAGGCGGTGCGGTGTTTTGGGTTCGGTCATGGCAGGCTTTCCAGATCGGCTTGGCACCACGTGCGGTCGTCGGCTGGCACCTGCGCCAGCGTGGACAGGGTGGCCTGACGGGCTTCGGCAACGCCAGCGGCATCGCCCACGGCATGGGCCGCGCGGGCCTGCACCACGTGCAGAAAAAATCGTTCGAAGGCCGGTGCGTCGTGGTTGTCGCAAATGGCCAGGCCTGCTGCCGCCGACCGGGTGGCCGCCACGGCATCACCGGCGGCCAGATGGCAACGCGCCAGCCGCCAATGTGCACGTTCCACCTCCAGCCAGGTGCCGGCGCGCGCCCAGTGGCGCAGTGCGGCGTCAGCCATCACCAGCATGCCGGCAGTTTGCGTCGGCGTGCGCGCGGCCCGTTCTTCCAGGCTGGCAGCGATGTTGTTGGCGTTGGCGGCCAGCGCCCGCACGGCGGGGTCGGTATCGGGCAGCGGCAGCGCGGCTTCGGCCGACTGCGCGGCGGCGTAGGCGGCCAGGCCCCGGTCGGGGTCGGCATGGCCGGCCAGCAGGCTGGCCGCGAGGGCCAGCGTGCCGATGTGTTCGCTGGGGCTCAGGCCGGCCGTGGCCAGCGCGGCGGTGTCGCCGGCCGACCAGGCCACGGCCAGGCGCTGGCGCTGCACGGCGGCACGTGCAACGGGGTCGGCGTCGGCCAGCGGCTGCAGCGGCGTCAGCTGCGCCAGCGCGTCGGACCAGCGGCCCAGGTGTTCGCCCAGCACATGGGCCACCAGCCGGGCTTGGGCGGCGGCGTGGCCGGGTGTCTGCACCAGCGCGGCGCCTGTGGGCAGGCGTTCGGCGACCGCCTCCGGCCGCTCGCCGTGGTCGGTCCAGGCCTGGGTGCAAAAGCTGTCGTGGTCCATGGGGCAGGTCAGGCCGGCGCGGCGGGGGAGCTCTCAGGTGGCGACAGTGTGCGTCACACGCCCCTGTGCGTCCAGGCGTCAGCCGGGTGCCAGCACCGTGGGGTCACCCGCGTCAAGTTGCTGCAGCACCGCCTCGTGCCCATGCTCCGCCCGCCAGCCGAGCACGCTGGCGGCGCGGTGCGGCGCGTAGACGCGGTCCAGGCGGCGTGGCAAGGGCCAGCCACGCGCTGCGAAGGCCGCCACCAGGCCAGGGGCGCGCGTCTGCAGCACAGCCGGCGCGTCATGGCCCAGCGCGGCCAGGTCGCTGCGCAGAAAGGGCGTGGCGCCGGAGACCACCAGGCAGCGCACCGCTGGTGTGTCGTCGTGCAGGGCCAGCACATGCGCCCGCACCACATCGCGCAGGTCCACGCCGCGGTGCAGGCGATGCAGCGCCATGGCCGGTGCCGGCTCGGGGAAACAGCGGCCCATGCGCAGCAGGCTCAGCGCCAGGCCCTCACGGGCGGCCAGGTCCTGCAACTCGGCCTCGGCCGCGAGTTTGCTGTGGTGGTAGATGCTGCGTGGGCGTGGCGTGGTGGTTTCGTCCACCCACGCCGCTGGGCCATCGGCCTGGCCGGCACCATAAAGTGCCGTGGTGCTGGTGAAGACAAACCGCCGCACGCCGCGTGCCGCCGCCGCTTCGGCCAGCTGGCGCGTGACCAGCACGTTGACCCGCCGGAACTCGGCGTCGGCCACCTGCCCGACGTGCGGCGCATGCAGCGCGGCGGTGTGCAGCACAGCCTGCACGCCGGCCAGCGCCTGGGCGACCGTGCCGGCGTCACCCAGATCGGCCACGACCTGGGTGTGCGGCCCGGGCTGCCGGTCCAGACCCACCACGCTGTGCACCGGTGCCAGCGCCGCCGCCAGCGCGCGCCCGAGGCGGCCCGACGAGCCGGTGATCAAGACCTTCATACGGGGATTCTGACCGGGCGGGTGCCACTTTTGTGGCGTGTTGCATGACCTGGCAGGGCCAGACTCAGGCATCATCGCGCCCCATCCTGCCGGACTGTGGCCGCCCCGTTGGCCGATTTCCCGATGCGCCTGTTGTTGTCCGTCTTTTTGCCGCTGGCCGTGCAGCTGCTCGGTTTCGGGCTGGTGTTTGCCGTTTCGCGTGGCAGCGGCTCCTTCGTCGGCCTGCTGGCGTTGGGGCTGGCGGTGCTGGCCGTGCCGCTGACCACGCTGGTGACCTGGGCCCGTGCCCGCCGCGTGCCGCCCGCGCCCACCGGCCGGCTGCTGATCACCGGTCTGCTGTTTGCGTTGACCTGGCCGCTGCTGTTGTTGTTGCTGCGCGCGATCGAACCGTCGCTCTGAATGTGGGTTCGGCGCGGCACGCTCAGGCCGCGGCCAAAGCGGGCCGGAATGGGATGAACATGTAGCCCTGGCCACGCACGGTCTGCAGGTAACGCGGCAGCGCCGGGTCCGGCTCCAGCAGCTTGCGCAGCCGCATCACGGCGGCGTCCACCGCGCGTGGCAGCACGCTGCTGTCGCGGGTGTGCGAGGCGGCCACCAGGCGCTCGCGCGAGACCACGACGCCGGGGTTCAGCACCAACTCCGCCAGCAGCGCGTATTCCACGCCGCCCAGCAGCCGCAGCTGGCCGCCACGCTGCAGGCAGCGGGAGGCGATGTCGAAGGTCCACTCGCCGATGCGCACGCTGCTGCCCTTGTCGGGTGGCGCACCCGGGGTCGATGCGGTTCGCCGCAGCACCGCGTGCACCCGCGCCAGCAGCTCGCGTGCCGAAAATGGCTTGCTCAGGTAGTCGTCGGCGCCCAACTCCAGGCCGAGGATGCGGTCGATCTCCTCGCTGCGCGCCGTGAGCAGGATCACCGGCAAGCGGTCCCCTTCGGCGCGCAGGCGCTGGCAGGCCTGCAGCCCGTTCAGGCCGGGCAGGCCCACGTCCAGCACCACCAGGTCGGGACGCAGGCGGTGCAGGCGCTGCAGCATCTCCTCGGCGCTCGCCATCGCCGTGACGGCCAGGCCTTGTTTTTCCAGGTAGGTGGTGAGCATCTCGCGCAGCGCGGGGTCGTCTTCGACGACGTAGAGGTGCCAGGGGCGTGCCATGTCCATGCCCACATGCTGCGCGGGGCATGTATCGCCTGCATGTCTGGCTGTGCTGCTGCATGACACAAACGGCCTGCCGTCACGCCATGGCATCCGGGGCCACCGGCCAGACAAACCGCCACCGCACCGGCGCGGCCCAATCGTGCCGACGGCGTGTCGCCGTGTCGGAGAGAGCTTTTGATGCACCCACAGAACAACGTCTGGCGCCCCTGGCGCGCCGCTTTGCTGGCCGCGGCCGCCGGCCTCGTGCTGGCCGCTTGCGGCGGCAGTGACAGCGGCGGCGGCAGCGCCAGCATCCGGCTGGTCAACCTGACCAGCAGCAACGCCAGCTTCGACCTGGTGACCGTCGACGACGATGACGATGAACACGAGCTGGCCAGCACCATCGCCGCCGATGCGGCGTCGGAGCGCAGCGGCGTTGCGGCGGGCGAACGGAGTTACCAGCTGCGCCGCGCCGGCAACGACACCGCGGTGGTCACCAGCAGCTGGTCGCTGACCGCGGGCCTGACGTACACCGCCATCGCGTACGGCGCCGAAGGTTCGCTGAAGATGGCCATGCTGGAAGAAGACGAAGACGAGCCCGACAGCGGCAAGGCCCGGCTGCGTGTCTACAACACCAGCAGCGACGCGGGTGCGCTGGACCTGTACCTGACAGATGCCGGTGCCGACACCGATCTCGACGACGCTGCCATCACCACCACCGTGGGTGCGGCCAGTTCCACCGGCTTCGTGACGCTGAGCCCCGGCACACGCCGGCTGCGCCTGACAGCCAGTGGCGACAACGCCGACCTGCGGCTGGACCTGCCGGAGATCACCCTGGCCGCGGGTGACATCACGACCTTGATCGTGACGGCCGGCCCGGGCGGTGTGCTGGTGCACGCGGCCACGCTGCAGCAGGCGGGTGGCCTGGTGGCCTACAAAAACAGCTCGGCGCGTGTGCGTGTGGCGGCCGGGGTGGCCGACAACGCAGCGGTGCTGGCCAGCGTGGGCGGCCAGGCGGTTGGCGGCAGCCAGCGCGCACCCTCGGTGGGCAGCTACCGGCTGGTGACGGCGGGCGACGGCCTGGCGTTGCAGACCACGGTCAACGGCGTGGCCCTGGATGCGCAGACCGTGGCCTTGAAGGCCGGCGGCGACTACACGCTGGTGGTTCACGGCAGCCCCGCTGCGGCCGCCGCCGCACTGCTGACCGACGACAACCGCCTGCCGACCGCCAGCACCAAGGCCAAGCTGCGCCTGGTCAACGCACTGGTCGGGCTGGACAACGGCCTGACGCTGAGCCTGAACTACAGCGCGCTGGCGATCGACGTGTTGTCGGGGGCGGGCTCGGACTACGCCACGACGACCAGTGCCACCGATGTGCCGCTGGAGGTGACGTCGCCGCTGTCGAGCACCGCCTTGTTCAGCATCACCGAAGCCGACATCACCGGCTATGGCGTCTATACCGTGTTCATGCTCGGCAGCGGCAGCAGCCCTTACGGCACGCTGCGCAAGGACCGCTGACCTGCGTCGAACCAGTCCAGCGCCTGTTGCCACAAGGCCACCGCGCGTGGCCTGAAGTAGCCCATGTGGCCGATCGGCCCATGGGTGGCGGGGTCCAGGTCGACACCGGTCCAGGGCGCACCGCGGTAGCCGGCCATGAAGGCATCGCGTGACGCAGGGGGCGCCCACAGGTCGTCCAGTGCGTTCACGGCGACCATCGGCGTTTGCACCGCGGCAAACTGGGGTGCCAGCGCGGCCTGCGCCGGATCGTCGAAGAAGTAGCGCGGGTAGCGGCACCAGTGTTTCCACTGGCGGTAGACGTCGATCGGCAGGTCTTCGCCCATGCCCAACCGGCTCCAGGGCAGGTACCCGGCGATGCGGGTGCTCAGCGGGCCGATCAGGTGCCACATGGCCAGCACGCGCAGGCGTTCACTGCGCGGCATCCAGCCATGCCAGCCGGCACCGGTGGCAAAGGTCCAGAAGGCCGCCACCTGGTGGTGGTTCGGCAGCAGGCCGAAGGCGTGGCCGCCGAAGGAGTGGCCCACCATCATCAGCGGGCGCCCGGCGTGGTGGGCCGTGTCCACGGCCGCGGCCAGGTCCAGCCGGGCCCAGTCCAGGTAGTCCATGCGGAAACCCCGCAACGAGGCCGGGGCCGAGCGGCCGATGCCGCGGTAGTCCAGGGTCAGCACCTCGTAGCCGCGGCCGGCCGCGTGTTCGGCAAAACGCCGGTAGAACCCCTGGGGCACGCCGGTGGCGCCGGCCACCACCAGATCGGCCTGCGTCGCGCCGTCGGGTCGATAGCGTGTGGCGCCCAGAACGTAGCCGTCGGCGGCGGTGAGGCTGATGTTCTGTGCGCTCATGGTGTGGGCTTCTTCAGCAGCGGCAACAAAGATTGCATGGCCAGGCGCAGCGGCGCCAGGTCCTGCGCGACACGGGCCTGCAGCAGGCCGCCTTCGTAGGCGGCCAGCACCAGGGCCGCCAGCGATTCGGCGGCCGCCGGGGCATGGCCCACCCGCACCAAGGCGGCGGCGATGTGGCCGCGCAGCGTGGCGAAGGCCTGGTCCAGTGCACTGCGCAGCAGCGTGTCGGCGGCGGTGGATTCCAGCGCCACCGTGGCCAGCGGGCAGCCGCGCTCGAAGCCGCTGGCCTGCAGTTGTTTGAGCGCGCCTTTCACCCAGGCCTGCAGGGCCAGCGCGGGGTCGGGTTCCTGCTGCATCAGCCGGTCCAGCGCCGCGCCCATCTGCGTGGCGGTGTCGCCGATGGCGGCCACGGCCAGCGCGGTCTTGCCTCCCGGAAAGTGGTGGTACAGCACGCCCTTGGGCGCCTGCGCCGCGGCCAGGATCTCGCTGAGCCCCACGCCGTGCAGGCCGCGGCGCTGCAGCGCGTCGCGCATGGCGTGGATCAGGCGGGTCTGGGTGGGGTCCATGCCCCGCAGTCTATAGACCGGTCGGTCTAGTTGCAAGCGTCTGGGCGTGAGCCGTGTGTGTCAGTCCAGCAGGCGCAAAAGGGTGTCGGCCGCTTGCAGCACCTGCTCGCCCCGCACGTCCAGGTGTGTCACGGCCCGCACGGTGCGCGGGCCGAAGGCGTTCAGCAACACCCCCTGGGCACGTGCCTGGGCCACCAGCGTGGTGGCGTCGGGCGCGCCCTCGGTGAGATGGAAGACCACGATGTTGGTCTGCACCGTCGCCAGGTCCAGCCGCAAGGCGGGGCAGGGGGCCAGGCGTTCGGCGAAGGCACGGGCGTGCGCGTGGTCCTCGGCCAGGCGTTCGCGGTGGTGCGCCAGGCCGTGCAAAGCGGCGGCGGCGTAAAAGCCGTTCTGGCGCATTGCACCGCCCAGCATGCGGCGGTGGCGGTCGGCAGCGGTGATCAAGGCACGGCGGCCCGCGAGCAAGGAGCCACCCGGTGCGCCCAGGCCCTTGGAAAAAGCCACCGCGATGAGGTCGAAGGGCGCAGCCAGTTCGGCCTCGGGCCGGCCGCTGGCCACGCTGGCGTTCCACAGCCGCGCACCGTCCAGAAAACAGGCCAGCCCTTGCGTACGGGCCAGCGCGCAGATGCGTTGCACCTCGTCCTGCGGGAACACCACCCCGCCGCCGCGGTTGTGGGTGTTTTCCACCTGCACCAGCGTGGTCGGCGGGAACACCGGCAGGCCACGCGGCTTGATGGCGTCGGCCAGGTCCTGTACGGTGAAAACGCCGGCCCGGCCGACCTCCACCAGCTGCACCCCGGCATTCGCCGCGGCGCCGCCTGTTTCGTGCCAGCCGGCGTGGCTTTCGCGTGGGGTCACCACCTCGTCACCCGGCCGCGTGAGCACCCGCAGCGCCACCTGGTTGGCCATCGTGCCCGAGGGCATCCACAGCGCGGCCTCCTGGCCCAGGCGTTCGGCGCAGACGGCCTGCAGCCGCGTGGTGGTCGGGTCTTCACCGTACTGGTCGTCGCCCACCTCGGCGGCGGCCATCGCAGCGCGCATCGCGGGCGTGGGGCGGGTGACGGTGTCGGAGCGCAGGTCGATCAGGGTGTTCATGCCCCGGATGCTGTCACACCTGTTTTCAAGCGGCTTTCAGACGGACGCGGCGATCAACCGGTGCAATTGCGCCAGGCCGTCGGTCAGCGCTGCCGGCCCGGGCTGCAAGATGTCGCAGGACTTGATCTCGTGCAGGCGGCCGTCGCGCACTGCCGGCATGGCCGACCAGCCGGGCCGCGCGGCCACAGTCTCGGGCCGGAACTTCTTGCCGCACCACGAGCCGATCAGCAGATCGGGCGCGCGCCGCACCGGCTCCAGCGCATCGGCAATGACACGGTCGCGGCCCATCGGCATTTGGCCGAGTTCCGCAAACACGTCGTCGCCACCGGCCAGCGAGATCAACTCCGAGACCCAGCGGATGGCGCTGATCATGGGCTCGTCCCATTCCTCGAAGTACACACGCGGGCGGCGCGCCCAGGTGGCGGCCACCGACGCGATGCGGGCGTGTTCGGCCTCGCAATCGGCGATCCAGCGCTCGGCCGCATCGCTGGCTTGCACCAGCCCGGCCACCAGGCGCAGCGTGTCAAAGATCTCCGCCACGCTGCGCTGGTTGGTCACCAGCACGTTCAGGCCGGCGCGGATGAGTTTGTCGGCCAGCGCGGCCTGCATGTCGGAAAAACCGATCACCAGGTCGGGTTGGAGTTCGACGATGCGCTGGATCTTGCCGTCCAGGAAGGCCGATACACGCGGCTTTTCAGCCCGCGCCCGCCGTGGGCGCACCGTGTAGCCAGAAATGCCGACGATGCGTTCTTCGCACCCCAGCAGGTACAGCCACTCGGTGGTCTCTTCGGTCAGGCAGACGATGCGGCGTGGGCCGCGCACCGTCATGGCAAAGTCACTTGACGGCGAAATCCGACAGCTGCTTGCCGGCGGCCAGCGCTGTGCGCAGCCAGGCCGGACGCGGGCCGCGGCCACCCCAGGTGTTGCCGGCTTCGTCGCGGTACTTGGCGGCTGCGGCGCCCTTGACAGCCGCCTTGCGGCCGGCCTTCTTGGCGGCCGGCGCCTTGGCGGCCTTGGGGGCGCGGACCACGCCGGCCAGGCCCAGATCGCTGGCGGTCAGGCCGTAGACGGCGATGGCTTCCTTGATGCGCTGAACAACACCTTCGACTTCCTTGCGGCGCAGGTCTTCGGCCTCGCGCTTGAGGACATCGATCTGCTTCATCAATTGGCTGTAGCTCTTGGTCATGAACGGTTCTCGGTGGTGATGGGATTTCCTCCCCCGGGCAGACTCTGTCGGTCTGTCTCTCGGGCCGAAGGTTACCATCAACAAGCAGTTATCATTGAGACTTCAATAACCTCCGTTGCAAATATGAACAATACCGTGTCAGTCCAGCGCGGCCAATTCTTCTGGCCCGTCATCGCAATGGCCTTCGTGGTCGTGTTGTCGAATTGGGCCGTTCAGTACCCGATCAATGATTGGCTCACCTGGGGCGCGTTCACTTACCCGGTGGTCTTTCTCGTGACCGATCTCACCAACCGCGCCTTGGGCCCCGTGGCCGCACGCCGGGTGGCTGTGGTGGGGTTTGCGGTGGCCGTGGTGGCATCGCTGGCTTTGGCACCCTGGCGCATTGCATTGGCTTCAGGTGTGGCCTTCATCGTCGCGCAATGGCTGGACATCTCGGCCTTCAACCGGCTGCGCCAACAATCGTGGTGGCAGGCGCCGTTGATCGGCTCGGTCATCGCCTCGGTGCTCGATACCGCACTGTTCTTCTTCATTGCCTTTGCCGGCTCTGACATGAATTGGCTGATGCTGGCCGCCGGTGACCTGGCGGTCAAATGGGCGATGGCGCTGTTGTTGCTGGCGCCTTACCGCGCCCTGTTGCCGCACCTGGGTGTGTGGCGCCCGGCCGGCACCTGATGAACAAGGCGTTCACGCGCGAGAGCGAGGCCGACGCCGAGGACGATGACGACGCGCCCGGCCTGCCGGCCCTGCCCGCGGGTGCGCGCAACTACATCACACCGGCCGGCTACAAGCGCCTGCGCGAAGAGCTGATGTCGCTGCTGGACGTGGAACGCCCCAAGGTCGTCGAAGTGGTCTCCTGGGCCGCGAAAAACGGGGATCGCAGCGAAAACGGCGACTATCTCTACGGCAAGAAGCGGCTGCGCGAGATCGACCGTCGCATCCGCTTCCTGACGCGCCGGCTGGACATCGCCGAGGTGGCCGACCCGTCGGCCCACCAGGGCAACGAGCAGGTGTTTTTTGGTGCGACGGTGACTTACGCCAATGCACGCGGCGAGGAGCGCAGCGTCACGATCAAGGGCATCGACGAAGCCGACAGCCTGGCCGGCGAGGTGAGCTGGATCTCACCGATCGCGCGTGCGCTGCTGAAGTCGCGGGTGGGTGACGAGGTCACGCTGATCACCCCCGCCGGGCCGGAGAAGATCGAGGTGATCGAGGTGGTCTACCCCGGGGCTTGAGCCGCGGCAGCGGTGAACCCGTTCAGGGTTTGTGCCGCGCCACCTTCAGCACCGTGGGCACACGCCGCAGCACCCGCAGAATGTCGGCCAGGTGCTGGCGGTCGCGCACGCTCACCAGCAGGCGCAGCTCGGTGGTTTCGCTGGCGGGCTCCTGGCCCATGTCCAGGTGCGTGATGTCGGCTTCGGCGCCGCTGATGGCCGCCGCCATCTGGGCCAGCACACCCTTGCCGTTTTGCACCAGGGCTTCGATGCGGGTCTCGAAGCTGCGGTCGAGTTCGTCGGCCCAGGCGACCTGGATCCAGCGCTCGCGGTCGCGTTCGAACAGGCGCTGGCCGACGTGACATTCCGCCGTGTGCACCAGCAGGCCTTCTCCGCGGCCCAGGTAACCGGTGATCGCATCGCCGGGGATGGGCCGGCAACAGGGCGCCAGGCGGATGGAAGCACCGTCGCGGCCGTCCACAAACACCATGCCCTGCGTGGGCGTGCTGTCGTCGTTGCCATAGCGGCCCAGGGACAGCGTCACGGCGTCGGGCCGCGTGCCCAGCTCGATCAGCTGCGCGGCCAGCCGCTTGGCCACGATGATGGCGATCTTGCGGCCCAGGCCGATGTCCACCATCAGCTCGGCGCGGCTGCGGTTGCCGCTCCAACGGGTGAGCGTGTGCCAGACGGCTGCTGCAGCGTCGTCGTTGGGGTCGGCGCTGGGCAGGCGCAGGCCTTCTGCACGCAGCGCCTGGGCCAGCATCTTTTCGCCCAGGGCGAGGGATTCTTCCTGCTCCAGGTTCTTCAGGTAATGCCGGATCTTGGAGCGCGCCCGTCCGGTGCGCACGATGTTCAGCCAACCCGGGTTGGGGCGCGCGCCGGGCGCGGTGATGATCTCGACCACGTCGCCGCTCTTGAGCTCGGTGCGCAAGGCCACCGGCTCGCTGTTGACCTTCGCCGCCACCGTGTGGTCGCCGACATCGGAGTGGATGGCGTAGGCAAAGTCCACCGGCGTCGCGCCACGCGGCAGCGCCAGGATCTTGCTCTTGGGCGTGAAGACATACACCGCATCCGGGAACAGGTCGATCTTGACGTGCTCCAGGAACTCGGTGGAATCACGTGTTTCGTCCTGGATGTCCAGCAGTGATTGCAGCCACATGGCGCCCAGGCGCTGCGCATCGGCGGCAGCACTGCCGTCCTTGTCGCCGGCCTTGTAAAGCCAGTGGGCGGCGATGCCTTTTTCGGCCACCGCGTGCATGGCCTCGGTGCGCACCTGGAACTCCACCGGCGTGCCCAGCGGGCTGACCAGGGTGGTGTGCAACGACTGGTAGCCGTTGCCCTTGGGGATCGCGATGTAGTCCTTGAAGCGGCCCGGCACCGGCTTGTAGAGCTGGTGCAGCACGCCCAGCGAGCGGTAACACTCGTCCAGCGTGCCGACGACGATGCGGAAGCCGAAGATGTCGTTCACCTGCGCGAAGCCGTCGTGTTTCTCGCGCATCTTGCGGTAGATCGAGAAGATGGTCTTCTCGCGGCCCGACACCTGGACCTTGATCTTCTGTTTGGCAAACGCGGCCACCACCTCGGTTTGCACACGTTCGACGATGTCGCGCCGATAGCCGCGCGACCTTTGCACCGCCTTGGACAGCGCCGCGCGGCGCCAGGGGTGCAGGTGTTCGAAGGAGAGGTCCTGCAGTTCGCGGTAGACCTCGTTCAGGCCCAGGCGATGTGCGATGGGCGCGTAGATGTCCAGCGTTTCGCGTGCGATGCGCTGCGCCTTGGACGGGGCCATCGCGTCCATCGTGCGCATGTTGTGCAAGCGGTCGGCCAGCTTGACGAGGATGACGCGCACGTCGCGCGACATCGCCAGCAGCATCTTGCGGAAGGATTCGGCCTGGCCTTCTTCGCGGGTGTTGAACTGAAGTTTGTCGAGTTTGGTCAGCCCGTCGACCAGGTCGGCCGTGGGCGCGCCAAAACGTTCGATCAACTCGGTCTTGGTGACACCCTTGTCCTCGATGGTGTCGTGCATCAGCGCGGCCATGATGGCCTGCACATCGAGCTTCCAGTCGGCGCACAGGCCGGCCACCGCGATGGGGTGCGTGATGTAGGGCAGGCCGCTGGCGCGGAACTGGCCCAGGTGCGCCTCGTCGGCGAACTTGTAGGCCTCGCGCACCTGCTTTTGTTCGCCCTTGCCCAGGTAGCTGAGCTTGGCCGCCAGGGCGTCGAAAGAGTCGGCCTCGACGGCTGCGGACGCAGACGCGGCAAATGACACGCGCTGCAGTCCCTGCAGCGCGGTGGGCAGCAATTCGGCAGCCAGAGAGCGGAATCCCATGGTCCGGAATGTAGCCCGAACCCTGCGGCCCGCCCCGCGAGGGGCTGTCGCTTACTTCGTGGCGGCCGTGGCTTTGGCCAGGCGGGTGTTGCTGGCGGGCAGTTGGCGCTCGAAGTTCCAGGCCTCGGCGTTGCGGCGCGCGACCTCGCCGCTGCGCAGCGCGGCGATGGCGTCGGCACGCACGGCCTCGCGGGTCAGCGGCGCAGCGACGGCCGCCTTGGCCGCCGGTGCGGGCTCGACGGTGGCTTCCTGGGCGAAGGCGCCGCCAGCGGCGAGCGACAGCACGAGGGCGGAGAAGAGGGTGGTGGTTTTCATGGTCGTGTTCTTTCGGTGGGTGTGAGGGGTGATGCGGGGATCAGCGGGCGTTGCCAGCCAGGCGGGTGCTGGACGCGGCTTGCGGCAGCGTGTGGCCCAGGGCCGGTGCTTCGGCGTTCATCTGCGCGATTTCGCCGGTGGCCATGGCACTGCGCACAGCGGCGACCACATCGGCGCGGCTCTGGCGGCTTTGCACCTTCTCCATGTAGCCGGCGGCGCCGAACTTGATGCTGCCGTCGGCGCGGGCCTGGGCCAGTTCCGCCTGGACCTGGGCGCGGCTCTTGGTGGCGCTGGCGTTCATCCAGGCGTCGGAGGTGGCTTCCTGGGCCAGCGCAGAGCCGGCGGCGAAAACGAGGGCGAGGGAGGCGATGAGCGAGGTGGTCTTCATGGTGCAGTCCTGGTGTGTGAGGAGGTTCAGTGGCTTCGGGGTTCGGGAGGTGGCCGGTGTTCACCTGCCATGGACTGAACTTTGAGCGGCGCAGCCGACGCTTGCCGAACACCAGGATGACAAATTCGTAATGCGCAGCCGGGCCGGAAACTGGCACCATGGCGGCCTTATGCGATTGCTCGTGATCGAAGATGAGGTCAAGCTCGCCCAGTACCTGCACAAGGGCCTGAGCGAAAACGGCCATGTGGTGGACCTGGCGCACGACGGCATCGAAGGCCGCCGTCTGGCGCTGGGCGGCGACTACGACCTGGTGCTGCTGGACCTGATGCTGCCGGGTGTGGACGGCTTCGGTGTGCTGTCGGCCATCCGCGCCCAGAAGCGTCAGCTGCCGGTGTTGATGCTGACGGCGCGCGACAAGGTCGAAGACCGTGTGCGCGGCCTGGAGCAGGGCGCCGACGACTACCTGGTCAAACCCTTTGCCTTCAGCGAGCTGCTGGCCCGTGTGGGCGCGCTGCTGCGCCGCGGCAGCACCGGCGCGGCGCAGCCGGCCACCGTGCTGAGCCTGGCCGACCTGGAGGTGGACCTGCTCAGCCGCCGCGCCAGCCGCGGCCACGACCGGCTGGACCTGACCGCCAAGGAATTCAACCTGCTGGCGCTGCTGCTGCGCCGGCGTGGGCAGATCCTGAGCCGCACCACGCTGGCGGAACAGGTCTGGGAGATGAACTTCGATTCCGACACCAACGTCGTCGAGGTCGCGGTGCGCCGCCTGCGCGCCAAGCTCGACGACCCTTTCCCCGCCAAGCTGCTGCACACGGTGCGTGGCATGGGCTATGTGCTCGAGGAGCGCGCGTGAACACCTGCAACGGGCCGCTGTGCTCCCATTCCATCAGCACGCGGCTGTCGCGCAAGCTGGCGCTGTTCACAATGCTGGTGCTGGGCGTCTTGTTCGCGATGACCTGGGGCGCTGTCAGCATGATGCTGAAAGAGCGCAACGCGCAGGACCTGTACGCGCGCTGCAAGCTGGTGTCCAAGGTGGTGGCGCTGGAAGCGCGTGACGGCGGCGAGCTGGCGGTGGTCACGCGCCTGCGTTCGGACGCGGCCATGCGGGCCAACACCATGCTCGAGGTCTGGCGCGCCGACGGCAGCCTGATGTACGCCGACCCGGCGTCGGTCGCGCAGCAGATGTCGGAGCATGTGCAGGCGCGTGATTTCAACATCGACACCCCCGGTGTGGCCGGTGGCAGCGTGCGCGCCCGCTACACGGTGGACTACGCCCGCGATGCGGCCATGGGCACCCGCTGGGCCTGGATCCTGACCATCGTCACGCTGGCCGCCGGCGCCACCGTGGGTGCCGGCAGCTGGTGGCATGTGCGGCGTGCGCTGAACCCGCTGCGCGAGCTGGCGGGCCAGACCCGTGCGATGTCACCCAGCCAGCTCGACCACCGCCTGGCGCTCACCGACCCGGCTGAAGAGCTGCTGCCCTGGGTGCAGCAGTTCAATGCGCTGATGGACCGGCTGCAGCGGGCCTACGTGCAGTTGGAATCCTTCAACGCCGACGTGGCGCACGAGCTGCGCACACCACTGGCCACCTTGATCGGCCAGACCGAGGTGGCCTTGTCGCGCGAGCGTGACACCGAAAGCCTGCGCGACACCCTGGTCTCCAACCTCGAGGAGATGCAGCGCCTGGCGGCCCTGGTCAACGACATGCTGTTCCTGTCGCAGGCCGACCGCGGCGCCGTGGCGCGGCGTGGCGAGCCCGTCAGCCTGGCGGCGCTGGCGCAGCAGGTGACCGAGTTCCACGAGGCCACGCTGGAAGACGCCGGTCTGAAGCTGCGCATCGACGGAGATGCTCAGGTGGCGGTGGACGTGCCGCTGCTCAAGCGGGCCTTGTCCAACCTGGTGGGCAATGCCACACGTTTTGCAGCGCCCGGCTCGACCGTGGTGGTGGTGATCGCGCCCGACTCACCCGAGCAGGTGCGGGTGACCGTGGAAAACGACGGCGATGGCATCGAGGCGGAACACCTGCCGCGTCTGTTCGACCGCTTTTTCCGCGTCGACAGTTCGCGTTGTTGCGACGACCATGTGCAGCACCACGGCCTGGGCCTGGCCATTGTGGCCGCCATCGCGCGCATGCACGCCGGGCGCACGCTGGCCGAATCGGCGGCCGGCACCACGCGCGTGGGTTTCACGCTCGCGGCGCACTGACAACAAAAAAGGCGCCTCGCGGCGCCTTTTTTTCTGCCGAAGAGCCGGTTTAGACCGGCACCTTCTTCAGCATTTCCACACCCACCTCACCGGCAGCGATCTCGCGCAGCGCGGTCACGCCCGGCTTGTTCTTGGTCTCGACCTTGGGCGCGTGGCCCTGGCTCAACATGCGCGCACGGTAGGTGGCGGCCAGCACCAGCTGGAAGCGGTTGGGGATCTTCTGCAGGCAGTCTTCGACGGTGATGCGCGCCATGGGCAATCCTTTGGGGTCAGCTGAGTCCGAGCGCCGCGAAGACCTGCGAACGGTTTCGCATCTGGGCGGCGTACTTGAGGCGTTGTGAGTGCACGACCGTCTTCAGGTCGAACAGCGCCGTCTCGAACAAGCTGTTGATTATAACGAAGTCGAAGTGACGAGCCTGGGCCACCTCTTCGCGGGCGTTGTGCATGCGCGTGGCGATGACCTCGGGGCCGTCTTCGCCGCGGCGCTTCAGGCGCTGGCGCAGCTCGTCCCAGCTCGGTGGCAGGATGAAGATCAGCACCGCGTGCGGGAAGATGGTCTTCATCTGCAGCGCGCCTTGCCAGTCGATCTCCAGCACCACGTCGTCGCCACCTTCCAGGCGGGCCTGGATCGCGGTGCGCGAGGTGCCGTACAGGTTGCCGTGCACCTGGGCCCATTCGAAAAACTCGCCCCGGTCCACCATCGCACGGAAGTTGTCCGGGGCGATGAAGTGGTACTCACGGCCGTCCTGCTCCTGGCCGCGCGGCGGGCGGGTGGTGTGCGAGACCGACACCGCCAGCCGGGAATCCAGCTCCAGCAGCGCCTTGACGAGGCTGGACTTGCCGGCGCCGCTGGGGGCGGCGACGACAAACAGGTTGCCGGGGGTGTCTTCGGTGTTCATGCGGGTCAGGGCCAGATTTTATCAGCGGCCCTGTTAGCCTTGCCGTGCATGCCGCACACCTCTGCCCCCGCCGGCCGCCGCCTGATCTGGGCCCGGGCCTTGTCGGTGCTGGGGCACCCGGCGTTGCTGATGCCGTTGGCGGCGAGCGTCAGTGCAGCCACACGCGCCGACACCCCCGGGCTGGCCGGCATCGTGGCCGCCGTCTCCGTCACATTGGCCCTGGTGGTGATGTTGTTCAGCGCGTGGCAGGTGCGGGTTGGCCGCTGGCGCCATGTGGACGCCTCGGTGCCACAGGAGCGGCGCAGCCTGAACCTGTTGTTGTGCGGGCTGCTGTTCGGCGGCGCCACGCTGCTGTTGGCCGGGGGTGTGGCACCCGCGGTGGCGCTGGGCCTGGGGCTGGGCGGCGTGCTGGTGCTGCTGGCACTGTTGCTGCAGCGCTGGCTCAAGCTGTCGCTGCACGTGGCGTTTGCCAGCTACGCGGCGCTGCTGGCCTGGCCGGCCTGGGGCTGGGTGCTGGCAGGTCTGGCACTGGCCGCGGGAGTGGCCTGGTCGCGCCTGGTGCTGGGCCGGCACCGGCCGCCGGACCTGTGGGCCGGGGCGTTGGCCGGTGTGGCGGTCGGGGCCTTGTTCGTGGCCTGATCAGCGTCCGCGCAGGAACAAACCGTCCAGCTCGCGCAGGCTCAGCTGGCGCCAGGTGGGCCTGCCGTGGTTGCAGGTGTCGGCACGTTCGGTGGCTTCCATGTCGCGCAGCAGTGCGTTCATCTCTTCCAGCGTGAGCCGGCGGTTGGCGCGCACCGCGCCGTGGCAGGCCATGGTCGCCAGGATGTCGTGTTCGGCGCGCTGCACCACGCGGCTGGCGCCTTGTTCAGCCAGATCGGCCAGCACCGACCGCGCCAGTTCGGCCACGTCGGCGTCGGGCAGCGCGGCCGGCCGGCTGCGCACGGCCAGCGTTCGCGCCCCCAGCGGGCTGAGCTCCAGGCCCAGCGCTTCCAGCGTGGGGGCTTCGGCCTCGGCGGTGGCGATCTCGGCCTCCGACGCGGCAAAACTCACCGGGATCAGCAGCGGCTGTGCCGGCAGGCGCTCGCCCTGCGTGCGGGCGGCTTTCAGGCGTTCGTAGACGATGCGTTCATGCGCCGCGTGCATGTCCACCACCACCAGGCCATGCTGGTTCTCGGCCAGGATGTAGATGCCGCCAATCTGCGCCAAGGCGCGGCCCAGCGGCCAGTCGTGCGCAGGGGCAATCGCGGCCATCGCGGCCATCGCGGCCGGCGTGGCTGCCGCCAAAGGCAGCGGCTGCAACAAGGCGGCCCAGCGTGGTGCCGGTTCTTCGGCCTGCAGCACCGCGCGCTCCGGCAGGCCCAGCGAGGCCTGCCAGGTGCGTGGCGGTGCCCACGCCGGCGCAGGTGCTTCGGCCGGCAGCGGCAGCGGCGGCGTGTCTTCCAGCGCGCGCGTGGGCGCCAGCGCCGACTCCACGGCGCGCTGCACCGCCTGGTGCACCGCGCGGCCGTCGCGCAGCCGCACCTCGATCTTGGTCGGGTGCACGTTCACGTCCACCGATTCGGGCGGCAGGTTCAGGAACAGCACGTAGCTGGGCTGGCGGCTGCCGTGCAACTGGTCTTCGTAGGCCGCGCGCACCGCGTGCGCGATCAAGCGGTCGCGCACGAAGCGGCCGTTGACAAACAGGTACTGCTGGTCGGCGCGGCTGCGCGCGGCCTCCGGCCGGCCGATGCGGCCGGCCAGGGTGAGCGGGCCCTGCTGGCTGGCAAGTTCGCCGCTGGCGGCGATGAAGTCCACGCCCAGCACGTCGGCCAGGCGTTGTGCCGGCGTGCCGGCGCGCCACTGGGCCGCGAGCCGGCCATCATGCCAGACGGCAAATGCCACGTCGGGCCGCGCCAGCGCGTGGCGGCGCACGGCCTCCAGCGCATGCGCAAACTCGGTGGCATCGGTCTTCAGGAACTTGCGTCTGGCGGGGGTGCTGAAGAACAGCTCCTGCACCTCCACCGTGGTGCCCCGTGCCCGGGCGGCGGGTTGCAGCTCGCCGCTGCGGGCGTCCACGCGCTGGGCCATCGCTGCATCGGCGGTGCGGCTGGTCAGCGACAGGCCAGCGATGCTGGCGATCGCCGCCAGCGCTTCACCGCGGAAACCCATCGTGCCCACGGTTTCCAGCTCGGCCAGGCTGGCCACCTTGCTGGTGGCGTGGCGCTTCAGCGCCAGCGGCAGCTCGTCGGCCGGGATGCCGACGCCGTCGTCTTCCACCACGATGCTGCGCACCCCACCGGCCAGCAGGCGCACGGTGATGCTGCTGGCGCCGGCGTCGAGCGCGTTGTCCACCAGCTCGCGCACGACGGAGGCCGGGCGCTCCACCACCTCGCCGGCGGCGATCTGGCTGACCAACTCGTCGGGCAGTTCACGGATGGGTCGGCGGGGCAGGGGCATGTTCACAGGGGACGGTTCCGGGCCAGCGGCGGGTTCTTCGCGAAGTAGCGGCGGATGCCCGTCGTGAGCGCGCCCACCAGCTCGCGGCGGAAGTCCTCGTCGCGCAGGCGCTGTTCTTCTTCGGGGTTGGAGATGAAGGCCGTCTCGACCAGGATGCTGGGGATGTCGGGGGCCTTGAGCACCGCAAAACCAGCCTGTTCGACCTGGCGCTTGTGCAGCCGCCCGACCTGGCCGATGCGCTGCAGCACCTCGCGGCCGACGCTCAGGCTGTCCTTGATCTGCGCCGTGGTGCTCATGTCCAGCATCGCGCGCATCACCTGCGTGTCGGCCACTTTCAGGTTGACGCCGCCCACGAGGTCGGCAGCGTTTTCCTTCTGCGCCATCCAGCGCGCCGCGGTGCTGCTGGCGCCGCGGGTGGACAAGGCAAACACACTCGCGCCGCGCGCCTCGGGGCGGTTGAAGGCATCGGCGTGGATGGACACGAACAAGTCGGCCTGCACGCGCCGCGCCTTCTGCACCCGCTCGTTCAGCGGCACGAAGAAGTCGCCGTCGCGGGTCAGCATCGCGCGCATGCCGGGCACGGCGTTGAGCCGGTCCCGCAGCTGCAGCGCGATGGCCAGCACCACGTCCTTTTCGCGCAGGCCGCTGGGGCCGACAGCGCCCGGGTCTTCACCGCCGTGGCCGGGGTCCAGGGCGACGATGACCAGCCGGTCCACCACCCGTTGTTCTTCGGCCGTGGCGGGTGCCGGCGGGCGTGGGGTGCCACGCAGCGGTGAGGCCGAGGCCGCCGGCGCCGCGGGTGCGGGCAGGCCGGGTTTGTCCACGCGCGCGATCAGCTCACCCAGCGCGTCGCGCACCGCACGCGCGGCCTGCGCTTCGGCGGCTTCTTTTTCACGGATCAGCGCCAGCAGCGGGTCGGGTGCTTCAGTGGGATAGAGGTCGAACACCAGGCGGTGCCGGTAGGCTGCCACGGGCGCCAACGCAAACTGCTGCGGCAGCACGGGCTGTTTGAGGTCCAGCACCAGGCGCACCTGGCCGGGCAGGAACTGGCCCACACGCACCGCGGCCACGTAGGGGTCGTCGGCTTGCACCTGGCCCACCAGCTCGCGCAGGGCCGCGTCCAGCGTCAGGCCGGGCAAGTCGATCACCAGACGTGGCGGGTCGGTCACCAGCGTGTGCGTGGCGGTCAGCAGCGTGTCGGATTCGATGGTCACGCGGGTGTAATCGCGCGCAGGCCACATGCGCACCCCGACGATGCCGGCGCCCCGCGCCAGCAGCGGCGGGGTCAACAACAGCACCAGCACACTGCGACGGCGCAGCTTCATGCGATCAGCGCCAGGCCACGAGGCGTGAAGGCCTGCACCTCGATCTGCCGGCTTTCATCGTCCAGCGGGTGCAGCCACAGCCGCAGGTCGGGCAGCGGCAGCTGGCCGGCGGCCTTTTCCGGCCACTCGGCCAGCTTCAGCCCGGGGGCGCTGAACAGGTCGCGAAAGCCCGCATCGGCCCACTCACGCGGGTCGGCAAAGCGGTAGAAGTCGAAGTGCGAGATCACCAGATCGCCGACCTGGTGCGGCTCCAGCACCGCGTAGCTGGGGCTCTTGATGCGGCCGGTGATGCCGAGCGCGCGCAGCAGGTGGCGCACGAAAGTGGTCTTGCCGGCACCCAGCGGGCCGTGCAGTTCCAGGAATGCGTCGTGCAGCCCCGGGCGCGTGGCCAGGTCGGTGGCCCAGGCGGCACAGGCCGCCTCGTCGGGCCAGTGCAGGCGGCGGGTTCCTAGAATCGGGTCATGCACGAGGGTGGTCACGTCGACGGGCAAGAACTCCTGGGCCGGTTGCGGGCGTGGGCGCATCAGCTCGGATTCTCCCAGATCGGGGTCGCCGACGTGGACCTGTCGGCCGAAGAACCCGGCCTGCAGGCCTGGCTGGCCGCCGGCTTCCACGGCGGCATGCACTACATGGCCGCCCATGGCCTGCGTCGCGCCCGCCCGGCGGCTCTGGTGCCGGGCACGGTGCGGGTGGTCACCGCGCGCATGGACTACCTGCCGCGCGACAGCGCCGATGACTGGGCCGCCCGTGAACAACAACGCCTGCTGCTGCCATGTGAAGCGCTGATCTCCGTCTACGCCCGGGGGCGGGACTACCACAAGGTCTTGCGCCAGCGCCTGCAGCGCCTGGCCGACCAACTCGCGGCGGCCGTCGGCCCCTTTGGCCACCGCGTGTTCACCGATTCCGCGCCGGTGCTGGAGGTGGCGCTGGCCACGCGCAGTGGCCTGGGCTGGCGCGGCAAACACACGCTGGCACTGCAGCGCGAGGCCGGCTCGATGTTTTTCCTCGGCGAGATTTATGTCGATCTGCCGCTGCCGGTCACCGCACCCGTCACCGCGCACTGCGGCGCCTGCACCGCCTGTCTGGACGTCTGCCCCACACAGGCCATCGTCGCACCGTACCGGCTGGATGCGCGACGCTGCCTGTCGTACCTGAGCATCGAACACGACGGGGCGATCCCGGAAGAATTCCGCGTCGCGATGGGCAACCGCATCTACGGCTGCGACGACTGCCAGCTGGTCTGCCCCTGGAACAAGTTTGCGCAGCGTTCGCCTTTGGCCGACTTCGACCCCCGCCGCGGCAGCGAAAGTCTGCTTCAGCTTTGGCAATGGTCCGAAGCAGACTTCCTGCACCACACCGAAGGCAGCGCGATCCGCCGCATCGGCATCACACGCTGGCGGCGCAACCTTGCCGTGGCGCTGGGCAACGCCTGGCGCGCCACTGGCGACACCGTGTTCCACGATGCGCTGGCGGCCGCGCCCGACACCGGCCTGGTGCGCGAGCACATCGTCTGGGCGCTGGCTCAGCGCAATGTTTCGAGTGCGATCAGCGCCAGTGGCAGGCTCAGCATGCCCAGCAGCGTCGACAACGTCACCAGGCCAGCCACATAGGCGCCATGCCCACCCATGCGCACCGCCAGCACGTAGGCGCTGGAGGCCGTGGGCAGGGCCGCAAAGACCACGATCACCGCCTGCTGCACCGGCGGCAGGCCCAGCGCAAACGCGCAGGCCAGGGCCACCACTGGCAACACGACGTGCCGGATGGCCAGCAAGGCCGTGGCCAACCCCGGTACTTCACGCAAGGCGCCCAGGCGCAGCCCGGCGCCCACGGCCATCAAGCCCAGCGGCAGTGCTGCGGCGCCGATGCGGTGCAGCGTGGTCGTCGCGAGCTCGGGCAGTGTCAGGCCCAGCAGGTTGAACACCAGGCCCGACACCGTGGCCAGGATCAGCGGGTTGCGCGACAGCTCACGCACATACCCGTGGCCACCATGGCGGGCCAGCGGCCACACCGCGGCCACGTTGCACAGCGGCACCACGAGTGAAATGACCAAGGCAATCGAGGCCAGGCCCGGCGCGCCGGCCACACGTTCCACCACCGCGAGTGCCACGTAGGAGTTGAAGCGAAAGGCCACCTGCGCGCCCGAAGCATGCATGCCGGCCGGCGCTGCTGGCCAGCGCGCCAGCGCATAGGCCAGCGCGATGCCCAACAAGGTGATGCCCCAGCCGGCCGCGGCCAGCGGCAGTGCCGAACCCAGTTGCAGCGGATAACGCACGATGGCGGCAAACAGCAGAGCCGGAAAGAGCAGGTAATACACCAGCCGCTCGGCGGCCTCCCAGACCGGGCGGTCCAGCGCGGTGTGGCGGCAGATCAGGAAACCCAGGACGATGAGGACGAAGTCGGGCAGCAGCACCAAGGCGTGGGTCATCGCGCGAGTGTGCCAGTGCGTTGCAGGGCGATGAACATGAACCGCCGTCATGGGCTCAGCCTCGCGCTGGCCGTTCCGTTGGGCTTCGTCCTGCCCGCCCGCGCACAAGTCACCGTCGAGGGCTACACCTTCGCGCGGGAAGTGCAGGTCGCCGGCCAGGCCCTGCGCCTGAACGGTGTCGGCCTGCGCGCCGTGGCCTGGCTCAAGGGTTACGCCACCGGGCTGTACCTGAACGCCAAGGCCGGGACACCCCAGGCCGTGCTGGGCAATACCGGGGCCAAGCGCTTGCAGCTGCGTTTGCTGCAGGAGGTGCCGGCCGAGGAGTTCGTGAAGGCCTTCGATAAGGGTGTGAGCCGCAACACCCCGGCCGCTGAACTGCCGGCGCTGAAAGACCGCATGACGCGGTTCAACGCGCTGGTGATGGGTCTGGTGAAGGTGAAAAAAGGCGATGTGGTCGATCTGGACTGGCTGCCCGACTCCGGCTTGCAGTTCAGCCACAACGGCCGTGTGCTCGGAGCGCCCATCGCCGGCGCCGACCTGTATGGCGCGCTGTTGCGCATCTTCGTGGGCCCGCGCCCGGTGGACCCGGAGATGAAGACCGGGTTGCTCGGGGGCCCTGTCGGCTGACCCGGCGGGTATATTCGCCCGCACTCATTGACCGTTGTTGACCGTTGGAGCGAACACCATGAACAAGCGTCACGCCACCCGCACTCTGTTGGCCACGGCCCTGCTGGCGGCCTTGCCGGGCCTGGCTGCGGCCCAGGCCTTCCCGAGCAAGCCGATCCGCCTGGTGGTGCCTTTTGCACCGGGCGGCACCACGGACATCATCGCCCGCATCGTGGCGGAAAAGATGGGTCAGGTTCTGGGCCAGACCGTGGTGGTCGAAAACAAGGCCGGCGCCGGCGGTGCCATTGGCGCGATGGAGGTCATCAAGGCCGCACCCGACGGGCATGTGCTGAGCATGGCCACGGTGTCGACCACCGCCGCCAACCCGGCCATCAACCCGAAGATCCCGTACGACCCGATCACGGACTTCGTGCCCATCATCAACATCGCGGCCACGCCCAACCTGATCGCGGTGCACCCCAGCTTCGCGGCCAAGGACTACAAGGCCTTCATCGACCTGGTCAAGAAGAGCCCGGGCAAGTTCAGCTATGCCAGCTCGGGCACGGGGGGCATCGGCCACCTGCAGACCGAGTTGTTCAAGAGCCTGTCGGGTACCTTCATCACCCACATCCCGTACCGTGGTGCCGGCCCGGCGCTGAACGACGTGGTGGCGGGCCAGGTGCCCATCATCTTCGACAACCTGCCGTCGGCCCTGCCCTTCGTGAAGGACAACCGCCTGGTGCCCATCGTCGTGGCGGCGCCGCAGCGCCTGGCAGCCCTGCCCAGCGTGCCCACCTTCAAAGAGGTGGGCCTGGAACCGGTGAACCGCATGGCGTACTACGGCCTGCTGGCGCCCAAGGGCACGCCCAAGGACGTGGTCGACAAGATCAACGCCGCGGCCAAGGCCGCCATTGCCGACGCCAACGTGAAGGCCCGCATCGAAGCCACCGGCTCCTTGATCGTCGGCAACAGCCCGGCCGAATTTGCCGAGCAGATCAAGGCCGAGTTTGCGGTCTACAAGAAGGTCGTGGCCGAGCAGAAGCTCAAGCTGGATTGAAGGCCGGCCCCGACGCGGCGCTGATCCAGCGTTTCGTCGATGCCCTCTGGCTGGAGGACGGCCTGGCGTCGTTGACGCTGGCCGCCTACCGGCGCGATCTGGCCGCGCTGGCCACTTGGCTGGCAGCGCAGACCGAGCAGACGCTGCTGCAGGCCACCGAGGTGGACCTGCGCAGCTACGGCAGCGGCCGCCACGCCGCCACCCGCAGCAGCACGGCCAACCGCCGGCTGACGGTGTTCCGGCGCTTCTACCGCTGGGCCTTGCGTGAAAACCTGCTGGCGGCCGACCCCACGCTGCGCCTGCTGGCGGCACGTTTGCCGCTGCGTGTGCCCAAGACCTTGTCCGAGGCGCAGGTGGAGGCCTTGCTCGCCGCCCCCGACGTGGCCACGCCGCGCGGCCTGCGCGACCGCGCGATGTTCGAGCTGATGTACGCCAGCGGCCTGCGTGTGAGCGAACTGGTGGGCCTGAAGACCGTGCAGCTGGGCCTGACCGAAGCTGTGCTGCGCGTGACGGGCAAGGGCGCGCGTGAACGCCTGGTGCCGTTTGGTGCCGAGGCCGCACGCTGGATCGAGCAGTACCTGCGCGAGGCCCGCGCGGCGATCCTCGGCGGCCAGGCCAGCGACGGCCTGTTCGTCACCGCGCGCGGTGGGCCGATGTCGCGGCAGATGGCCTGGAACCTGGTCAAACGTTATGCAGCAGCGGCCGACATCCGTGTGCCGCTGTCACCGCACACGCTGCGCCACGCCTTTGCCACCCATTTACTGAACCACGGCGCCGACCTGCGCGCCGTGCAGATGCTGCTGGGCCATGCCGACATCTCGACCACCACGATCTACACC
>JADMJD010000181.1 GCA_018780805.1 Rubrivivax sp. | reverse complement strand
AGGCGATGCTGATGATGCGCTGGCCTTCGGCCATCTTCTTGCCGGTGCGCAGGAAAAACGGCACGCCGGCCCAGCGCCAGTTGTCGATGAAACACTTCAGCGCGATGAAGGTTTCGGTCTCGGACTCCGGGTCGACACCCGGTTCGTCGCGGTAGCCGGTGTACTGGCCGCGCACCACGTCGGCCGGCTGCACCGGCAGCATGCTGCGGAAGACCTTGTTCTTTTCTTCGGTGATCGGGGCCGGCTCCAGCGCGGTGGGCGGCTCCATCGCCATGAAGGCCAGGATCTGGAACAAATGCGTGACCACCATGTCGCGGTAAGCGCCGGTCTGCTCGTAAAACGCGCTGCGCTGGCCCAGGCCGAGTGTTTCGGGCACGTCGATCTGCACGTGGTCGATGAAGTTGCGGTTCCAGATCGGCTCGAACAGGCCGTTGGCAAATCGGAAGGCCAGGATGTTCTGCGCCGGCTCCTTGCCCAGGAAGTGGTCGATGCGGAAGATCTGCTCTTCGTCGAACACCTCGTGCAGCTGGTGGTTCAGCGACACCGCGCTGGCCAGGTCGGTGCCGAAAGGTTTTTCCATCACGATGCGCGATCGTTCCACCAGCCCCGCCTCGCCCAGCAGGCGCACCGCCGGCAGCGCCGAGCTGGGCGGCACGCTCAGGTAGTGCAGGCGCCGGCACTCCTGGCCGAAAGACGCTTCTGCCCGCGCCACCGCCGCGCGCAGCGCGGGTGCGCCGGAAGACAGCGGCACGTAGTCCAGGCAACGGGCAAAGTTGTCCCAGTCCTCGTCGCCCACCTTGCGGGCGTAGAACTGGTCCAGCGCGGCGCGGGCGGTCTGGCGGAACTGGTCCACGTCGATCTGGTCCAGCGAGACCCCGATCACGCGGCAGGCCGGGATGAAACCGGCGCTGGCCAGGTGGAACAGCCCGGGCAGCAGCTTGCGCTTGGCCAGGTCGCCGGTGGCACCGAACAGCACCACCACCTGCGGGAATCTCGGGCCCACACCCGGGGGGATCTTGGCCATGCCGGTGCTCCTCATGTGGTTGTTGGCTGACGAAGCAAGTCTCGAACCACCTGGATCAGGGTGCCAGCTGCCGCCAGGCCAGCTCTTTCATGATCTCGGTCGCGCCGCCGCCGATCTGCATCACCTTCACCTCGCGGTAGATGCGTTCGCTCTTGGTGCCGCGCATGTAGCCCATGCCGCCCAGGATGTGCACCGCGTGGTCCGCGCAAGTCTGCATGGTGCTGGTGGCGTGGTTCTTCAGCAGGCAGAGGTCGGCGATCACTTCGCTGTCGCCCGGCGTGGCCTCGAAGCGTGCCGTCACCTGTTGCAACAGCGCGCGTGACGCGATCAGCTGGGTGCGCATGTCCATCAGCCGGTGGCGGATGGCCTGGTGCTCCACCAGCCGCTGGCCGAAGGTCTGACGCTGCAACGCCCAGGCCGTGGCTTCGTCCAGGCAGACCTGGGCGAAGGCCACGGCACCGGCGCTCATCAGCAGCCGCTCGCTGTTGAAGTTGGCCATGATCATGCGGAAGCCCGCGTTCTCTGCGCCCACCAGGTGCTGCGCCGGCACGCGCACGCTGCTGAAGTGCAGCTGCGCCGTGTCGCTGCACCACCAACCCATCTTGTCCAGCGGCGTGCGCGTGAGGCCGGGGCTATCACCCGGCACCACGAGCAAGGAGATGCCGCCCGGCCCGGGACCGCCTGTGCGCACGGCCACGGTGATCCAGTCGGCGCGTTGGCCACTGGTGATGAAGGTCTTTTCGCCATCCAGCACCCATGTGTCGCCCTCGCGCCGGGCCGTGGTGCGCAGCCGCGCCACGTCGCTGCCGCCCCCGGGCTCGGTGATGGCCAGCGCCGCGATCTGCTCACCGGCCAGCACGCCGGGCACCACCAACTGCTGCAGCGCCGCACTGCCGTGTTCGACGATGGGCGGCAGCCCGATGTTGTGTGAAAACAGGCTGGCCATCAGCCCGCCGGCGCCGGCGCGGGCGATTTCTTCGGCCGCGATCAACCGCCACGCCAGCGCGCAGGGTGTGCCGCCCAGCGCCTCGGGGTAGCCCAGTTGCAGCAGGCCCAGCTCGGATGCGCGGCGGTACAGCGTGCGCGGGAAGCTGCCGGCTTCGTCCCAGCCGGCGACAAACGGGGCGATCTCGCTGTCGACCCAGCGGCGCACGCTGGCGCGGAAGTCGGATTGTTCGGGGGTGTCGGTGTGCGGCATGGCGCCAGAGCGTATGTCACCCACGCGACGGGTTGGGGCAGGGCTGACCCGATGGCGCACGGCGCCGGGCGCACTACGCTCGCAGCACAAGAACCCTTCGGAGACCACCATGCCCTTGACCCGCCGCCAGTTTGCCGCCGCCAGCCTGGCCCTGCCGCTCTTCAGCCACGCGCAGGGCCGCTTCCCGTCCAAGCCCATCACGCTGATCTGCCCCTGGCCGCCCGGCGGCTCCAGCGACGGCGTGGTGCGGGCCTTCGGCGAAAGTGCGTCCCGTGCGCTGGGTGTGCCGGTGCTGGTGGAGAACAAACCGGGCGTCGGTGGCACGCTGGGCGCCACCGCGATGCAGACGGCCGCGCCCGACGGCTACACGCTGACCCAGCTGCCGTTGGGCATCTACCGCCTGCCGCACATGCAGAAAATGGCCTTCGACCCGGTGAAGGACCTGACGCACATCGTGTGCCTGACCGGCTACACCTTCGGCATCTCGGCGACCATGGACGCGCCCTTCAAGACGCTGAAGGAGATGGTGGACTGGGCCCGCGCCAACCCCGGCAAGCTGACCTATGGCCACACCGGCACCGGCACCACGCCGCACCTGGCCTTCGAAGAATTTGCGCTGGCCGCCGGCTTCAAGACCCAGGATGTGCCGTACAAGGGCTCGGCCGAGATCATGCAGGCCATCCTGGGTGGCCACATCCCGGTGATGAGCGGCGCCACCGAGTTTGCGCCGCAGGTCAAGGCCGGCAAGCTGCGCCTGCTGGCCACGCTGGGCCGCACACGCACCAAGGCCTTCCCCGACGCCCCCACCGTCACCGAAAGCGGCTGGCCCACGGTGAGCGAATCGCCGTTTGGCATCGGCGGCCCCAAGGGCATGGACCCAGCCGTCGTGAAGGTGTTGCACGACGCCTTCCGCAGCACGCTGCAGGACGCCAAGGTGCTGGAGACGCTGGAGCGGTTTTTCCAGCCCGTGATCTACATGGGCACCGAGGACTACACCGCCTACGCCGCACGCACCTTCGAGGCCGAGCGCGCGACCATCGAGCGCATGGGCTTGACGAAGAAGGGCTGAACGGGTTGCCGTTTCAGCGTCCGCTGAAGCGGGGTGTGCGCCGCTCGGCAAATGCCGCAATGCCTTCCTGCAGGTCTGCACTGGCCGCGCAGGTGGCCTCGCGTTCACGCAGCACGGCCCCGTCGGCGTTGCCACGTGCGATCTGGTCCAGCGACTGTTTCATGCCACGCACCGCCAGCGGTGCACCCGCGGCCAGCGCGGTGGTGATGTGCGCCACCGCAGCATCCAGCTCGGCTGCCGGCACACAGGCATCCAGGTAGCCGATGGCCAGCAGCACGCTGTGTGGCACGGCCTCGCCCAGCAGGAACAGTCGCTTGGCCGCGCCCAGGCCCAGGCGCGACACGTAGCGCTGCAGCCCGCTGGGGTAGTAGTGCAGGCCCAGGCGGGCGGCCGGCATGCGCAGTTCCATGCCCGTGGTGCCGATGCGGAAGTCGCAGGCCAGCGCCAGATCGGTGGCGCCGCCGTAGACGCTGCCGTTCAGGCGGGCCACGGTGGGCAGCGGCAGGGCTTCCAGCGCATCGACGGTGTGTTCGAACAACCGGGGATCGTCTTCGCCCTGGCCGAGTTGCCCCAGGTGAAAACCGGCGCAGAAGGCACGGCCCTCGCCGGTGAGCACCAGGGCGCGCACGGCCGGGTCGTCGCGCAGTGCGCTGAAGTGCGCCTGCAGCGCCAGCAGGTCTTCGCGGTGCAGCCGGTTCAGGTGCGCCGGGCGGGCCAGGGTGATGACGGCCAAGCCGTCAGTGCCGACCTGCAGCCGCGGCAGGCCGCCGGCTTCAGCCATGCTGGCGCTCGAAATCCTGCATCCAGTCCACCAGCGCCTGCACGCCTTCGATCGGCATCGCGTTGTAGATCGAGGCACGCATGCCGCCCACCACGCGGTGGCCCTTCAGCTGCACGAGGCCACGTTGTTGTGCACCGGCCAGGAAGGCCGCGTCCAGCGCCGGGTCCTTCAGGTGGAAGGGCACGTTCATCAGCGAGCGGTTCTCAGGCTGAACCGGGCTGCGGTAGAAGCGCGACGCGTCCAGGCAGTCGTACAGCACGGCGGCCTTGCGGCGGTTGTAGGCCTCCATCGCCACCAGGCCGCCACGCTGCTGGATCCACTCGAACACCAGGCCGGCGATGTAGATGGCCCAGGTGGGCGGCGTGTTGTACATGCTGTCGTGCGCCGCGACGATGCCGAAATCGAAGGCCGAGGGCGTGAGCGGCATCGCCTGCCCGATCAGGTCCTCGCGCACCACCACGAGGGTCAGGCCGGCCGGGCCGATGTTCTTCTGCGCGCCGCCGTAGATCAGCCCGTACTTCGCGACATCGATCGGGCGCGACAACAGGTTGCTGGACATGTCGGCCACCAGTGGCACGGCGCCCACGTCGGGGGTGTCGAAGCTCTCCACGCCGCCGATGGTCTCGTTGCTGCACACGTGCACGTAGGCGGCGTCCGGGTCCAGCCGCCAGCTGCTGCGTGTGGGCACACGGTCGTACCCGGTGGCCGCGCTGCTGGCCACCACGTTGACGCGGGCGTATTTTTGCGCCTCCTGCATCGACTTTTTGGTCCACTCGCCGGTGTCGACAAAATCGATGCTGCTGCGCCCGCGCAGCAGGTTCATCGGCACGATGGCGTTTTCGCCGATCGCGCCGCCCTGCATGAACAGCACCTTGTAGTGTGCCGGCACCGCCAGCAACTCGCGGAACAGCGCCTCGGCGCGCTGGGCGATGCCCATGAACTCCGGACCGCGGTGGCTCATCTCCATCACCGACATGCCGCTGCCGTGCCAATCGAGCAATTCCGCCGCAGCGGTCTCCAGCACGGACGAGGGCAGCGCGGCCGGGCCGGGGCTGAAGTTGTAGACACGCGTCATTCGGGGCTCCGTGCAGATTCTTTGCTGGCCATTATCGGGGCGCAGCCACTAGCATCGCCGGCCCATGCTGTGCCGTGTCTTTGCCCTGTTGCTGCTCTGCTGGAGCCTGGCCGCCGTTGCGCCTGCCCAGGCCCAGGTGGGCGGTGCCATGCGTGCCGAACGCCTGGCGCCGGGCGAAACGATCCGCCTGGACGGCCGGCTGGACCACCCAGCCTGGCAGCGTGCGCCGGTGTTCAGCAGCTTCGTCGAAAAGTCCCCCGAGCTCGGTGCCGCGCCCGCGCAGGCCACCCGTGTGCAACTGCTGGTGGACGACCAGGCGCTGTACGTCGGCATCACCGCGCTGGACAACCGGCCCGAGCTGATCCGCGCGCCGCTGGTGCGGCACGACCAGGTGAACCGCACACAGGACTTCGTCGTGGTCTACCTGGACCCGATCGGCAGCAAACGTGCAGCGCAGTTCTTCCGCGTCAACGCCGCCGGCAGCCTGGCCGACGGCATGCACACCGCGGCCGACGACAGCGAAGACTTCGCGCCCGATTTCGACTGGGACGCCGCTGTGCAGCGCACGACCGAGGGCTGGACGGCGGTGCTGCGGCTGCCGTTTGCATCGCTGCGTTTCTCGGAAGACCCGGGCGTGACCTGGCGGGCGATGGTGGCGCGCCGCATCCCGCGCGAGCAGTTCCACATGGCCACGTCGGTGCTGATCCCGCGCGAGGCGGCCAGCTTCATCGATGCCATGCAGCCGCTGGACAACGTGCGCCTGCCCGAGCGCCACCGCTTCCTGACGCTGCGCCCCAGCCTCACGCTGCGCCACGACGACAGCGGCACCCATGCCGATGCCAGCCTGGATGTGAAATGGCGTGCGCGCGCCGAGCTGGTGATCGACGGCACGCTGAACCCCGATTTTTCGCAGGTGGCGCTGGACGTGCCACAGCTGCGCGGCAACGAACGTTTTGCGCTCTTCCTGAGCGAGAAGCGGCCGTTTTTCTTCGAGTCCAGCGATTTGCTGCGTACACCCACCGAAGCGCTGTACACACGCAGCCTCACCGCGCCACGCGGTGGCCTGCGCGCCACCTGGCGCGGCGCCGGCCTGGCTGGCACGGTGTTTGGCATCGACGACCGGGGCGGCGGCCTGGTGCTGCTGCCGGGCGCCTATGGCAACGGTTTTGCCGAACAGCCGGCGTCGCAGGTGCTGGCCGGCCGCGCGCAGGCCGACAGTGGTGTCCTGCAGGGTGGGCTGCTGCTGGCATCGCGCCGCTACGCGCAAGACCGCGGTGACAACCTGGTGCTGGGCCCCGACGTGGCCTGGCAGATCAACGAACAGTGGCGGCTGCGTGCGCAGTGGCTGGGCTCGCGCACGACGGCGCTGGACGACGGCACGGGCCAGCTGCGGCGCGGCGCGGCCGAAGAAGGCCAGCGCCGCTACGCCCGCCTGTTCTACAACCGCGACCGCACCGAGGCCAACCTCGCGCTGGACGACACCACCGGAGGTTTCCGCCACGACACCGGCTTTGTCACGCAGCGTGGCGTGCGCCGTGTCACCGGCTGGCTGGCCCAGGGCTGGGAGGGTGTGCCCGGCCTGAACGAGTTCTGGGTCAACACCGAGGCCTGGCAGGTGACCGACCGCCAGACTGGTGAGGTGATCGAAGAAACCGTGCGCCCCGGCATCTGGATGACCGGCGCCCGCAACCTGGAGGCCTGGCTGGAGTGGTTTGGCCATGTCCGCCAGCGCCTGGGCCCTGGTGCGCCATTGCTGGCCGAGCGCTACTGGCACGCCGGTTTTGTGTTCACCCCGGCGCCGTGGTGGACCTTCCTGGAGATGAAGGCCGACCTCGGCCGCCGCGTGGACACCGGCACCGGCACCGTGCGCGACGGCCGCCAGTTCTACCTGTGGTCCCAGTTGCGCCCGCTGCCCAGCCTGGAGCTGGAACCCAGCTGGAACATGGCACGTCTGGACGGTGAGGGCCTGCCCGCCTACCGCGAAACCGCGGCCCAGGCCCTGGTGGTCTGGCACCTGAGCCCGCGCCAGCACCTGCGCGCCATCGTGCAACGCAGCACGCTGCAGCGCGGTGATGTGCGTGAGCCGCCGATCCAGACCACGTCGCTCACCTGGAGCCTGCGCCGCAGCCCGGGCACGGTGTTCTACCTCGGCTTCAGCCGCCAGCGTGACGGCGGGGCGGGCGCGCGGGAGGCGTTCGTCAAGCTGCAGGTGGATGCCGACGATGTGCTTGCCCTGTTCTGAGCTTGCTGCGACGATGCAGCCATTCCAACCGCCCCAGGAGCCCCCATGGCCACCAAGCCCGCCTTCGACGCCGACGCCCTGATCAGCCAGTTCGAGACCGCCACCGCACAAGGCAGTGCCAAGCTGCGCCAGGCGGTGGGCGATGCCACGCTGCAGGCTCTGCAAGGGCGCGAGCTGAGCCTGAAGAACATCCGCGCGGTGCTGGGCACGGTGACGCAGGCCACCAACGCCGGCCTGGCCAAGAACATGAACCCGACGGTGGACGCCGAGGCGCTGATCGACCAGGCCGTGCAAGGCATGGACGACGCGCTGCTGAAGGCCGTGGACGCACACCGCGTGGCGCTGCAGCAGCTGACGGCCCAGGGTGCTGATCTGCGCGACAAACACCTGAAGAAGGCGCTGTCCGACCTGGAGAAGATGGAAGACACGCTGATGGCCAGCGTGCAGAAGGGCGCGGCCGGCATCGGCGAGCCCTTTGCCGGCGCCTGGACCCAGATGCTGGAGAAGATGAATGCTGGCGGCACCCTGGTGGGCGCGCAGGCCAACAGCACCGTCGAGCAGATGGTGCAGCAGATGCACACCGCCATGCGTGACAGCCGCAGTGCCGGCTTGCGCGCCGCACAGGCGCTGGCCGAGAGCTACACCGCGATGGTGAGCGGCGTGCTGATCGGCATGTCGGATGCGATGCGCGCGCCCGCGGCCCGCAAGACCACGAAGAAGTGAACGGTTTCACTTTCTACTGGCACGACTACGAAACCTTCGGCCGCGAGCCGCGCCGGGACCGCCCGGCGCAGTTTGCGGGGGTGCGCACCGACGCCGAGCTGAACGAGATCGGCGCGCCGCTGATGCTGCATTGCCAGCCCGCGCCCGACACCCTGCCCGACCCCGAGGCCTGTTTGCTCACCGGCATCCTGCCGCAGCATTGCCTGCAGCACGGCGTGCCGGAGCATGTTTTTGCCGACGCCATCGAGGGTGAACTGGCCCAGCCCGGCACCTGCGGCGTCGGCTACAACAGCATCCGCTTCGACGACGAGGTCACGCGCTTCCTGCTCTGGCGTTGCCTGGCCGACCCGTATGCGCGCGAGTGGCAGAACGGCTGCAGCCGCTGGGACCTGCTGGACGTGGTGCGCGCCACCTGGTCGCTGCGGCCCGAGGGCCTGCAGTGGCCCACGCACGACGACGGCCGGCCGTCGTTCCGCCTGGAGCACCTGACGGCTGCCAACGGCCTGGCGCACGAAGCGGCACACGACGCGCTCTCCGACGTGCGCGCCACCATCGCGCTGGCCCGTGCCATCAAGACCGCGCAGCCGCGGCTGTGGGATTTCTGTCTGAAGCTGCGCGAAAAGAGCGCGGTCTGGGCCGAGATCGGCACCATCGATGGAGGACGCCGGCCGTTTGTGCACCTGTCGGGCATGTACCCGGTGGAGAGGGGCTGCCTGGCCATCGTCTGGCCGCTGGCCATGCACCCGGTCAACAAAAACGAGCTGATCGTCTGGGACCTGGCGCACGACCCGGCCGAACTGGCCACACTGACGCTGGAAGAAGCCCGGCTGCGGATGTTCACCCGCGCGGCCGACCTGCCGGAAGGCGTGACGCGGCTGCCGGTGAAGACCATCCACGTCAACAAGTCGCCGGTCGTGTTTGGCAACCTGAAGGCGCTGGGCCCGGCGGTGCAGCGCTGGCAGCTGGATGTGGATCTGGCGCTGGGCCATGCGGAGAAAGCCGCTGCCTTGGGCAACCTGCTCGATGGCCTCTGGCGCGAGCTTTACCAGCGCCCGGCCGACGGCACGCCACGCGACGTGGACGAAGACCTCTACGGCGGTTTCCTGGGCAACAACGACCGTGCGCTGCTGCAGCGCCTGCGGCGGCTCAAACCCGCCGAACTGGCCGAGCGCCGGCCGGCCTTTGACGACCCGCGGCTGGACGAACTCTTCTTCCGCTACCGGGCGCGCAACTTCCCGGCGTCGCTGGACGAAGCAGACCGGGTCCGTTGGCACGAACACTGTGCCGACCGGCTGCAGGACCGCATCGGCCCGTACCACGAACACATCGAAACCCTGGCCGAGACCGCCGACGAACGTGGCCAGGCGCTGCTGGAAGCGCTGATGGATTACGCCGAGTCCATCGCGCCGTAGGTTCAGACCAGCAGGAAGGGCAGCGCCGCGGCCAGCAGCGCATCCGGCGCTTCTTCCGGGATGTAGTGGCCGCAGGGCAGGGCGCCACCCTGCACGTCATCGGCCACCTGGCGCCACTCGTGCAGCGGCTGGAAGCAGCGCTGCACCACGCCCATCTGCCCCCACAGCACCTGCAGCGGCAGCGCCAGGCGCCGGCCCGCGTCGCGGTCGGCCTGGTCGTGCTGCAGGTCGATGCCGGCGGCGGCGCGGTAGTCCTCGCACAGCGCATGCGCCGCACCAGGTTGCGACAGACAACGTTCGTACTCGGCCAGCGCACGCGGGTCAAACAGCGCCAGGCCTTCGCTGCGCACGCCCATCGTGGCCTGCAGGTAACCGCGTGGGCTGGCGTCGATCAGGCGCTCCGGCATCGGCGCGGGCTGGATCAGGAAGAACCAGTGCCAGTAGGCGCGTGCAAAGGTTTCGGTGGTCTGGCGGTACATGGCCAGCGTGGGGGCGATGTCCAGCAGCGTCATCCTCTGCACGCACGCGGGATGGTCCGCGGCCAGGCGGTGCGCCACGCGCGCGCCGCGGTCGTGCGCCAGGATGCGGAACTGTTCATGGCCCAGGGACCGCATCAGGGTGACCAGGTCCTGCGCCATCACCCGTTTGCTGTAGTTGCCGTGGTCGGCTTCACCGGCGGGTTTGTCGGCGTCGCCATAACCCCGCAGGTCCGGCAGCACCAGGCGGAAGTGCGGCGCCAGCAGCGGCGCCACGCGGTGCCAGATGGCGTGGGTCTGTGGGTGGCCGTGCAGCAGCAGCAGCGGCGGGCCCTCGCCACCCACGCGCACCGGCAGGTGCACGCCGGGCGCAGTGTGGATGCGGTGTGATTCAAAACCGGGGAACAGATCGGTCATGGGTGGGTCAAGCCAAGGCGGTGCGCCCATCATGCACCGATAGACTCTGACCCACATGGACCACGCCGTACCGCTCATCACCACCATCGCCGCCGCCTTTGGCCTGGCGCTGATCTTCGGCTTCATCGCCGCCAAGCTGCGGCTGCCGGCGCTGGTGGGCTATTTGTTCGCCGGCATCCTGATCGGCCCCTACACGCCCGGTTTTGTGGCCGACACGGCCATCGCGGCCCAGCTGGCCGAGATCGGCGTGATGCTGCTGATGTTCGGTGTCGGCCTGCATTTTTCGCTGGACGATCTGTTGGCGGTGCGCAAGGTGGCATTGCCCGGCGCCGTGGTGCAGATGGCCGTGGCCACGGCGCTGGGCGCGGGCGTGGCGCTGTGGTGGGGCTGGGCGCCGATGGCGGCGCTGGTCTTCGGGCTGGCGCTGTCCGTGGCCAGCACCGTGGTGCTGCTGAAGGCGCTGGAAAGCCAGGGTGTGCTGGATTCGGCCAACGGCCGCATCGCAGTGGGCTGGCTGGTGGTGGAAGACCTGGCCATGGTGCTGGTGCTGGTGCTGCTGCCGCCGCTGGCGGGGGTGATGGACGCTGGCGGCAGCCTGGGTGCCGATTCGCCGCTGTGGGGCGCGCTGGCGCGCACGCTGCTGGCGGTGGCGGCTTTTGTGGTGCTGATGCTGGTGGTGGGCCGGCGGGTCCTGCCCTGGTTGCTGTGGCAGGTCACGCGCACCGGCTCGCGCGAGCTGTTCACGCTGTGCGTGGTGGCGGCGGCGGTCAGCATCGCCTACGGCTCGGCGGCGCTGTTCGGCGTCAGTTTTGCGCTCGGGGCGTTTTTTGCCGGCATGGTGCTGCGCGAGTCGGAGTTCAGCCACCGTGCCGCGGAGGACACGCTGCCGCTGCGCGATGCGTTTGCGGTGCTGTTCTTCGTCTCGGTGGGCATGTTGTTCGACCCCGGCGTGCTGCTGGCCGAGCCGCTGAAGGTGCTGGCCGTGGTCGCCATCATCGTGGTGGGCAAGTCACTCGCCGCGGCAGCCCTGGTGCTGCTGCTGCGTTACCCGCTGAACACCGCCATCACGGTGTCGGCCAGCCTGGCGCAGATCGGCGAGTTCTCCTTCATCCTGGCCGGGCTGGGCATGAGCCTGGGTGTGTTGCCAGCCGCGGGCCAGAGCCTGATCCTGGCCGGTGCCTTGATTTCCATCGCGCTGAACCCGCTGCTGTTTGCCGCCACCGGCCCGGCCACACGCTGGATCCACGCGCGTTCGGCGCTGGCCCGCCGGCTGGACAGCCGCGACGACCCGCTGGCCGAGCTGCCGATGAGCACCGCTGCCGAGGTGCTGGCCAACCAGGTGGTGATCGTCGGTTACGGCCGCGTGGGGCGGGGCATTGCCGATGCGCTGCGTGCTGCGCGGCAGCCCTTTGTGGTGGTGGACGACAAACGCGAGACCGTCGAGCAGCTGCGCAGCGCGGGCACGGCCGCCGTGCTGGGCAATGCCATCGAAGCGGCCACGCTGATCCAGGCGCACATTGCCACCGCGCGCCTGCTGGTGATCGCCACGCCCGACACGCTGGAGGTGCGGCAGATGATCGGCACCGCGCGCACGCTGAACCCGGGCATCGAGGTGGCGCTGCGCAGCCACAACGCCGAAGAAGCCGAGCGCCTGGTGCAGGAGCAGGCGGGCACGGTGTTTGTCGGTGAACAGGAGCTGGCGCGGGCGATGACGGCGTTTGTGATGGACCGGGTGGCGCGCCCGTCGCACACGAACTAAGACCGCAGACGGGGCCGAGCCGCCGGCAGCAGAGCGGCCGCCACGTCCAGCGCCGACTGCAGCGCGGTCTCCTGCGCATCAAAGGCGCGTGTGTAACCCCCGGCGATCCACAGCCCGTCCCGGCCCTGCAGGCGCGCCAGCACGCCCTGCGCGCGCAGCGCCGCCGGGGTGGCCAGGAAGTGGCGGTAGGGCACCTCGTGCAGCACCTGCGTGGGCAGTGCGCTGCGCCCGGTCACCCAGCTCTTCCACAGGGTGGGCACCTGGCCGGCGGGGCCGGGCGCCAGCACGCCGGACAGGTCCATCGACGCCTCACAGCGCCCGCCTTCGACGCGGCAGTTCAGGAACGAACGCAGCGCCGGGTCGGCGCGCACGTAGGCTGCGTCGGTGTGCAACATCAGGCGTGCGTCGTGGAAGGGCAGCCGGGCCAGTGCGGCACGTTGTGCGGCGGCTTCCGGCAGGCCGGCCAGCAGGGCCAACGTCGGCTCACCCGATGCGGCAAACACCAACTGGTCCACCACCGCCGTGCTGCCATCGGCGGCCTGCAGCCGCAGCGTGCCGTCGGCCTGGCGCTGCACTGCTGTCACGGCGCTGCCGACGCGGAAATTCACCGTGTGGGTGTCGGCCTGCATGCGCCGCAGCGGTTCGTCCATGCCGTCTTTCAGCACGTGGTACAGCACCGGCTCGGTGGGGTTGTCGGGCAGCACCAGCGCCGCAAAACTCATCGCCGAGCGGGCCGAGAGCGTGGCGGTCTGCGCCACGTCGCCCGAGTACAGCGACGCGGCCCAGGGCAACAGCATCTGCTGCACCACCGCCGCGTCCAGGCCCAGGCGGGCCAGCCAGTCGCCCAGGGCCAGGTTGTAAGAAGCCCCTGCGGCCTCGCGGCGCGCTGCAGCGCTGAACAAACGCTGGAAACCCGCCAGGCCGGCGCGGTTCCAGGGTGCCAGCAGCGGCCAGGCACGGCCCGGCAGCAGCGGCGAGACAAAACGCGGCCAGGTCTCGCCGGCCGCGTCCACCGTGATGGTGGCCGGAAAACTGTGCGCGCCGTCGGGCCACAGCCCCAACTGGCCCAGCAGCGCGGTGTAGGCCGGGTAGGCCTGGGGGTGGAAGTACTGGGCGCCCAGGTCCACCGCCCAGGTGTGGCCATCTTGTGTGACGGGCACGGAACGGGCGTTGCCACCCAGGCTGGGCGCGGCTTCGAACAGCGTCACCTCGCAGGCGCCGTCCAGCAGCCAGGCCGTGGCCACACCGGCCATGCCGCCACCGACGATGCCCACCCGGGGCAGCGCGGCGCGGGCCATCCGCGGCAACGCCAGTGCGGCGGCCATCGAACCCAGGACATGGCGGCGGGTAGCGCTCATGGGAGTACCTTCGTGCTGCGCACGCCGGATTCGTCCTGGGGACGGCCCGGCGGGCTCATGCTGTGGCCTGCTTGCAGGGCTGGAAAGCGCCGATTCTGCGCTCAGACCGCGTGTTGCAGCAGCACTTCGTAGGCCGGCCGGCAGGCCTCGGCGACCGCCTGTCCGGCGGCGTCCAGCACCGCTGCGCGGGGCCGCCACGGCTCGAAGCCGGTGGAGCGCCACACCGCGTTGTACCAGTGCGGGGCCCAGATGCCGTCGCTGGCGCGTGGGCCGGCGGGCCAGCGCAGCATGCGCTCGCGCACCGGCTCGAACGGCACGCCAGCATCGGCGCAGATCACCTGCAGGTGCCGCGCCGGGTCCCGCAGGAACTGCTCGCCATCGATCACCAGCGGTGCGCGGCCCAGGCGCTGCGCCACACGGTCGAACAGCTGTGCCTGCTGCAGCAGGCCGATGTCGGCCGGCGTGCAATCGGCGCGGCTTTTCACGTAGCTGGCCACCACCAGCGCCGGGTCGCGGATCAGGAAGACGTTGTGCAACTGGTGCACCCAGGCCAGGTCGCGGCCGGGCAGCAGGTGGTGCGTCATGTGTTTCTGGTACCAGACGGGCTGGGCCCCCGGCACCGGGCCGGTGAGGGTGGCCACCACGCGTGCCCAGTCGGTGTCACCGGCTTTGATGACTTCGGCGGCGGCCGGGTGGTCCAGGCCGGTGCTGGCCAGGTAGTGGGCGTAGAGCGGTTCGTCGCTGACGGCGCAATCACCGCGGTTCTCCCAGGCGCGCATCAGCGCGGTGGAGATGTTGCGCGGGCCGCTCCACATCGCAATGCGTACCGGCGGCATCGGTGTTGGGGGCATGGTGTCACTGCGTTGCACAATGGGTGTTCATCCTAACCAACCGGTCTGCATCGCATGGAAGTCCCCACCCTGGAACACGCGGCCACCTCGCAGATCCACCTCATCGGCGGTGAAAAAGGCGGGGTCGGCAAATCGATGGTCTCGCGCCTGCTGGCGCAGTACTTCATCGACCACCAGATCCCGTTTGTCGGTTTCGACACCGACCGCTCCCACGGCTCGCTGCTGCGCTTTTACGCCGAGTACTCGTCGGCCGTGATGACCGACCGCTACGAGGCGCTGGACAAGATCGTCGAAACCGCCATCGAACACCCCGGCCGGCGTGTGCTGGTGGACCTGGCGGCGCAGACGCAAGAGCCGCTGGTGAAGTGGATGGACGAATCCGGTGTGCTGGACATGGCCGATCTCTCGGGCATCGCGCTGAACTATTGGCACGTGATGGACTCGGGCCGTGATTCGGTGGACCTGCTCAAGCGCCTGCTGGACCGTTTTGGCCAGCGTGTGCGCTACGTGCTGGTGAAGAACCACCTGCGCGGCGACGACTTCACGCAGCTGGAGCGCTCCGGCGAGCTGGACCGGGCCCTGGGCCTGGGCGCGCGCGTGATGGACCTGAAGAAGCTGCACGAGGCCGTGGTGCAGAAGATCGACGCCCGCAACAGCAGCTTCTGGGCTGCGCGCAACGGTGGCGCCAGCGATGGCCCGGGCCTGGGCATCATGGAGCGCCAGCGCCTGAAGCTGTGGATGAACAACAGCTTCGACGCCCTGGCCCGCGTGGGCGTGTGATGAAGGTCGCCATCGTCGGCGCCGGCGCCATCGGCGGTTGCATCGGCACACGCCTGAGCGCGTTGCCGGATGTGGCCGTCAGCGCGCTGGCGCGCGGCGCCACGCTGGCCGCGCTGCAGACCCATGGCTGGCGCATGCACAGCGGCGGCCGGCAGCTCACCGGGCCGGTGGCGGCGGTGGCCGAAGACGCTACCGCGCTGGGCGTGCAGGACCTGGTCGTGGTGGCCGTGAAGGGCCCGTCGCTGGGCGCGCTGGCGCCGCGGCTCACACCGCTGATCGGCCCGCAGACGGTGATCCTGCCGGCCATGAATGGCGTGCCGTGGTGGTTCGGCCTTGGCCTGCCGGGTGATGCCGCCGGCATGGCCATCCACTCGGTGGACCCGGACGGCGCCATCGCGCAGGCGCTGCCGCCGGCCCAGGTGATCGGCTGCGTGGTGCACATGGCCGCGCTGGTGCCCGAGCCCGGCCTGGTGGACCACCGCATGGGCCAGGGCCTGATCGTCGGCGAGCCGCAAGGCGGCTCTTCCCCGCGCCTGCAGGCCGTGGCTGCGCTGCTGCAGCGCGCCGGTTTCGACGCCACGGTGGAGCCCACCATCCACCACGCGCTCTGGTACAAGCTCTGGGGCAACGTGACGATGAACCCGGTCTCGGCGCTCACCGGCGCCACGGCCGACCACATCCTGGACGACCCGCTGGTGCGGGCCTTCTGCTCTGCCGTGATGGTGGAGGTGGCCGCGGTGGGCGCGCACATCGGCTGCGCCATCGCGCAATCGCCCGAAGACCGGCACGCGGTGACGCGCAAGCTGGGCGCCTTCAAGACCTCGATGCTGCAGGACGTGGAAGCCGGCCGTGCGCTGGAGCTGGACGGCATCGTCGCCGCGGTGCGAGAGATCGCCGCGCGTGTGGGGGTGGCCACGCCCAACCTGGATGCCTTGTTCGGCCTGGTGCGGCTGATGGCGCGCGGGCGCGGGCTCTACCCGGTGGCCGGCCGCTGACGCAGGCGGCTCTCAGGGAACCGCCAGCATCTTTCAGGACAGTTTCAGCTCACTTCAGGACAGCGTGGGGGTGCGGGCCGGACACTGATTCCGTGCCGTGTCGAGGCCCCCAGGGGACGCGGCAGGACCACCGCCCGTGCTGCGACAGCCGTGTCGCCCGGGTCCATCCACTGTCCATCGAGGAGCTCGACCATGAACCGTTCGAAGATGCTGCGCACCACCGCGCTTGCCCTGGCCGCTGGCCTGTGCACCACCACCTGGGCCGCCGAGATCGGCAGAGACTTGCGCTCCGGCCAGTGGTCGCAATGGGTGTATTCCATTCCCACTTCGGTCAATCCCCTCGTGGACGAATCGGGCCAGCACTGCATGGTCGGCCAGAACGGCAGCAGCTGGAAGCTGGCGCCCAACTTCGGCGGTGACTCCAACCGCAGCTGCACCGTGCCGCAGGGCGCCAAGCTGCAGTTCATGGTGGCCGGGGCCACCTACGTGTACACGCCGGGCTTCTGCGGCGACGTTCCGGGCCTGTCGGTGCGTGACCAGCGGGCCATCATCGCTGCACACGTCGACACGCTGACGACCCAGGTGCTGCTCAATGGGCAGCCGGTGCCAACCCAACGTGTGCGCAGTGCGGTCTTTTCGGCCGCGATACCGGCCGACAACCTGTTCACGCTGTTCTGCGGCGGGCCGGGCACGGTGCCGGCAGGCGTCTTCCGCTCGGTGGACGATGGCTATTTCGCCGAGATTCAGAACCTGCCGGTCGGCACGCACACGCTTCAGATGCTGGCCTCCAACGGCGGTGGGTTCAACCAGAACGTGGTGTTCACGCTGACCGTGGTGCCGCGGCCCTGAGTCGGGCGCAGCGGCCCGAAAACCGGCCCCGCAGGGCCGGTTTAGCCGCTACGCTCCGGCCCACGGCAAGGGGAGCTGCCATGAACGAGATCCACAGGCGCCAGAGCGCACTGCGCGCGGCGCAGTGGCGGTTTGCACTGCTGGCCCTGTGCCTGTGCTGTGCCGGCCTGCGGCTGTGGGCCATGGCTTACCTCGACCGCAGCATCGTGCCCGAGGCCATCGGCGGCATGGGCGTCCAGACGCGGGGTTACCTCAGCGGGCCGCTCTGGATGACCCCCATCGTGGGCGTGACACCCGGCTCCGACGCGGCATTGCAGGGCCTGAAACCGGGCGATCGCCTGAGCTACGACCGCCTCGGCGACCGCTGGCGCACCAAGGGCGTCGGCGAATCCATCCCCGTCACCGTCGAGTCCGACGGGCAGCTGCGGCAGCTGACGCTGCGCACGGTGCAGCGGCCCGCGCGCTTCGACGATGCCGGCCTCTGGCGCGAGCTCACCGGCCTGGTCGAGAGCTGGATGGCGCTGGGCATCGCCGCCCTGCTGGCCTGGCGCCGGGCCGACAGCCCGGCCATCCGCGCACTGGCCGTGGCGCTGGCGGTCTACAGCGTGGCCGATGTCGGGGGCCGCCTGCCGGCCGGCATGACGCAGGCCCTGATGTTGTTCACTGGCCCGTCGATGCAGATCAGCGTCACCTCGGCCGCCTACCTTTACTTCGCGATGGCCTTTCCGGACGACGGGCGCCGCTTCGCCAGCACCCGCGTGCGCTGGGCCTTCGGCGTGCCGGTGGGTCTGGCCCTCGCCTTCGGGGCCTTTGAGACGGCCTTCCACCTGCGGCTCACGCCTTTCGAGCCGCAGGAGTGGAAACCCACCTTCGAGCGCATCAACTCCGGCATGAACCACCTGGCCAGCCTGGTCACGCTGGGTTTCCTGTGGATCGGATGGCGGCGCGCCACCGGCCAGGCACGCCAGCGGGCCGCCTGGCTGGGCATCAGCCTGGCGATCATGATGTCGGGCTTCCTGATCTTCACGATCTCGGGCTCGATCCCGGGCCGCAACCAGCAGCGCGAGCTGATCACCGAGTTCGTGCAGATCTTCCTCAGCATCGCGGCCATGCTGGGCCTGGGATATGGCGTGCTGCGCCACCGCGTCTTCGGCTTCGGCTTCGCGCTCAACCGGGCCCTGGTCTGGGCGCTGGTGCTGGCGGTGCTGCTGGGCGGCGTGGCCCTGCTGGGTCTGCTCGGGGCGCGCTGGCCGGCCTTGTCCAACCCGGGCGTCGCGGCGGCGGCCAGCGTGCCGCTGGCGCTGCTGTTCGGCGCCGCCTTGCCGCGCCTGCGCGCCGTGGCCGACCAGGTGGTGCAGCGGGTTTTTTTCGCCAACTGGCGCAACCACGAAGAGGTGCTGTGGTCTGCGGCCCGGGCGGCGGCTGGTGTGCAGGGGCAGCAGGCGCTGATGCAGCACTACCTCGCCGCCATCGGCCGCTTCGCCGGCGGTGCCGAGGCCAGTTTCTACCAGGCCGACAGCGTCGATGGCCCGGTGGCCTGCACCTGCCAGGCGTCGACGGCGGCCGAGCTGCCGGAGGCGCTCCACCTGAGCCCGGCCGACCTGCGCACCCTCCAGGCCCAGCGCCTGCCCGCGTCGCTGGCGATGGTGGCGGGCGCCGACGCACTGGCCGTGCCGGTGGTGCACCGGGATGCGCTCACCGGCTTCCTGCTGCTGGGCACGCGGCCGGACGGCGCCCCTTACCGGCCCGACGAGGTGCGCGCCGTGGCGCGTGCCACGCAGATGCTGCAGGAAGACCTGCAGGCCGACGCCGGGCGCACCCAGGCCCGGCTGCTGGAACAGAAGCTGGCGGCGGAAGAGCAGGCGCGCGAAGCCGCCCAGGCCGCCAATGCGGCCAAGAGCCTGTTCCTGGCCACCGTGAGCCACGAGATCCGCACGCCGATGAACGGTGTGATCGGCATGACCGGGCTGCTGCTGGACACACCGCTGACCGATGACCAGCGTGACCACGCGTGCACCATCCGCGAATCGGCCGAATCGCTGCTGGGCATCATCAACGACATCCTCGACTTCTCGAAGATCGAAGCCGGCCGCCTGGAGTTGGAGGACCAGCCCTTCGACCTGCGCGAGTGTGTGCGCCTGGCGCTGGACCTGGTGGCTGTGCCGGCGGCACAGAAAGGCCTGCGGCTGGTCTGCGACATCGGCGCCGACGTGCCCGTGGCCGTGGTCGGCGATGCCGCGCGGCTGCGCCAGATCCTGCTCAACCTGCTGGGCAACGCGGTCAAGTTCACCGAACACGGCGAGGTCGTTCTGCGTGTTCGGGCACCGGCCAGCGGCCGGCTGGCCTTCGAGGTCAGCGACACCGGCATCGGGCTCAGCGAGGCCGGCCGTGCCCGCCTGTTCGAGCGCTTCAGCCAGGCCGAATCCGGCATTGCGCACCGCTTCGGCGGCACCGGCCTGGGCCTGGCGATCAGCCGGCAGCTGGCCGAGCGCATGGGCGGCAGCATGGGCGTCCGCAGCGCCGGGCCCGGACAGGGCAGTTGCTTCTGGTTCGAGATCCACGCGCCGGCCGCCGCACCCGGCCTGCTGCCGCCGACGGCGGACACCGCACCCGTGACGATGGACCCGCAGATGGCCACGCGTCATCCGCTGCGCATCCTGCTGGCCGAGGACAACGGCGTGAACCAGAAGCTCGCGCTGCGGCTGCTGGAGCGCCTGGGCTACCGCGCCGACCTGGCCAGCAACGGGCGCGAGGCGGTGCAGAGCGTCGAGCGCCAGGCCTACGACCTGGTGCTGATGGACGTGCGCATGTCGGAGATGGACGGTCTGCAGGCCACGCGTGAGATCGTCGGCCGCTGGCCGGCCGGGCGCCGCCCGCGCATCGTCGCGATGACGGCCAACGCGCTGAACGGCGACCGCCCGCAATGCCTGGCGGCGGGCATGGACGAACACCTCGCCAAGCCGCTGCGCGTGCAGTCCCTGGTGGAAGCGCTGGCGGCCACGCCCGCCCGAACCGATGCGTGAGCAGCCATGGACATCCCCGTTGTCGACCCCCTGATCTTTGAAGCGCTGCAGGCCAATGCCGGCGCCGACTTTGTGCAGCAGCTCGTCGATGCTTTTGCCGAAGAAGGGCCGACCCTGGTGGGCCAGCTGCGCCGGGCGGTGGCGAACGGCGATGCCGAAGGGTTCGTCACCACGGCCCACACGCTGAAGTGCAACGGCATCACCTTCGGCGCCAGCCGGCTGGCCGGGCTGGCGGGCCGGCTCGAGTGGCAGGGCGTGGCGGCCGGTGGCCCCGCGATCGATGCACTGGCCGCCGAGCTGGCGGCCACGCTGGCGGTCCTGCCCGGCCTGGCGCGGCAATGAGCGACCCGGCTCTGCCGCCAACACCTCTGGTGTTCGGCCATTTGCCTCTGCTGTTCGGCCACGTCGAGCTGCGGCCGGCCGAGCGGCGCCTGCTCGTCGACGGCCAGCCGGTGGCGCTGGGGGCGCGTGGCTTCGACCTGCTGTGTGCGCTGGTCGCCCGGCGCGAGCGGGCCGTCGGCAAGGACGAACTGCTGGACGAGGTCTGGCCCGGCCTGGTGGTGGAGGAGAACAACCTGCAGGTGCAGGTCTCCGGCCTGCGCCGGGTGCTGGGCGCCGAGGCCATCAGCACCGTGCAGGGTTTTGGCTACCGCTTCACGCTGGCACCGGGCCCGCGGCCGACGGGCGGTGCGGCCGACGTGCTGCCACCCCGGCCCGCGCCGCTGGCCAGCGTGGCCGCGGCGCGGGTGCTGGTGGCCGACGACAACCGGGTCAACCGGCTGCTGCTGTGCCGGTCCCTGGAGTTGATGGGCCACGAGGTGCTGACCGTGGGCGACGGCCACGAGGCGCTGGCCCTGCTGCAGCAGCAGCACTTCGAGCTGCTGCTGCTGGACCTAGCCATGCCCGGGCTGGACGGCTTCGGCCTGCTGGCGCTGCGCCACGCCGATGCAACGTTGCGCGAGGTGCCGGTGATCGTGACCAGCGCACTCGGCGGCGTGGCGCCGGTGGCGCGCTGCATCGAACTGGGGGTCGACGACTTTTTGCACAAGCCGGTGGACCCCTGGCTGCTGCGGGCCCGGGTCGATGCCAGCCTGGAGCGCCACCGTTTGCGCCAGCAACAGGCGCAGGCGCTGCGCCGGCTGGGGCCCACGCCGGCAGATGGGGCGCTGCGGTTCGACGCTGCGGTCGTGCTCGCGGCAGGGCTGCACGGCCTGGACGGCCTGGACGACCCGAAGGACCGGCAGCCGCCGGAGCAGACCCTGGAACTGGTGAGCGATTGGGGCACGCTGATGGTGGACGCCATCGCGCAGCGCGGCGGGGCGCTGCTGCAATTCACCGGCGACACCTTGTTGGCACGCTTCGAGGCCGCAGGCACCGCACGGCTGGCCGCGCAGGACATGGTGGCGTTGTCGGGCCAGTTCAACGACGAACGCCGTTTGTCCGGTCAGCGCCCGGTGTGCCTGGGCATCGGCATCGCGTGTGGCCCGCTGGTGGTCGGCACCGCGTCCACCGCGGCCCGTGTGGCCTGTGCCTGCATCGGCGCCGTCGTGGGGCGGGCGCAGCGGCTGGCGGCGGCGTGCGCGCAGGATGCGCAGGACATCCTGCTGGATGACGGGCTGGCGTCGGCGTGACCGCGGTCGTGCCGCCGTAGAAGGGGGCGGGTCACGGGCCAGGTCTCCCTGGGCCCTGATCGCCGCCGGCCTGGCGTTCAGCGTGGCACGCCCGGCTGCATGCCCGGCTGCATGCCCGGCTGCATGCTCGGCTGCAAACGCCGCTCCAGCACGTCAAAGCCCCATTGCACGCCCAGCGCCAGCAGCGCCGCCGGCAAGGCGCCGGCCAGCATCAGGGCGCTGTCGTTGACGGCCAGGCCGGCCACGATGCGCTCACCCAGGCCGCCGGCACCGATGAACGCGGCCACGGTGGCGGTGCCGACGTTGATCACCGCCGCCGTCTTGGCACCGGCCAGCAGCACCGGCAGCGCCAGCGGCAACTGCACGGCCCACAGCGTCTGAGTTGCCTTCAGGCCGAGCGCCCGGCTGGCCAGTGTCAGCCCCTGCGGCACGCCCGCCAGCCCGGCGTGTGTGTTGCGCACGATGGGCAGCAGCGCATAGACAAACAGCGCCAGCATGGCCGGCCAGAAACCGATCATGCCCAGCAAGGCGATCAGGAAAGCCAGCAGGGCCAACGAAGGCACCGTCTGCAGCACGCCCACGGCGCCGATCAGCCCCCCCGCCCAGCGCGGCCGCGCCCAGGCCCAGATGCCGATGGGCACGCCCACCACCAGCGCCAGCAGCAGCGAGCCGAACACCAGCCCCAGGTGCTGCGCGAGCAGCCGCCACAGATCGGGCGCCCACAGCCGCGCGGCGAAGCCCTGGCGCGCGGGCGCCGGTGCCGTGCCAGCGGCCAGGAACCGCTGTGCGGCGTCGGCAAAACTCACGCCGTCCAGCTCGACCGTCGCGTTCAGCGCGACCATCGCGCGCTCGTCGATGCGGCCGGCCAGCTGTTCCAGCGGCCGGCTGTCGAGTGTGCTGCGCATCAACAGCACGGCGTCGTAGCGGGGAAAGAAGTGGCGGTCGTCCACCAGCACGCGCAGGGCGTAACGGCCGACCTTGGCGTCGGTGGAGTAGATGTCGATCAGGTCCACCTGCCCGGCCTGCACCGCGTCGTAGGCCAGGCCGTGGTCGAGCGCGGCACCCGGGGACAGCGCCAGGCCGTAGGCCCGCTGCAGCGCCGGCCAGCCGTCGGCGCGCACCTGGAATTCATGCGACAGGCCGAGCTTGAGCGCCCCGGCGGGCAGACGTGCCAGGTCCGACAGCGTCTTCAGGCCCAGTTTCTCGGCCACGCTTTCGCGCAGCGCCAGTGCGTAGGTGTTGTTGAAGCCCAGCGGCACGGCGGCCTTCAGGCCCCGTGGCGCCAGCCACTGGTTCAGTTCGGCCAGCGTCGGGTTGCCCTCACGCTTGAGGATCTCGCGCACGATGGTGCCGGTGTATTCGGGGTACACGTCCACCGCGCCGCTGGCCAGCGCCTGCTCCAGGATGCCGGTGTTGCCCAGGCCCTGCTGGTGCGAGGCCGCCACCCCCGCCTGCACCAGCGTCTGGCGCACCACTTCGCCCAGGATGTAGCTTTCGGTGAAGCGCTTGGAGCCCACCTGCACGGTGTCGGCAACGGCTGCCGCCCAGCCCCCCAGAGCCAGCAGCCCACACAGGATGGCGCGCCAGCGCCGGGATTCGGACATGCCGCGATTGTGTCGTGCACGCGTCAGCGGCGACGGCCGATCGATCCGGCGGCGGGCGGCTCGGCCGCCAGCGCACCCAGCACTGCGTCCAGCGTGGTGTAGAGCTGGGCGACGACCTCGGCGCCCAGTTGCAACTCCAGCGCCGCGTACACCGCCTCGATCTTCGGCGCCATGCGCTGGGCCAGCCGGCGGCTGGCCGGCGTGGCCGAGATCAACTGGCGGCGCTTGTCGTGCGCCAGCCCGGCGCGCGCCACCAGCCCCTGCTCCTCCATGCGCGCCAGGATGCCGGCCAGGCTGGGGCTGGAGAGGCCGCACAGCTGCCCGATCTGGCGCGGCTCCAGCGCCGCCACCTCCACCAGCACACGCAGGATGCGCCACTGCTGTTCGGTCAGCCCATGGGCCTGGAGCACCGGGCGGAACCGGTTGATCACCCCCTCGCGGGCCAGCAGCAGCAGGAGCGGCAGGTTGCGGTGTTGCAGTTCCGGATTGACATCGGCCATGGGCGCCCACTATATTGCTAACATGTTAGTGAATCAACCACCCGTCGCGCTGGACTTCGCGCCCTGGGGCCTCAGCGGCACGGTGCTCGGTGTGCTCATGAACCACCGCCCCGCGCTGGCGGCGCTGGGCGATGCCGTGTTTCAGCCGCCGTACAAGGCGCCGCCGCAGGCTCCGGTGCTGTACGTCAAGCCGCGCAACACCTGGCTGGCCAGCGGCGGCGCCGTCGCTGTGCCGTCCGACGCACCCGAACTGGTGCTGGGTGCGACCTTGGCGGCGGTGATCGGCCGCACGGCGCATGCCGTGCCCGCTGCGCAGGCTCTGGACCATGTCGCTGGCTGGTTGCTGGTGGCCGATGTCTGCGTGCCGCATGCCGTGTACTACCGCCCGTCGCTGCGCTGGCGCGTGCGCGATGGTTTCTGCCCGCTGGGCCCGGCGGTGGTGCCGCGTGACGCCGTGCCGCAGCCCGATGCGCTGACGCTCACGGTCGAGGTGAATGGCCAGGTGGTGCATCAGGCGCCCACCGGCGACCGGGTGCGCGACATCGCCACGCTGATCGCCGATGTCAGCAGCTTCATGACGCTGCAGCCCGGCGACGTGCTGATGCTGGGCGTGGCCGAGGGTGCACCGCGGGTGCACGCCGGGCAATCGGCCCGCATCACGGCACCGGGCCTGGCGCCGCTGGCCATGCAGTTTGTGGCGGAGGGCACCACATGAGGACCGCACGCATCGCCTGGGCCGGCGCCGTGCACACCGCCGTGCCGCACGCCGATGGCCTGCAACTGCCCGACGGCACCGTGTTGGCGGAGACGGACGTGGTCTGGCTGCCGCCCATCGAACCCGGCACCCTCATCGCGCTCGGCCTGAACTACGCCGACCATGTGAAGGAGCTGAGCAAGGAGCTTTCCAGCACCTCGTCCGAAGAGCCGCTGGCCTTCCTGAAGACGGTCTCGTCGGTCATCGGCCACCGGGGCCGCACGCCGCGTCCGGTGGACGTGAAATTCATGCACTACGAGTGCGAGCTGGCGGTGGTGATCGGCCGCACGGCGCGGCGCGTGAAGGCCGCCGATGCACTGGCCCATGTGGCCGGTTACACCGTGGCCAACGACTACGCTGTGCGCGACCACCTGGAAAACTGGTACCGCCCCAACCTGCGCGTGAAGAACCGCGACGGCGGCACCGTGCTCGGCCCCTGGCTGGTCAGCGCCGATGAAGTGCCCGACCCGCAGGCCCTGGCGCTGCGCACCCGTGTCAATGGCGTGCTCACGCAGCAGGGCCTCACCTCGAACATGATCCACAGCGTCGCAGCGCTGATCGAATACCTCAGCGGCTTCATGACGCTGCAGCCCGGCGACATCATCCTCACCGGCACGCCGGAAGGCGTGGTCAACGTCAACCGGGGCGATGTGGTCGAGACGGAGATCGACGGCATCGGCACGCTGGTGAACACCCTGGTGAACGCATTGGAAGCGACATGACACGCATCGAACACCTGATCAACGGCCGTGCCGTGCCCGGCACGAGTTACTTCGAGACCGTCAACCCCGCCACGCAGGCCGTGCTGGCCGAGGTGGCCGCCGGCGGCGAAGCAGAGGTCAACGCCGCCGTCGCCGCGGCCAAAGCCGCCTTCCCGGCCTGGGCCGCGATGCCGGCCGCCGAGCGCGCGAAGATCGTGCGCCGGCTGGGCGAGCTGATCGCGTCACACGTGCCCGAGATCGCGCGTACCGAGACCATGGACACCGGCCAGGTGATCAGCCAGACCGGCAAACAACTGGTGCCGCGCGCGGCCGACAACTTCCACTACTTCGCCGAGATGTGCGTGCGGGTGGATGGCCACACCTACCCCACCCCCACGCACCTGAACTACACGCTCTTCCACCCGGTGGGGCCCTGCGCGCTGATCAGCCCCTGGAACGTGCCCTTCATGACGGCCACGTGGAAGGTGGCGCCTTGCCTGGCCTTCGGCAACACCGCGGTGCTGAAGATGAGCGAGCTCTCGCCGTTGACCGCCGCGCGCCTGGGTGAGCTGGCGCTGGAAGCCGGTGTGCCACCCGGTGTGCTGAACATCGTGCACGGTTTCGGCAAGACGGCGGGTGAGGCCCTGGTGCGCCACCCCGACATCCGCGCCATCAGCTTCACCGGCAGCACGGCCACGGGCGAGCGCATCGTGGCCGGCGCGGGGCTGAAGAAATTCAGCATGGAACTGGGCGGCAAGAGCCCGTTCGTGGTCTTTGACGACGCCGACTACGCGCGGGCGCTGGACGCCGCCGTGTTCATGATCTTCAGCAACAACGGTGAGCGTTGCACCGCCGGCTCGCGCATCCTGGTGCAACAAAAGCTCTACGACCGTTTTGCAGCGGATTTCGCGGCCCGCGCTGCGCGCATCACCGTGGGCGACCCGCTGGACGAGAAGACCACCATCGGCCCGATGATCTCGCCCGAGCACCTGGCCAAGGTGCGGCGCTACATCGAGCTCGGGCCGCAGGAAGGCGCGGAAATGTTGACCGGCGGCCTGGAGCAGCCGGACCTGCCACCCGAACTGCGCGCCGGCAACTTCGTCAAGCCGACGGTGTTTGCGAACGTGAAGAACACCATGCAGATCGCGCAGGACGAGATCTTCGGGCCGGTGGCCTGCCTGATCCCGTTTGCCGACGAAGCCGAAGCGGTGCAGATCGCGAATCACACGCGCTACGGCCTGAGCAGCTATGTCTGGACCGAGAACCTCGGCCGTGCGCACCGCGTGGCCGCCGGCATCGAAGCGGGCATGTGCTTCGTCAACAGCCAGAACGTGCGGGACCTGCGCCAGCCGTTTGGCGGCACCAAGGCCTCGGGCACCGGGCGTGAAGGCGGCACCTGGAGCTATGAGGTGTTCCTGGAGCCGAAGAACGTGTGTGTCAGCCTGGGCAGTCACCACATCCCGCATTGGGGCGTCTGACATGGGCACGCTCGCGCTCGCCGCCAAGATCACGCATGTGCCCTCGCTGTACCTCAGCGAGCTGCCCGGCCCGCGCCACGGTTGCCGGCAAGCCGCCATCGACGGCCACCATGAGATCGGCCGCCGCTGCCGCGCGCTGGGCGTGGACACCATCGTCGTGTTCGACACGCACTGGCTGGTCAACGCGGGTTACCACATCAACTGCGCGCCCCACCACCGGGGGGTCTACACCAGCAACGAGCTGCCGCACTTCATCAGCAACATGCCCTACGAGGTGGACGGCAACCCGCAGCTGGGCCAGCTGATGGCCGAGGTGGCCAATGCGCATGGCGTGGAGACACTCGCACACCCGGCCACCACGCTGCCGCTGGAGTACGGCACCCTGGTGCCGATGCGCTACATGAACGCCGACCGCCACTTCAAGGCGATTTCGGTCTCGGCGCTGTGCATGGTGCACAGCCTGGCCGAAAGCGCCCGCCTGGGCTGGGCCATCCGCCGCGCCATCGAGGACCGTTATGACGGCACCGTGGCGCTCTTTGCCAGCGGCTCCTTGTCGCACCGCTTTGCGCAGAACGGCCTGGCACCCGAGTTTGCCGACAAGATGTGGAGCCCCTTCCTGGAGCGGCTGGACCACATGGTGGTGGACATGTGGAAAGCCGGCGAATGGGCCGATTTCTGCGAGATGCTGCCCGAGTACGCCGCCAAGGGCCATGGCGAAGGTTTCATGCACGACACCGCGATGCTGCTGGGCGCGCTGGGCTGGGACCGCTACGACGGCCGAGCGGAGGTGGTGACGCCGTTTTTCGGCAGCTCCGGCACGGGGCAGATCAACGCCATCCTGCCCGTCACGCCGATGCCGGCGGACCTGAAGGTGCTGGGCCCGCGCAGCCCGGCCGCACGCTTGTAGACCCCATGCCGCACCTCGTCATCCTCTACACGCCGCAGATCGAACATCAGACCGACATGTCGGCGCTGTGCCGGCGCCTGGCCGACACCATGTTGACGGTGAAGGACGACGCCGGCGCCCAGGTCTTTCCGACAGGCGGCACGCGTGTGCTGGCCTACCCGGCCGCGCACCACGCCACCACCGACGGCAGCGGCGACCACGCCTTCTGTTACCTGAACCTGCGCATGGGCCGGGGCCGCAGCGCTGCCGTGCACCAGCGCGCCGGTGAAGCGCTGGTGGCCACGGCACGAGAACACTTCGCGCCGCTGCTGGCGTCACGCCCCATCGGCCTGACGCTGCAGATCGACAAAGGCCCCGAGGTCTTCGACGGCAAGTTCGGCAACCTCCACCCGCTGTTCGCTCGACCATGAACCTGAACCCACAGACCCACGCCGAGCTGGCACGCCGCCTGTTCGACGCGCGCCAGCAGCGCACGCCGCTTCGCCATTTTTCGCGCGAGTTCCCGGCCATGGACATCGCCGACGGTTACGCGATCCAGCGTGAATGGGTGAAGCTGGAGCTGGCCGCCGGCCGCACGATCCGCGGCCGCAAGATCGGCCTGACCTCGCGTGCGATGCAACTGTCCAGCCAGATCACCGAGCCCGACTTTGCGCCCTTGATGGACGACATGTTCTTCGACAACGCCAGCGACATCCCGGTGAATCGCTTCATCGCACCGCGTGTGGAGGTGGAGTTTGCGTTCATCCTCGGTCGTCCGCTGAAGGGCCCGGGTGTCACGCTGTTCGACGTGCTGGCCGCGGCCGATTGGGTGACACCGGCGGTGGAGATCATCGACGCCCGCATCGAACAGTTCGACCGCGAGAGCAAGGCGCCACGCAAGGTCTTCGACACCATCAGTGATTTCGCGGCCAACGCCGGCATCGTGCTGGGCGGCCGCCCGGTGCGGCCGACGGAGGTGGACCTGCGCTGGGCCGGTGCGATGCTGTTCAAGAACGGCGTGATCGAAGAAACCGGCCTGGGCGCGGCGGTGCTCAACCACCCGGCCAACGGCATCGCCTGGCTGGCCAACAAGATCGCGCCCTGGGACGAGCAGCTGAACGCGGGCGACGTGGTGCTGGCCGGCAGCTTCACGCGGCCGACGCCGGCCGTGGCAGGCGACAGCTTCCACGTCGACTACGGCCCGCTGGGCGCGATCAGCTTCCGTTTCACGTGAGCCCCGCCCGGCCGCCCGAAGGGGCTCGCACCGGAGTGCGCAGCACGGAGGACCTCCTGTGACTCTGCAACAAACGGCCTGGCGCTGGCACCGCTGGCTGGGCTGGTTGGTCGGCCTGCAGGTGGCGGTGTGGGTGACGAGCGGCGTGGTGTTTGCGCTGCTGCCGTTCGACCCTTGGGTCAAAGGTGGGGACGATCTGAAACGTCCGGTGCTGGCGTTGACCGTGTTGCCACCCGCCCTGGGTGGCATCCCGCCGGTACAGGTGCGTTCTTTGGTGGCGGTGGTCACACCTGCGGGCCCGGCCTGGCGCGTCGGCGTGCAGGGCGAGCACCACCCGCGTCATGTGCCGCTGGCCGGTGGTGATTGGGTGGCGCCCGATGCCGCCGCCATCCAGGCCTACGCCCTCAGGCTGCTGAAGCAGCCGCTGCCCGTGCGGAACGTGCAGCGCCTGGCGCAGGTGCCCACACGCCTCTTCATCGTCGACGAGACCGGCGGGCGGGGTGACCTGTGGCGCGTGCAGTTCGACGACGCGCTGGGCACGCGGCTGTACTTCGACGGGCCCAGCGGCGAGTTCGTCACGCACCGCAACGAGGCCTGGGTCTGGTACGACTTCTTCTGGCGCCTGCACATCATGGACTACACCGGCGGCGAGGACTTCAACAACACGCTGCTGCGTGCCGCCTCGATATTGTCGTGGGCGCTGGTGGCGGCGGGCGTGCTGCTGGCGGTGCTGGCGGCCCGGCGCAGGATTCGTCGCCGCCGTTGATCGGTGTCAAGCCGGGGCCGTGGGTGCCTTCTCACAATCCCGCATGCCCACCGAACTGTTCCACCGCGACGGCCACCGCTGCCTGATGTTCAGCGACCTGGGCGACGACGCCGGCGAGGCGATGCAGGCCAACCAGTTCCTGATCGTCGACGACGACACGGGCGCCGTCATCGACCCCGGCGGCAACCTGGCCTACAGCGAGTTGTACCTGGCGATGACGCGGCACTTTCCGCCGCAGCGGCTGGCGGCCATCATCGCCTCGCACGCCGACCCCGACATCGTCGCGTCGCTGGACCGCTGGACCACGGCCACGCCGGCCAGGATCTACATCTCGCGCGTGTGGGAACGTTTCATCCCGCACTTCTGCAAGCCGGGCAAGACCAGTGGCCGCATCGTCGGCATCCCCGACGCCGGCATGCGCATCCGCATCGGGCGCCACGACCTGATCGCGCTGCCGGCGCACTTCCTGCACGCCGAAGGCAACTTCCAGTTCTACGACCCGGTGAGCCAGATCCTGTTCTCGGGTGACCTGGGTGTGTCGCTGGTGAGTGGTGAGATCGCCAAGACCCCGGTCACGTCGCTGGCCGGCCTGCTGCCACGCATGGAGGCCTTCCACCAGCGTTACATGGTCAGCAACAAGGTGCTGCGGCTGTGGGCCGACATGGTGGCGCCGCTGCCCATCCGCATGCTGGTGCCGCAGCACGGCGCGCCACTGACCGGGCCGGCGGTGGGCGAGTTCATCCGCTGGGTGCGTACGCTGGACTGCGGCATCGACCGCCTGGGCACGGCCGACTACCAGGTGCCGGCCTGACCACGAACAGGCGACGTCAGATGCGCATCGGCCCCACCACATAGGCGAAGTCCGGCTGCGCCGGCAGCGTGAACAGCAGCGGGCTCTGCGCGTCGCGCAGCACCAGGTGCACCTGCGGCGCTTCGCTGCTGGCCAGCAGGTCGATCAGGTAGGCGGCGTTCAGGCCGATCTCCAGCTCGATGCCGGCGTGTTCGGCAGGCAGCTCTTCCACCGCTTCTTCCAGCTCGGCGTTGGCCGCCACCATGCGCAGGCCGCCGGGGTAGAAGCTGAGCTTCAGGCCGCGAAATTTTTCGCTGGCCAGGATGACGGCACGCTGCACGCCGGCCAGCCAGGCGGCGCGGTCCACCGTCACGGCCAGGGCCTGGCCGGGCGGGTGCTGGGGCAGCACACGGCGGTGGTCGGGGAACTGGCCTTCGATCACGGTGCTCACCAGTTCCAGCGCGCCCATCCGGCAACGCACCTGGCCCACGGCCAGCTGCAGCTGCACCGCCTCGTCGTCCCGGCTGCGCAGCAGGCGCTGCAACTCGGTGACGGTCTTGCGCGGCACGATCACCGCCAGCGCCGGGCCGTCGTGGGCCACCTCGGCATGCGCCACGGCCAGCCGGTTGCCGTCGGTGCCCACCAGCGTCAGCCGGCCGGGCGCCAGGCTGAACAGCAGGCCGTTGAAGAAGTAGCGGATGTCCTGCACCGCCATCGCAAAGGCCACACGGTCGATCAGCGCCAGCAGCGCGCTGCGTGGCAGGCTCAGGCTGATGGCGCCTGCAGGGGCCTCGGGCGCGGCGGGGAAGTCGGCCGCCGGCAAGGTGTGCAGCGCAAAACGGCTGCCGCCGCTGCGCAGCGTGAGCCGGTCGCGCTCTGCCGACAGGGTCAGGCGCTGGCCGGCGGGCAGGGCGCGCAGGATGTCGTGCAGCTTGTGCGCCGGCACGGTGGTGGCGGCCTCTCCGGGGCCGGTGCCCAGATCGGCCGTGACCGTGACATGCCGCTCCAGGTCGGAACTGGCCAGCTCGACCTGGCCGCCCCGCTGGCGCAGCCGCACATGCGCCAGCACCGGCAGCGTGTGGCGGCGCTCGACAATGCCCACCACCGGTTGCAGTGCGGCCAGCAGGGTGTCGCGGTCGGTGTCGCAGAAGGGGGTCATGCGCCGTCTCCCGTGCTGCGCTGGTGGATGGGTTGGCGGGTGGGCTCGAACAAGGCCGCCTGCTCGCTGCGGTGTTTGTCGGCAAAGCCGCGCATGAAGTGGCGCAGCACCTCGGCCGCGACCAGCCCCTGCGATTGGCAGGCGGCCACAAAGTCGTCGCGCAACGTGCGCTCGACGCGGATGCGCATGCCGGCGTCCTTGGTGTGCATGGTCCATCTCCAAGTTGGATACACATATGTGTATCCATGGTGTCTTCACTATAACGCCGCCGCAGCCACCACGCCACAATGCCCCGGTGACAGCCGCCAACCATGCCCCCGACAGCCGCTACGCCTGGACCCGGCTGGTGGTCACCCTGCTGGCCATGACCCTGGGCAGCAGCGCGATGTACGTGGTGGCCGTGGTGCTGCCGGCGGCGCAGGCCGAGTTCGGCGTGGCACGGGCCGATGCCTCCTTGCCCTACACGCTGCTGATGGTCGGCTTCGGCCTCGGCGGTTTGTTGATGGGCCGGCTGGCGGACCGTTTTGGTGTGGCCACGGTGCTGTGGATCGGCGCCGTCGGCCTGTGCAGTGGTTACCTGCTGGCGGCGCGCACCGAGTCCATCGTCGCGTTTGCCCTGGTGCACGGGGTGCTGCTGGGTGCGCTGGGCAGCGCCACGGCGTTTGCACCGCTGGTGGCCGACACGGCGCTGTGGTTCGTGCGCCGGCGCGGCATCGCGGTGGCCATCTGCGCCAGTGGCAACTACGTGGCCGGCGCGGTCTGGCCGCCGCTGGTGCAAGGGGGCATCGAAGCCCACGGCTGGCGCACGGCCTACACCGTGCTGGGTTTGATCTGCGGCATTGGCCTGGCCTTGCTGGCCCTGGCGATGCGCGAGCGCCCGCCGGCCGCCGCGGCGCCCGTGGTGCGCGCGGGCAGCGCCACGCCGTCCGACCGGCCTTTTGGGTTGGCGCCCACCACCGCCTTGTTGCTGCTCTGCATCGCCGGCGTGGCCTGCTGCGTGGCGATGGCGATGCCGCAGGTGCACATCGTGGCCTATTGCGGCGACCTGGGTTACGGCGCCGCGCGCGGGGCCGAGATGCTGTCGCTGATGCTGGCCTGCGGCATTGCCAGCCGCTTGATCAGTGGCGCCATCTGCGACCGCATCGGCGGTGTGCGCACGCTGCTGCTGGGCTCCACGCTGCAGGGGCTGGCGCTGCTGCTCTTCGTGCCCGCCAACTCGCTGATGTCGCTCTACGTGGTGTCGGCTTTGTTCGGCCTGTTCCAGGGCGGCATCGTGCCCAGCTACGCGATCATCGTGCGCGAGCATTTCCCGGCGGCCGTGGCCGGCGCCCGCACCGGCGCGGTCTTGATGGCCACGCTGTTCGGCATGGCGCTGGGCGGCTGGATGTCGGGCAAGGTGTTCGACCTGACCGGCTCCTACGAAGCCGCGTTCCTGAACGGCATCGCGTGGAACGCGCTGAACCTCAGCATCGCCGGCTGGTTGTGGTGGCGGCTGCGTGGGCAGAACAACCGGATGAAGGAGGCCGTGGCATGAAGTTGCTGGTGATCGGCGGCACCCGTTTCCTGGGCCGGCATGTGGTCGAAGCGGCCGTGGCGCGTGGAGACACGGTCACCGTGTTCAACCGCGGACGCAGCGGCACGGTGCCCGCGGGCGTCGAACAGCGTGTCGGCGACCGCCGCGCCGACCTGTCCGCGCTGGCCGAAGGCACCTGGGACGCGGTGGTGGACACCTGCGGCTACCTGCCGCGCGAGGTGGCAGCGATGGCGGCGCTGCTGCAGGGCCGGGTGGGCCGTTATGCCTTCGTGTCCTCGGTGTCGGTGTACGCGTCCACGGCGGAGCCGAACGATGAATCCGCTGCTGTTGCGACGATTGACGATACCGATACCGAGGTGGTCGACGGCCGCACCTACGGCCCGCTGAAGGCGCTGTGTGAAGCGGCGCTGCAGCAGCGCTTTGGTGCCCAGGCGCTGGTGCTGCGACCCGGCCTGATCGTCGGCCCGCACGACCCGACGCAGCGTTTCACCTACTGGCCGGCACGCCTGGCCCGGGCACGCGATGGCGAGCCGGTGCTGGCCCCCGGCCGCCCCGACGCGGCGGTGCAGGTCATCGACGCACGCGACCTCGCGGCCTTCACGCTGAAGCTGCTGGACGATGGCGCTACGGGCCGCTTCAACACCGTGGGCGGGCCCACGACGATGGCCACCGTGCTGCAGACCTGCGCCGAGGTGGCCGGTGTGGGGCCCGATTGGCGCTGGACCGACATGGCCACGCTGCAATCGCGGGGTCTGCAGCCCTGGAGCGACTTGCCGCTGGCCCTGCCCGACGATGCCGAGCACGCGGGATTCATGCAGACCGATGTGCGGCAGGCCCTGGCGGCGGGCCTGGCCACCCGGCCGCTGGCGCAGACGGTCGCCGACACCCTGGCCTGGTGGCGCGGCCTGCCCGCCGATCAGCAGCGGTTCGACAAGGCCGGCCTCACGCCGGAGCGTGAAGCGGCGGCCCTGGCCGCGTGACCCGGCACCGGGCTCAGCGCGCGGCGATGCCGATGGATGGCGCGGGGGTGGCCGACTCGGCGCGCTGCTCCGGGTGCTGGCAGTTGTCCACCTCGCGCCGGCCGGCCTTGGCGTTCAGCAGCATGGACTTGGCGGGGATCTGCAGCCAGACCATGCCGGCCTTGGCATCTTCCAGCCGGATCGCACCGGTGCTCGTGACCTGCGGCACCAGCGTGTAGCGTGCCTTTTTGTGCACCAGCTCGAAGTGGCCCGGGCGCCCCTCGATGGCCTGCAGGCGCACGGCCTGTTTCAGCTCGCAATCGGCGTCGCCCAGGTAGACCCGGGCGGCGGCGTCCAGTTGTTCCGGTGTCAGGTCTTGGGCGAACGCGGGCAGGCTGGCGAAGGCCAGGGGCAGCAGGGCGGTGATCAGGCGCATGGTGTGGGGTCCGGCAGAAGAGGTGAAGGGGCACCGCGATGCTGGGCCGGCCCACCGTGTGCAGGCGTTGACGAGTGTGAGCAGTGGCAAAAAGCCACCTTGCCCATCGGCGCGGTTCAGGGTGTGGCGTCGGCAAAAAACGCGGCGCGCACCGAGGCCGTCAGCTGCGGCCCGTCGGCGGTGGAGGTGCAGTGCGCACGCTCCAGCACATGCCAGAAGTAGCGGTAACTGGCGCGGTCGTGCAAGGTGTCACGGTGGCGGATGGGCGCCCACTGCGCGGCCTGTGCTGCAAACAGGATCTCGGCGGCCAGGTCGACCTCGGCCGTGGTGGGCGCAAACGCATCGACGATGGGCTGCACCTGTGACGGATGGATGCTCCACATCCGCATGTAACCGAACTCGCGCGAAGCGCGTGTGGCCGCTTCCTGCGTTGCCGCGGGGTGTTTGAACTCGGTCACCACGCAGTGCGACGGCACCTTGCCGAAGGCATGGCACGCAGCCGCGATCTCCAGCTTGGCGCGTTTCACCAGCGGGTGCTGGAACTGGCCCGGCACGCCCATGGCCGACAGCGGCACCGCGCCGCGGTGCGCCGAGACAAAGTCCATCAGCCCGAAGGACAGCGACTCGATGCGCGGGTGGGCCGCGATGGCCATCACCTCGCGCAGTGCGCCGTGGGTTTCAATCAGCGCGTGCAGCGGCACATGGCGGCCGCCGGTGGCGTCCACCGCGTGCACGGCACGTTCCACGTCGGCCAGGCCGGCCGGTTTGGGCAGCATCAGGTAGGCGGGTGGGTTCTTGGCCCGCATCACGGCGCGCAGCACATCCGAGAACCGCGGGTGTGTGGCCGGCAGCACGCGCACACCGACGCGGCCGAAGCGGTTGTCGGGGCTGTCCAGCAGCTCGGCGATCAGGTGCGCGTGTTCCACCTCGTGGCCCACCGGCGCACCGTCTTCGTTGTCCAGCGTGACGTCGAACACCGGCCCCATCTGGGCCTGCAACGCCAGGCTCTTGCGCATGCGGTCTTCCACGCCAGCGTAGTGGTCGCAGACCGGCAGCGAAGGCGCCGCCGGTTCACCGGGGTCGAACAGGGCTTGGCGGGGGTGCAGGGCGCTCATGGTCTCGGGGCTGGCAAAGCCCCGAGGGTAGCGCCAATCGGTGGCGGGCCGTGTTCAACGCAGCGGGTTGCTGCGTGCTGCCACGGTGACGCTGTTGTTCTCGATCACACGCAGCGTGTCGAAAGCCCCGTCGGCACCGGGCTCGAAATCCACGGTCAGGCGGCCGTCGCGGGTGGCAAAGCGGTGCGGGCCGACCGGCTCCAGGCTGCGCGCCCAGCCGTCGCCCAGCGCGGCCGCCAGGTGCAGGCCCGGGCGCTGCACCCGCAGCACGCGGCCATCGGCCAGCGCGTAGTCGCCGGTCATGGCCCGCAGTGTGCTGCGGTCGGGCAGGGGTGCGGCCTTGCCGGCCACCTCGATCACCTGCGAAGGGTTTTGCGCGGCTGCGGGCAGGGTTGCGGCGGTGATCAGGGCGGCGGCGAGTGACAAGGCATGGAAGCGGGGCATGGGGTCCTCCTGGACGGGTTGGAAGCGACCCGTGCATTGAGCCGCCCGCCGCGACAGCTGTCGCCCGCGACGGGACGGGCTGCGGCTCGGAGGTGCCCGGGGGTGTCTGGCGCGGGGCCAGCTGCAATGGCCCCGGCGCCCCCGCTGCAATGGCCCAGGCACAAAAAAGCCGGCCCTCGGGCCGGCTTTGTCGCTCGCGAAACCTGCGCAGGACGGCGGTTTACAGCAGGTGCTTCACGCCGTCCTGTTCACCGGTCAGCTCGGCCAGCGTCTTGTCGATGCAGGTCTGGCTGAAGGCGTCGATGGGCAGGCCGTCGACGATCTTGTAGCGGCCGCCGTCGCAGGTGACGGGGTAGCCGAACATCACGTCCTTCGGGATGCCGTACTCGCCGTTGCTGGGCACACCCATCGTGACCCAGGCACCGTTCGTGCCCAGGGCCCAGTCGCGCATGTGGTCGATGGCGGCATTCGCGGCCGAGGCGGCCGAGGACACACCGCGTGCGGCGATGATGGCCGCGCCGCGTTTGCCCACGGTGGGCAGGAAGGTGTCGGCATTCCAGACCTGGTCGTTGATCATGTCCTTGACCGAGGCGCCGGCTATGGTGGCAAAGCGGTAGTCGGCGTACATCGTCGGCGAGTGGTTGCCCCAGACAGCCAGCTTCTGGATCGCGGCCACGGGCTTGCCGGTCTTGGCGGCGATCTGGCTCAGCGCGCGGTTGTGGTCCAGGCGCAGCATGGCGGTGAAGTTTTCGCGCGGCAGGTCGGGCGCGCTTTTCATCGCGATGTAGGCGTTGGTGTTGGCCGGGTTGCCGACCACCAGCACCTTGACGTTGCGGCTGGCCACGGCGTTCAGCGCCTTGCCTTGGGCCGTGAAGATCTGGGCGTTGGCGGCCAGCAGGTCGGCACGCTCCATGCCGGGGCCACGCGGGCGGGCGCCGACCAGCAGCGCGTAATCGGTGTCCTTGAAGGCGGTCATCGGGTCGCTGTGCGCTTCCATGCCGGCCAGCAGCGGGAAGGCGCAGTCGTCAAGCTCCATCATCACGCCCTTCAGCGCTTCCTGGGCCTTCTCGACCGGCACTTCCAGCAGTTGCAGGATCACGGGCTGGTCCTTGCCGAGCATCTCGCCGGAGGCGATGCGGAACAGCAGGGCGTAGCCGATCTGGCCAGCGGCGCCGGTGACGGCGACACGAACGGGTTTTTTGCTCATGGGGAGGCTCCTGGAGGCAGGGACGTGAGATGACTCGGGCAGGGCCGTGATTCTATGCCTGCGCAGCTGACGCAACTCTTATGTCTTATGTAAGACAATGGGGAGATGGCCCCCAAGCTCACTTCGTTCGCGGCCCCCCGAGGGGGCGTTCAGTTCCTTCGGAACGGCCGTGCGGAACTGGCATGAGTGAAGCCGCCCCCGTGGAGAGCGCGGTGTCCCAGACGCCGTCCTTCGCCCCGCTGTACCAGCAGATCAAGACCCTGCTGACGCGCAGCCTGCAGGGCGGTGAGTGGAAGCCGGGCGAAGCCATCCCCAGCGAGATCGAGCTCGCGGCGCGCTTCAAGGTCAGCCAGGGCACGGTGCGCAAGGCCATCGACGAGCTGGCCACCGAGAACCTGCTGGTGCGCCGCCAGGGCAAGGGCACCTTCGTGGCCACGCACAGCGAAGAGCGCACGCAGTACCGCTTCCTGCGCCTGCAACCCGACGATGAAGCCGCCATCAGCCTGCGCCGCCGCCTGCTCGACTGCCGCCGCCTGCGTGCGCCGGTGGACGTGGCCCGCGCGCTGGCGCTGAAGGCCAGCGACAACGTCTTCCAGGTGCGACGGCTGCTGCTGCAGGGGGAGCAGCCCGTGGTGCTGGACGAGATCTGGCTGCCGGCCGCGCCCTTCAAGGGCCTGACCGCCGAGCGACTGGTGGGCCACCGCGGGCCGATGTACGCGTTTTTCGAGGGCGACTTCGGCGTTCGCATGATCCGCGCGGATGAGAGGATCCGGGCGGTGGCGGCAGCCGGCGATGCCGCGCAGCTGCTGGCCGTGGCGCCGGGTGCGCCGCTGCTGTCCGTCGAGCGCCTGTCCTACACCTACGGCGACAAACCGGTGGAACTGCGTCGCGGGCTGTACGACACCGCCCATCACCACTACCGAAATGCGCTCAATTGATAGCCTCAAGCACGGCGTAAGCCTGTTGCGTTGCAATAAACTCTTCCGGTTTCCACCGGGTTAACACGCACACCATGTCCCAGACAAGACCCAACGTCCGACCCGGCACCATGCGCCTGGTCGATGCCCTCCAGTACCGGCTGCCCCTGGCCGGTGTGGTGTCCATCCTGCACCGCGCCAGCGGCGTGGTCATGCTGGTGCTGCTGCCCTTCGTGATCTGGATGTTCGATGCCAGCGTCACCTCCGAGATCTCCTACGACGGTTTCACCGCCGCCTTCTCGGCCGGCCTGGGCATGTTGCCCGGCTGGTTCATCAAGCTCGTGGTGCTGGCGCTGATCTGGGCTTACCTGCACCACTTCATCGCCGGTGTGCGCCACCTGTGGATGGATGCCACCCACAGCGTCAGCCTGGGCTTCGGCCGCCAGTCGGCGGTGGTCACGCTGGTGCTGTCGCTGCTGCTGACCGTGCTGCTCGGCGCCAAGCTGTTCGGCCTTTACTGAAAGCCTGACCCCATGTCCGTCAACTACGGTTCCAAACGTGTCGTCAGCGGCGCGCATTACGGCCTGCGCGACTGGTTGGTGCAACGCGCCACCGCGTCGCTGATGGCCTTGTTCACCGTCGTGCTGCTGGTGCAGGTGCTGTTGCCCGGCCCGCTGGGTTACGACAAATGGGCCGGCATCTTCTCGGCCCAGTGGATGAAGGTGCTGACCTTCACCGTCATCGTGGCGCTGGCCTGGCATGCCTGGGTCGGCACACGCGACATCTTCATGGACTACGTCAAGCCCGTGGGCCTGCGCCTGGTGGCGCAGGTGGCCACGATCGTCTGGCTCGTCGGCTGTGCCGGCTGGGCCGTGCAAGTGCTTTGGAGACTTTGAACAAGTGGCACTGACCAACTCGCTCCCGCGTCGCAAGTTCGACGTCATCATCGTCGGCGCCGGTGGCTCCGGCATGCGCGCCTCGCTGCAGCTGGCGCTGGCCGGCCTGAACGTGGCCGTGTTGTCCAAGGTGTTCCCCACGCGCTCGCACACCGTGGCCGCGCAGGGTGGCATCGGTGCCAGCCTGGGCAACATGTCCGAGGACAACTGGCACTACCACTTCTACGACACCATCAAGGGCTCCGACTGGCTGGGCGACCAGGACGC
>JADMJD010000058.1 GCA_018780805.1 Rubrivivax sp. | reverse complement strand
TCGGCGCGGGTGGTGTCGGCGCGGGTGGTGTCGGCGCGGGTGGTGTCGGCGCGGGCGGCGTGGGTGCAGGCGGTGTGGGTGCAGGGGGCGCTGGCGTCACACCCGGCAAGGGCGGGGCCGGCGGCTCGCGGTCGCCCGTCGTGGGTCCCTGGCCACCGCCGGCTGCGGGCGGGCCAGGAGGGGGTGGCGGGGGTGGTGGCGGCGGTGCGGGGGGCGGAGGCGGCGGCGCGGTGCCACTGCCGGCATCCACATCGGTCACGCCGTCGTAGCGCAGCACCACATCCACCTCGATGCGCTCGGCGCCGGTCACCCGGCCGGCCAGCGGCGCGATCTGCACGCCTTGGCCGTCGGCGCTGCGCGGTGCACGCAAGGCCAGCACACCCGTCGGGCCGTCGGCGCCCGGGCTGAACTGCAGCAGGGCACCGGCCTGCACGGCCAGCGTGCCTTGTTCAGTGGCCAGGTCGATGCGGCCCGGCGCCTTGCCGGCCTGCACCGACAAGACAGCGCCGGCACGCAACAGCAGGTCGTCGCGCGCCGACAGGTCCAGCGTGGCGCCAGCGTTGCCACGGGCCGTCAGGCGGCCATCCACGTACAAAGCCCCCGCATCGGCGCGCAGGCTCAGCGCCGTGGCCTGCAGCGCGACGCCGGCCGGCAGCGTGAGGTCGCCGCTGCGTTGACGCAGCACCAGGCGGCCGTCAAAGTTGTCGGGCGCCGCCGTCAGGCCGCTGGCCAGCGCCGCCAGGTCCAGATGGCGGCCGACGTCCAGCGTCAGCTCGGCGCCTGCACCCCCCAGCAACGCACCGGCCAGCGTGGCGGTTTCGCCCGCGCGCAGCGTCAGCTGGCCCGCGCCGCGCACATCCAGCACCGAGCCCGCGTCGGCCAACAGGCTGCCGCTGGCCTGCAGTGCCAGCGCCCCTGCCGGCAAGCTGCCGCTGGTGCCGTCGATCAGCCAGGCCGCGCCCGCCGCCAGGCTGTTGCTGCCGGCGGCCAGGCGCAAGTCGCCGTCCGTGGCCACCAGGTCCAGCCGGCCCGAGGGCAGCTCGATGCGCCCGGCCTGGGTGAGCGTGCGGCCCTGCAGCCGCAGCTGCCCGCCGGCCGGGGCGGCGTTGTCCGGGCCTGCGCCCAGGGGGCGCACGGTGAGCGCGCCGCTGGTGGCCAGCACGGCATCGGACCCGGCGGCGGCCTGCACACGGCCGGCGTTCAGCCCCACGTCGGCCGTGGTGTGCAGGTGGGCGTCACCGCTCAGCGTCAAGGCACCCGGGGTGTTGAGCTGCAGGGCCAGGACACCGCCGATGGCGATGTCGCCCGGGCCGATCTGCAGGCCACCAGCGGCATCGCTGGCGGTGATGGTCAGGCGGCCGGCGCCGGCCTCGGCCGCGCTGGCCGCGCCGGCATCGCTGCGTTGCAGCTGCACCGTGCCGGCGGTGACGGCGGTGGCGCCGGGCGCCGTCAGCAGCGGTGCATCCAGCAGCAGGCTGCCGAGCGCCGCCGAACCCAGCGCGCTGCCGTCGGCGAAGAAGATCTCGCGCGTGGCGCGCAGGGACAGGCGGTCCACACCGGCCAGGCTGGCGGCCAGGGCCGCGTCCAGGCGCAGGCCACCGTCTTGATCGCTGCCGTGGCCGCTGGGGCCGATGTCACCGACGACGATGCGCTGGGCACCCAGCGCCACGGCCGTGGCCTGCTCGAAGCGCACGCCCGTGCCCAGCGCAGTGCCGAGGCTGGCGTCCAGCGTGAGCCGGCCACCGGCGGCGTCCAGGCGCACACCATCGCCCAGCGACAGCGTGCCCGTCAGGCCCGGCACGCCGCTGCGCTGCAGTTCGGCATCGGCGGTGTGGGTCACGCGCAGCAGCGCGGCGTCACCGGCCACCGTCAGCGTGCCGGCCGAAGCAGCTTGCGTGGCGGCCGGCAGGGCCTGCACCACGCTGCCAGCGTCCAGGGAGAGTGTGTCGCGGGCGGCCAGCAGCACATCGGCGGCCCGCAGCGGTGCCGCATCGGCCTGCAGCGTGAGCCTGCTGGCGCGCACGTCCACGGTGCCGGGCTCATCACCCGGCACCGCGCCCAGCACCAGGCGCCCGGCCTGCAGGGCCGACAGCTGCGCCGGGTCCAGCCACAGCACGTTGGTGTTGTCTGTTTCGCGCGCGCCGCCCACCGTCATCTGCTCGGCCGCGACGTAGACCTGGCCGCCTTGCGCTGCCGAGCTGGCGGGCGCCAGGCGGACCTGGCCCGCCAGGTCCGCCACCGTGGCGGCCACCACCAGGGCGCCGGCATCGGCGGGCAGCGGCGGCAGCGCAGTGCCATCACGCAAGGCCGCTGCACTGCTGGCGCTGGTGGCCGTGGTGGTGACGATCTCCGACGCGCGGCGGGCCACGGCCGACGGCGTGACGCGCCAGCGGCTGGCGCTGCTGGCCAGCGGGGTCGCGGCGCCTTGCGCTGTGAGCACGGCGCCGACGCTGAAGCTGCCGTCCGGCCGCGCCAGGGCGGTGCCGGCGGCCAGCGCTGCACCGCTGGTATCCGGCCGCACGAGGAAAGCGCCTGCCAGCAGCGCATACCGCGCGGGCAGCAGCGTGTAGGTGCCAGCGGGCAACGAGCCGTCAGGGCCGCCAGGGCCGACGATCAGCTGTTGCCCGGCCGCGGCGGCGCCGGCGAACTGCCGGTCCTGCGGCGCCAGGCCTTGCACACCCGGCACCAGCGCAAACGCGCCATCCCCGCCCGCGAACACATCGCTGGAGCCGCCGGGGCCGGGCACAAACTGGGCGCTGAAACGGTCGCCGCCGCCGGTCAGGTCCAGCACCGCGCCCGGGGCCAATTGCACCTCGGCAGCGTCGAGTTGGATCTGCTTGGCTGGCAGGCCGGCGGCACTGAGGCCGCCGCTGGGCACCAGCAGGCCGGCGCCGGAAACGGACGTCAGGCTGCCGTCGGCCAGGCTCAGCGTGCCAGCCGTGTCAAAACGGATGCTGCCCAGCGGCGCCAGCAGGGTGCCGGCCTGCACGATGTCCTGCGCCCGCAGCAGCAGGCTGCCACCGGCAGACAACGGCGCAGGCAGCGGCACCGGCAGCGGCACCGGCAGCGCCGCACCGGCGGCCTGTTCGATGCGCAGCGTGGCGGCGCCAGCGTCCAGCGTGAACGTGGTGGCGCTGGCGGGCGCCACCTGGCGCGCCTGCAGCGTCAGGTCGCTGGCGGTGCGCAGGGCGCCGCTGCCCGTCTGGCTGCCGCGCAGCTGCAGTGCGGCATCGCTGCGCAGCAGCACCTGGCCCGCGCCCTGGGTGGCGAGTGGACCGTCGAGCACGATGTCGCCGCCCGTCAGTTCCAGCCGCCCGGCGCCGCTGCTGGCCACGGGGTCGGGCCGCACGGCCGACACCGAGGCCACCGGCGTGCGGGTGTTGCGCCAGGTCAGCAGCGCCGCCTCCACGTGGGCGGTGCCGGCACCGTCCACACGCAGCGCGGGGCTGTCCAGCGTCAGCAGCAGATCGGGTGCGACCGTGCTGCCGGCCTGCAGAACAATGGCCTCTTGTGCCGTCAGGCCGATGCGTGCGGCACCACTCGCCGCCAGCCAATCGGCCCCCACCTCAGCCCGCGGCGCGGCGCCTGCGGTCAGGCCGGTGGTGCCGGCTTCACGCAGCACGGCCAGCTCGCGCAGCGCGGGCAGCTGCAGGTCGCTGGGCTGGTCGCGCACGCTGTTCAGCGTGATGTTCAGCGTGCCGGCCTCGGCCGCTGCGCTGCCGGCGGACAAGTCCACCCGGCCCTGCAGCAGCAGGTCGCGGTTGGCCAGGATGTCGAGCTGGCCGCCGCGGCTGCTGATCAGCGTGGCCGTGGTGCGTGTGCCGTCGGCACCGGCCGCGGTGCGGTCCAGCGTGCCGGTGGCGCCCCGCGCCAGCAGCGTGGCGCCGGGTGCCAGCACCAGCGCACCGGGCGCGGCGGCATCGCCGTCCAGCGTGATGCGGCCACCGTCCCAGACCCGGCCCTGGCGCAGACCATTGCTGCCGGGGGTGATCTGCGTGAGGCCGGACACGTCGATCAACGCCGTGTCACCCAGCGTCAGCGCATGCGGCGTGGTGTAGTCGCCGCCATCGGCGGCGCTGCGCGACAACACCAGCGACACCGTGCCGCCGGGCGCCGACACCGTGCCGTCAAAGGCCAGGGCGGTCGCTGCCGACAACAGCAGGCTGGCACCGGGCTGCAGCGCCAGCGTGGCACCGGCGTCCCAGTCCAGTCGGCCCTGCGGCCGGTTGGCGCCAAAGCCGCTGGACAGCAGGCTCAGGCTGACGGCCTGCTGCAGGCGCAGCGGCTGTGCGGCGGTGTCCACATGTGGCCCCAGCGCGCTGCCGGTGGCGGCGTCCAGCAGGCTGCGCTGGGCGCGCCAGGTGAGCGCGGTGGGGGTGGCCTGCCAGTCGGCCTCCACCGCCAGCGCTTCGCGGCCTTCCAGGCTGAAGCGCGCAAAGCCGCCCTGGTTGAAGAAATCGGCGCCCAGCGTCAGGTCGGCCGCGGCATCGCCGGCATCGGCGGTGCCCAGGCGCACCGTGCCGGTGGCCAGCGCCAGGCTGCCGCCGCTGGACAGGCTGTGGCCCGCCAGCTGGCCATCCAGCTGCAGATGCGGCGCACCGGCCTGCCCTTGGGCCACCAGCGCCGTGGCCGCCAGGCTGATGCTGCCAGCCGCGGCGCCGCTGATGCCGCCGCTGGCCGAGACCACCGCGCCGCCGGACACATCAATGCGGCTGTCGGGTGCCAGCACCAGATTCGTCAACGCGCTCAGGGCCACCGTGCCGCCGGCGCTGCCGGCCCGCTGCAGCGGGCCATCCAGGCGTTCGTTGAGCAAGCGGCCCGACAGGTCCAGGGCCACACCGTCGGCCACACGCAGGTCACCGCCCAGCGTGCGCGCCACCAGGCTGCCGCCGGGCGCACGCACGTCGGCGGCCAGCACCACATCGCCGGCGCGTGACAAGGCCTGCAGGCTGCCCAGCGCCGGCAGCCCCAGCGGGCCGCCGCCGAGCAGCAGATCGCCCTCGGTCACCAGGCTCAGGCTGCCGAAGCCGGCGTCGGCCGCCAGGTTCAGCCGCGAGCCCGGCGTGGCCGCGTCCAGCGTGCTGCCCACCGAGACGTTCAGGTCCTCACGCAGCACGGCCCCGGCGTAGCTGGCGCTGCCAAAGGCCGAGAAGTGCGTGGCCGCGCCGATGGCCAGCGTGCCTGGCGAGGGCAGTGCATCCAGCCCGCTGCGCTGGCGTTCGCCCACGGCCGCACCAGCCGACAGCCGGCCGTCCAGTCGCACCGACGGCGCGACGATGTCGATGCGGCCCGCGGCCCGGCCTTCGCTGTAGGCTGGCGTGCTCTGCGCCTGCGCCGTCCACGAGGCCACCTCGCCCCAACGGTCGTAACGCCCGCTGCCACCGTCGGCCTGGCGGCCGTCGTTGACGGCGGCCACGTAGACCTGGTCGGCCGGCGCGGTGCCCAGCGTGTGCACGCTGCCATCGGCGCCGATCAGCTGCGTGGGCCGCACCACGGCGGCGCTGTGCTGCACCTGGCCACCGGCCACGTCGATGTGGGCCGACGCGGCCAGGCTCACCGCGCCCTCGGCACGCAGGTTGACGCTGCCACCGCTGGCCAGGCGTTCGCCGGCCGTGCGCTCCAGCGCGGCGCGGTAACCCGCCAGGTCGCCCAGGATGGGCGAGCGGCCGCGCACGTCCAGCGTCACCTGGTTGCGCAGCAGCAGGCCGTCCTTCTGCAGCGGCGCGTCTTTCAGGTCGTTGCTGCCCAGCAGCGCGGTGGTGGCGAAATTGCGTGCACCATCGATCAGCGTGTCCGTGGTGCCAGAGACGTCGATCAACACACCTTCGCCCAGCGTGATGCGGGCCGTGGCGTCGGCCGCGGTGAAGCGGCTGCCGGTGACGGTGTCGCTGCGGTAGTCCGGCGCACCGGCACGCAGGTTCACATCAGCACCGGGCGCGACGATGCTGGCGCCGCTTTGCAGGGTGATGCTGCGGCCCGCGAGGTCGATGCGCGACACGACGAAGCTGGCGTTGTCGTTGGAGGTGAGCGGCTTGTCGCCCGGGCCGTTGTCGGGCGCGATCTCCAGCCGGCTGCCGGCGCCCAGCACCAGCTCGCCGCTGCTGCGCGCACGTTTGTAGAGGTCGCTGCCGCTCGGCTGACCGTCGGCGGCACCACCCTGCGCCAGCAGCAGGATGGAGCCATTGGCGTTGACGCTGGTGGTGGCGCGGATGCGGCCCGACTGGTTGACGGCCAGGCCCACCAGCGTGGTGTTGCCACGCGCGGTTTCGATCACGCCGCTGGCGGTGTTGGCCACGCTGCCGCCCTGCCCCACTTCCACCAGCAGGCCGCGCAGCGCGGGCACGTCGGGGTTGACCTCGGCCGCGTACAGCGGCTCGGTGGTGGGCAGCTTCAGCATCACGCTGTCGCCGCCGCCCAGCACCACCTGGCCATCGGGCGCCTGCAGGGTGCCGCTGTTGGCCACGTCGCGCGCAAACAGGAAGACCCGGCCACCGCTGGCGGTGGTGATGCGGGCGCCGGCCTGCACGTGCACCAGGTCGCTGGCGGGGTTGTAGGGCTCCTGGTCGGCCCACTCGGTGCGCTCGAAGGCGAAGTTGCCACCCAGCACGCTGTTGTTCAGGCCGGACAGGAAATCGTCGTCGCCCAGGTCCAGCGTGCTGGCCACCAGCGCCCCCACGTCCACCTGCGCGCCCTGGCCAAAGACGATGCCGTTGGGGTTGACCAGGTAGACCTGGCCGTTGGACTTGAGGCTGCCGAAGATCTGGCTCAACGAGCCGCCCGTGACGCGGTTCAGCGAGCTGCTGCTGGCGCTGGGCATCTTGAACTCGACCGCGGCATCGCGGCCGATGTTGAAGCTCTGCCAATGGATGATGCTGCGCTGGCTGGCCTGCTGAACCAGCAGCTGGTTGGCCGCCGGGTTGCTGATGATCACCTGCCCGTTCTTGATCTGCGCGCCCTGCGGCAGCGCGCCCGGCACCGGCTGGGCCCAGGCCAGCACCGGCCACGCGGCAGCCAAGGCCATCGCCAACGGCGTCGCACGCGGCGGCGTGGCCAACAGGGACGAGGGTGGCAGCCGCTTCATGTTCAGAACTGCGCCCGCAGCGCCAGGTGCAGGCGCGGGTCGTGGTCGGGGGTGCTGGTGGTGCGCTTGCTGGGGAAGGCGATGTCGGCCTCGGCGCTCAGGCCCGGCGCGGCGCGCAGGCGCAGGCCCAGCCCGCCGCCGTAGAGCGACACCCGCGGCGCCTGGCCCACCGAGGGCTGCAGCACCCAGACCCGGGCGACGTCCACAAAGGCGAGCAGGCTGAGGTCTTCCAGCCCCAAGCGCTCAGCCGTTTCGCGCGACAGCAGGCCCGGGCTGCGCCATTCCAGGCTGCCCTGCAGGCCGCGGTCGCCGCTGGCCTCGGCCTCCAGATAACCGCGCACCGTGTCGGCACCGCCGACCGCCAGCTGCTCAGCCGAGACCAGCGGCTGCGAGCCCCCCTGGCCCTGCAGCCGCAGCGCCAGCTGGCCTGGCAGCGCAAAGGGCATCGGGCGCTGGTGGCGCAGCTCGGCCCGCAGGTGCGTGAAGCCACCATCGCCCCCCGCCCGTTTGCAGGCGAACTGGTCCACCGGGCCGATGGAGCCGGGGCACTCGACATCCCGCTGCAGCAGCGACCGGAACGCCGTCGTCCACTGCAGGTTCAGCGTGCTGAGCGTGCGGCCCTCGGGCCAGGTGCCGGTGTAGGCCAGCTGGAACGGCAGGTAACGCAGCGGTGTGGAGAGGCTGTCGTCGCCAAAGGTCAGCCGCTCCTTCAGATCCTTGAAATCCGCACCGAATGACAGGCTGTGGCTGCTCGCACCCCAGCCGAACGAACGCAGCGCCCGCAGGCCCAGCGTGAAACCCTGGCCCACCACGCTGGCACCCACCGGCTCCACCAGGCTGTCGGACACCACGGCGTAGACCACGCCGGTCCAGTCCGGCGCCAGCGGCAGCGTGTAGTTGGCCACCAGCACGGTGGACTGCGCGGGCTCGCGCGGCGCCGTGACCAGCGTGAGTGCGAGCGCATGGTCGCGCTGCCAGAGGTTGCTGTAGCGCAGCGTGGCGTTCAGGCGCCAAAGGTCGGTGTTGGCGGCGTGCTGGTTGTTCAGCTCCACCTGGGCCGCCAGCGGAAGTTTGTCCTGCACCTTCAGCTCGGCCTCCACGGTGCCGGGCAGCGTGCCGGGCCGCAGCACCGGCTGCAGCTGGCGTTCGTCGCGCGCCACCGCGGCCAGCTGGGCCTGCACGCGGTTGAAGTTGGGCACGTTGCCGGCGGCCAGCTCGGGCACCTGGCGGCGGATGACACCCTGGTCGTAGTAGCGTGCACCGGTGACGGCCAGTCGCTCGACGCGGCCTTCCACCACCCGCAGCTGCACCACACCTTCGTCCACACGCTGTTCGGGGATGTCGACGAAGACCGACAGGAAACCGGCGCTCTGGTACGCGCGCTCCAGCGCGGCGCGGGCCTGCTCCACGCGGGCCATGCTGCCCTGCGGCCCGAGGAAGGGCAGCACGGCACCTTCGATCACGATGCCGGGCAGCGTGGTGTTGCCTTCGACCACGAACTCCAGCACCGCAAAACGCGGTTCGGGTGCGGTTGCAGGGGTGGCTGACGCGGCGGGCGTGGGTTGCGCCGCAGCCGAGCGGTGCCCGGCTGCGAGCCCCACGGCCAGCAGCAACATCAGAAGCCAGGACACGGCAGCAGCGTCAGCGTGTCAGCGTCGGCGGGCGGCAGCGCCCACGGCCAGCAGGCCCAGCGCCATCAGGGCGTAGGTGCCGGGCTCGGGCACGGCGCTGGTGATGGCAATGGCGTCAACGCCACCCAGCGGCCGCGCAATGCCGGCAGGGAAGGCCTGCCCAGCCGCCACGGCCACGCCGTCCAGGCGGCGCACTGTGAAGCCGCCACCAAACTCCGTGCGGCCGATGCCCTGCGCAAACTCGCGCTGCGCGGCGGTCAGGCCCACGGCGTCCAGCGTGTAACTCAGATAGAGGATGCCGGTGGCCGGGTCTTGCGCCAGGCCCCAGTAGGCGTCGTGTTCAAGGTTGTCGAACTCGTCCAGCACACCGGGCAGATTGCCGTCGAAGCCGTCTTTGGTGGTCAGCATGTAGGCCCAGGACGAGCGGCCGACCGCGTTCATCGTCTGCAGGGGTGTGCCCAGGCCGGTGCCGATGTTGGCCAGCGTGAACTGCGGGTCTTCGGTGTAGCCGGCCACGCCCTCGATGGCGAACAGGCTGCCGTTGTGCACGTAGTTGTCCGGACCCCCCACGGCCATCGTGCTGTCAGGGTTGGACGCCTGGATGTTGATGTTCTGCCCATAGCCGTACAGAAGGTTGGCAAACTGTTCCACAGCCGCGTTGTTCTGCCCCAGCAGCTGGGTGTAGTTCGGGTTCACCTGGCCGGTCGGCGTTTGGTGCTGCAAGGTGGAGAAGGCCTGCAGATCACCGTCGCTGAAGTTGAAGCCTTCAACGTCTGCTGAAAACACAGCCCATTGCAGACTGCTGATGGCCGTGTTGAAGTTCAGCAGCTTGTCGAGGTTGGCGTCCTGCGTGCGGTCCAGGGTCCAAAAGCGCTGGAAGCCGGTATCGGATTGGCCGTCGGTCAACAAGGTCTGGAAGTAGATGCCCAGGTCCAGCGTGTAGCTGGCCTCGGCCACCGGGTCCCACAGGGCCAGGTAGAGCTCGCTGTTGTTGACACCGATTTCCAACGCCGCGCCTGCAGGGGCGGCAGCGGCCAGGCCCAACGTCAAGGCACCGGCCAGGCGCCGGGCGTTCGGGAACATGCAGGGGCGCTTCATCGGTCGAACTCCGGAAACTGAAAAGCTGAAAAGCCCGGCACACCCCAGGGCGTGCCGGGCTGCAGGCGCACTTACTTGATGATGCGCAGTGCGGCGCAGCTGTCACCGTTCTGGCGCGCCACGCGCGAGCCGAACAGGGCCGCGTTGCCAACGAGGTCGACATAGGCACCGGCGTAGGTGGCCGGCGGCGACATCACGCCCTGCTGGGTGTCGCTGTCCACGGCGGCCAGGCCGTTGGGGCTGCCGAAGCCGGCGCGCAAGGCCTTCAGGAACAGTTCCTTTTCGGTGCCGACCGCGATCAGGTTCTTGTTCCACTGCATCGTGGCTTCAAAGACGATGGGGTAACCACCGGCCTTGCCCACATCCCGCACCGGCGCGCGGCCGTCGAGCTTGACGTAGCGGTAGCCCAGGTCGCCACCGGCGCGCTTGGGGTTGGCTTCGCGGCCCAGGTACCCCACCGCGTAGGCGGTGTTGTCAACACCACCCACAGCGGTGTTGGCGTCGTTGCCGACGCAGTTCTCGACCTGGCCGGCGCTCGTGCCTTCCTGCACCAGCACGGGGGCGCTGGTGACGGTGGCCGAGGTGGTGGTTTCGTTGCCGGAGCTGCCGTTCACCCCCAGCGGGTTCCATTGGACGCCGCTGCGCACCGAGCAACCGACGTTGCCGAAGTAGGTGTTGCTGGTGGCCTGCGTGCCCGAGCCTTCGGTGCGGCGGCAGATGTTCAGTGTCTTGGTCAGGACGTTCGCGTCCACCGTGGTCGGGATGACCAGGTTCCAGCCCTTCTTGGCCGTGGCGTTGGGCGCACCACCCAGCAGCTGGCCGGTCAGCGCGGCGCGCACCCAGGTCTCGGGCAGCGACGGGATTTTGGCGATGTCGGCGGCCGTCCAGGTGGCCTGGTCGGCCGGCACGTCGGCCGCGGCGATCTCTTCGGCCGTGGCGTTCAGCGGCAGGATGCCCTGCGCCTTCTGCAGCGCCACATAGGCCTTCTTGTTCACGGTGACGCCGAAGAGGGCCTGCGCCAGCGGGGCCACGTCGAGCGCATTCAACTGCGTGGTGCTCAGGGCCAGGGTGCCGGCCGGCAGGTTTTGCGCGTCCTGCAGCAGGCGCGGCTCGACGTCGGAGATGCCGGCGTCGGACTTGATGCCCGTGGTGTCGGTGCCGGTGCAGATGTAGCTGGGCACGGCCGGGCTGCCGTTGCCGACCACGCCGCCGCCGTTGATCGTGGTGCAGGTGGCGTCATCGACGACGCGCATGTGCGTCTGGTCGGCGATCGTGGCGATGGGGTTCACGCCCTGGCCCGAACCGCCCTGGTCACGCTTATAGACCAGCACCGGGGTGCCGACGGCGAAGGAACCTTGGACCACGCCCAGGTTGCAGGCGTAGGCGCGGTGGTTGGTGCCTTCGGAGTTGCTGTTCCAGATCACGTGCATCGTGTTGGTGTCGCAGACCTCCTTCATGTAGGCGGCGACCGACAGACGCAGCGCCGAGGCGCCAGCGATGCGGACTTCCTTCAGCGTGCCAGCCGTGCGGGCGGCGGCGATTTCGGTCGGGGTGAGCGCGCTGGCGGTGCCGGCAGCGACGAGGGCCGCGGCAGCGGCGATCAGGTGAATGCGGTTCATGGTGACTCCTCAGTCAGGCAAGGCTCCGCCCAGACGGTGCACGCAGCACCGTTGGGCAGATGGAAGATGAAAAACCGGGGCCGGCCGATCAGGCGCGGCGGCGGGCCATGAAGCCCACGGCCAGCAGGCCGGCGGCCATCAGGGCGTAGGTGCCCGGCTCGGGGATCGGGGCGAGCACGGCGTTGAAGCTGGTGCCGTCGAAGGTCACCGACACGTCGCGGCCGGAAGCCTGGGCCACAGCGCAGGCGGCCGGGCCGAAGGCGTCGAAGCCATCCTTGTTCGTGCAGTAGAACAGGTCGGCGGTGCTGCCGATGGCATTGCCAGCGAAGAAGCCGAGGCCGCCGTTGAAGTTGCCTTCGATGAAGTGCGCCGGCGTGCCCTTGGCGGCGAACAGGTCGGTGTTCTCGGCGACGTTCACGCCCATGCCGTTGTTGTTGAAGATGCCGATGATGCCGCCGGTGCCGGTGCCGCCGTTCATCGAGTCGAGCGTGATGTTGTCCGGCTGCGGCTTCACGTTGCCCTGGCTGGTGCCGAACCAGCGCAGGTCGCCGTCGATGAAGTTGAAGCCATCTTCGTCCACCGCGAAGATGGCCCAACGGGTGCCTTCGAATTGCGCGAAGTCGGCCTTGTTGGTGTCGGCCGCGTCGTAGCTGGCCCAGTTGGCGCCGCCCACGGTGCCCAGCGTGAAGCTGGTGGTCGCGTTGGCGAGCTGGGTGATGGTGACGCCGAAATCGATGGCGTAGGTGGCGGCATTTTCGTCCCAGACGATGCCGAACAGCTCGGCGTCGTCGCCGATCGGGTTCAGACCGGCGAAGGCCGGGGCGCTGCAGACCAGGGCCGCAGCCATGGCAAGTTTCTTCAGGTTCATGGGGCTCTCTCCAAGGAGGTTGTCAGGTGGTCGAGCGCCTCACGGGCACATCGCTGGCAGACGCAGGGGTCACGCAGGACCCGCGGTGTGGCGATGGCTGTCGGGCGATGGGCGCGCGGCTCTGGGCCGGCACCGGTCGTCAAAGAGCGGTGGAACTTCGTTCCCGTTTTTGCTGTCACGTCGCAGTTTGCCGAGCCCGTGTGAAGCCTGTCACGCGGCGACAGCACCCGCCGTGAGCCGATCGGACCATCAACCCCCTTGTTGCTCAGTGCTGGCCGTCGGCTTTCATGTCTTTCAGCAGGTGCGCGGTGATGGCCAGCGACACGGCCTGCGCCCGGTTGCTGGCGCCCATCTTGCGCAGGATCTTCTGCACGTGGTTCTTGACCGTCAGCGCGCTGATGCCCAGCTGCTCGCCGATCTGCTGGTTGCTCTTGCCCTCGCGCACCCAGAACAGGATCTGGCACTCGCGGTCGGTGACGTGCCAGCGCTGCGCGTCCTGCGCCGGGGCCAGCGGGCGCGGGCGCACCGGCAGCGCGCCCAGCTCTCGCTCGGTGGTCAGCACACGCAGAAACACGGCGTGCAGGTGCGGGATCAGCAGCTCCAGGTGGTAAGTGCGGGTGGCCGCGGGCCGCTCACCGGCGCCGATGAAGATGAACAGGCTCTCGATCTCGCTGGGCCGGTCCGGCCGCGAGACCCCGTGCACCAGCAGGTGGCCCATGCCGGCGTCGGCCAGGGCCTGCCAGACCTCGGCCACGGCCGGGTTGGCGTGTTCGCACAGCGCCTGCAGCGGCAGGACCGTCGGCCCACCGCCCTGGGCCACCCAGCGCTCGGCCACCAGCTGCATTGCGGGCGAGCCGGCATGGGCCAGTTGGGCCAGCACCGGCTCGGGGATCACCACCCCATGGAAGACCTCGAAGGCCAGGCCCTTGATCTGGCGCCGGTAGGCCCCGCACACGGCCACCACATGCGGCAGCAGCAGGTGCACATGGGTCTGCATCCAGACAAAAAACTGGTAGCGGCGGCGCACGCCGGGCGCAGCTTCGATCAGGCGCACCAGGCCCTCGGCCTCGCGCAGCGGGATCGTCAGGGAGAGTTCACGGTCGGGCATCTGCATGGTTCAGGCCGCGGAGGCTACGGGCCACGCATGACCCGGCGGTGAATTCGGCGCGTCGCCTGGCCCGGCCCACCATGATCCGTTCGGCCCATGCCATCCGGATCACGTCATCGGCGCCACAAGGCCGCTGGCTAGGCTGTGGCCATGATGAAAAACCTGCTTCGAGCCGCCTGCTGCGGTCTGCTCCTGCTGGGCGCCCTGCCCGCCTGGGCCGCGCCGGCCCTGTTCGTGAAACTGCATGACGACGGCGCGGCGGCCTCCGCGCTGCAACGCAAACAACGCCTGGCGGCCGTGGTGGCCGAACGCGGCCTGCCGCTGCAGGTGCGTGAACAGGTCACCGGCCGCTGGTTGCGGCTGCAGGCCACGGCGGCGCTCAGTGGCAGCGAGCGCGAGGCCTTGCTGGCGCGGCTGCGCGCGGACCCGCGCGTCGCCCAGGTGCTGAGCCTGCAACGCGAACAACGCCTGGCCGTGACACCCAACGACACCCGGTTTGCCGACCAGTGGTGGCTGCAGCCGCGCGGCACGGGCAACACCGGCAGCGCCGACTTCAGCACCGCATGGATGCGCCGCGTGCCCGGCAACAGCGGCGGCACCGGCCCGGTGGCGGTGCTGGATTCCGGCATCAGCTACCACCCGGACCTGTTTGCCAACGTGCTGCCGGGGCACGACTTCGTCAGCGACGCCGATTACGCCGGCGACGGCGACGGCCGCGACGCCGACCCGAACGACGAAGGTGACGCCATCAGCGACGCCGACCGCACAGCCCAGCCGGCCAAGTTCTCGGGCTGCCCGCCGCAGGCGGTGTCGGGCTGGCACGGCACCATCATCGCCGGCCAGGTGGGTGCGATGACGGCCAACGGCAACGGCGTGGCCGGTGCCGGCTTCAACACCGCGGTGCTGCCGGTGCGGGTGGCGGCCAAGTGCGGCGCCGACCCGGGCGACATCGTGGCCGGCATGCGCTGGGCCGCAGGCCTGGTGGTGGATGGCGTGCCGCTGAACCCGAACCCGGCGCGCATCGTCGTCATCAGCTACGGCAGCGAAGACACCTGCAACGCGCTGTACCAGGACGCGATTGCCGAGGTGCGTGCCGCCGGCACGATGGTGATCGCCGCCGCAGGCAACCAGCGCCGGGGCGTCTTCCGCCCGGCCAGCTGCGCCGGCGCCTTTGCGGTGACGGCGCTGAACCGAGAGGGTTACAAGGCCACCTACGCCAACTACGGGCCGCAGGTGCAGATCGCCACACCCGGCGGTGACGACGCCACCGGTGGCAGCTGCGATGCACAGCTCAGCGACGGCGGCCTGGTCTCCACCGGCAACCTGGGCGATGTGCAGCAGGGCGCCGCGGGGTATGTCGCAGCCTCCGGCACCAGCTTTGCGGCGCCGGCCGTGGCCGCCACGGCGGCACTGATGCTGGGCGTGAACCCGACGCTGAGCTTGGCGCAGCTGGAGGCCGGGCTGCGGGCCTCGGCCGCGCCCTTTGTGCAAGTGCCGCTGCTGGGCCAATGCGCCGCGACCGACAACCCCGGCCGCTGCACCTGCACCACCAGCGCCTGCGGCGCGGGCCAGCTGGATGCCGACCAGGCGCTGGTGTTTGCCGCCGCGCCCGGCAGTTATGTGGCGCCGGTGCGCAACGCGGTCACGCTGCGCGACAACCGCATCGAGGCCTGCGCGATTGCGCTGGGCCGGCCGGTGCCGCCCGAGCCGACGCCGCCGCCCACGCCCGCGCCCACACCGACCCCCGAGCCGGAAGGCGGTGGCGGCGGGGCCAGCTCACCGCTGTGGTTGCTGGGGCTGGCCGTGGCCACGGCCGGGCTGCGCCGGCGCCGGGGCTGATCAGCCGGCGCGGCGTTCCGGCCCCGTGGCCGGCGGATCAGCCGGCCACGGTGCCGTAGCGCTGCGCCAGGATGCGCTCCACGGTGTCCACGATCACCTGGGTCTGGCGTTCGATCTCCAGATTCACCCGCGCGCCTTCGGCCTTGTCGCCAAAGGTCGTCATGCGCAGCGTCTCGGGGATCAGCCAGACCTCGAACCAGCCGCCGCCATCGGGCGCCCGGTGGGAATCGGCCACCGTCAGGCTGGCGCCGTTGACGGCCATGAAACCCTTGTTGAACACGTAGTTCATCCACGGCGCCGGCACCTCAAAACGCAGCACGTGGTTGTTCTCCGGCTGGCGCAACTGGCTCAGCGTGGCCACGGCGTCCACATGGCCCGAGAGCACGTGGCCGCCGACCTCGGCACCGCTCTTGGCGGATCGTTCGACGTTGACGCGGCTGCCGTCGCGCAGCGCGCCCAGCGTGGTGAGCGTCAGCGTCTGCTGCATCACGTCGAAGTCGGCCGCACTGGCGCCATGTTCGTCGCCGTGCAGTGCGGTCACGGTCAGGCAGGTGCCGTCCACCGCCACGCTGGCGCCGATGTCGAGCCCGGCCGCAAAGCCGGGGGGAAACTGCAGCGTGAAGCTGCGCAGGCCGGGCCGCTCGCGCAGGGCGCTGACGGTGGCGATGCCTTGAACGATGCCGGTGAACATGCGGCCAGCTTATCAGCCCCAGCATGCAGCCCATGAACAAGGGGGGGCAGGCGCGCAGTTCAGCGGGGCTTCAGCTTGGCCACCGAAGCTGGCGCCATGAACGCACACCGCCCCCTCCTGCTGCTGCCGCTGCTCGCCGGCCTGGCCGCCGCCCCCGCCTTTGCCGAGACGGCCACCTACGACTTTGGTGGCCACGTCTACATGGGCGGTGCTTCCTACACCTACACCGGCGAGATCGTGCTCGACACGGCGCCGGCGGACTACGGCACCGTGTACTTCAGCGATGTCACGCCCAACCAGGGCTTTCGCACCACCTACAACGGCGCCACACAAAGCCTGACGCTGTGGATCTCCAGCGGCGAGATGGTGCAGTCTGGCCCCGGCGCGGTGTGGATGAACAACATCGCGCAGCAGGAGGCCGGCGCCAGCGTGCCGGAAGGTGTCTCGCTGCAGGCCTGGACCAGCAACACCAGCGGCAGCATCGGCGGTGTGGCGCTCAGCAATGCCTACCTGGCCTTCCTGCCCATGCCCTACGAGGACCCGTTCGACCGCCTGGACCGCCTGGGCCTGGACGAAGCCACGTTGAACGCCAACCCCGCCCTGCTGCCGGCGGACATCGACCCGCGCCTGACCCACACCGCGCTGCCGGCCGACCTGGCCAGCACGTTCAGCAACGGCCTGTTCCTGGGCATCAACTACGGGCTCACGAACCAGGTGGTGGACGTGGACCACTTCAGCCTGCGCGCACCGGTGCCCGAGCCGGCCACCGCCGGCTTGATGGCGGCGGGCCTGCTGCTCATCGGCTGGCGGAAAACTCGGCGCGGTAACGCGCCGGCGTCAACGCCGTGTGCTGGCGGAAGCGCCGCGTGAAGTGCGCCTGGTCGGCGAATCCGCAGCAGTAACCGATCTGTGCGGTGGAGGCCGGCCCTTCGGCCAGCAACCGAGCCGACTGTGCCAGCCGTACTGCCGTCCACAGCGCACTGAAGCTGCTGCCGTCGGCCGCCAGCCGGCGCTGCAGGCTGCGCGGCGACAGGCCCAATGCCACGGCCAGGCGGGCCAGCGTCCAGGGTGCGGCCACGTCGGCCGCCAGCGCCGCGCGGGCGGCCTGCAAGGCATCGGCCGGTGGCTCGTGCAACGTGGGGGTCAGCGCCGGGCACCAGTGGTAGCTGGCGCAGGCGCTGTCCTGCGCGTCCACGTCGCAGCGCAGCGCCTGGGCGCCGATGCGCTGCATCAGCCCGCGCAACAGGCCCCAGACCAGCAGGTCTTCCGCCGGCCAAGGCGCTTGCCCCGGCACCAACGACACGTGCTGCAGCCGCAGCCGGCCCGGGCCGGTGTCCAGCACCCGCGTGCGGTGGCGCGAATGCACAAAACGCTCCAGCCGCTGCCAGCGGGCCAGCAGGTCGGCGGGGTCGGGTGCCAGCGTCAGCGCGGTCAGCGTGGGTTCGTCCGGCGCGTCGAGCACGGCGTCACCGATGCGCAGCAGCACCGCGGGGCAATGCTGCTGCATCAGCGCCGTCAGCAGCGCGCGCTTGTCCTGCAGCGGCACCAGTGCCGGCGCCGGCTCGCGGGCGTGCGTCAGGGCAGGCGTTGCCAGACCCTGGCGCTGCAGGCCCAGCCGGACCAGGCGCAGCATGGCTGCGGCGGCGAAGTCGCTCATGCACGTGATGATGCCGCCGGATCGTCGGCCGCGAGCGGGAAGCGCGTGGGCCGAACACCGCTGGCCGCACGCAAGGCGTTGGCAATGGCACCGGCCGCGGCGACGATGGCGGTCTCACCGGCGCCGCTGGGCGGCTCGCCTTCGTCCACCAGCAGCACCTGCAACAGCGGCACCTCGGGCAGGCGCGGGACGGGCGCTTCGTCGAAGCCGCGTGCGGCCACACCGCCGCCCGCCAGCGGCAAGGCGCCGCCGAACACCATGCCCAGGCCCCAGACCAGGTTGCCCTCGCACTGCGCACGCACGCTGTCGACATGCAGCACCTGGCCGCAGTCGTGTGCGCAGAGCAGGCGGCTCACGCGCCAGCGGCCGTCGCGGGCGCTGACCTCGGCCACCACGGCGGCGTAGCTGCGCTCCTTGTAGATGCCGCACGCCAGTCCGCGTGCCACGCCGGGCGGCGCCGGGCGGGCCCAGCCCGCCGCATCGGCCACACGCTGCAGCACACGGGCCAGGCGGGGGTCGGCCACCATCGCCAGGCGGAAGGCCAGCGCGTCCTGGCCCGCCCGGCGCGCGCACTCGTCGATGGCGGATTCCACCGCCAGCCCATTCGGCCCCGCACCCAGCCCGCGCCAAGGCCCGGCGTACAGCGGCAGGCGCTGCAGCGCGTATTCGATGTGCTGGTGCGGCACGCGGTACGGCAGCGCGGCGCCCCGCGCCACACCACCATCGCCGGTGAAACGGGTGACCGGGTGCAGCCAGGCCGGCAGCGCCGCATTGGTCAGCAGGATGGGGCTGCTGACAAAGGCATGCCACCAGGCCTGCAGCCGCCCACCGGCCACACGGGCACGCACACGGTGGCGCGACGGCGGGCGGTGGAAGCCCTGCTGCAGTTCGTCGGCGCGTGTCCACTGCAGCTTGACGGGTGCGCCGGCGCTGCGCGCCAGCACCGCCGCCTCCAGCTCCACGGTGCACAGCGTGCGGCCGCCGAAGGCGCCGCCGATGCGCTGGCCGTGCACGGTGATGCGGGCCTCGTCCAGCCCCAGGCGACGTGCCAGCACGGCGCGCACGTAAAACGCGTCCTGTGTGCCGGTCCAGACCTGCAGGGCACCGTCTGCGCCGAACTCGGCCACCGCGCAGCGCGGTTCGATGCCGGCGTGTGGCGCGGCGTCGATGTCGATGTTCAGGTCGACGTCCCAGGGGCCTGTGACGGTGCCATCGGCCCTCTGGTCGAAGTTCGCCACGGTGTGCGGCAGGGCCCCAGCGGCCAGCGCCCGGTCCACGTCCAAGGCCTGGGCAATTTCCGCGGAGCCGAAGCTGCCGGTGACGGACCACTGCGGCGCCAGCGCGGCCTCGATGTGGTCCAGCGCGCCGGGGCTGCGCGCCAGCAGGCCCAGGCCCTCGGCCTGGCCGTGCATCAGCAGCGGGTGGCGCACCAGGGCCACGAAGCCGGGGACCGCCTGCGCCGCGTCTTCATCGGCCGCGGTCAGGCGGGACGGCAGGTCGGGGCTGGCGGGCGCACGCAGCACACGGCCGTACACGGTGCCCAAACGCCGCACATCGGCGGCAAACAGCGGCTGGCCACGCACCAGCGCCGGGCCGTCGGGGTGCGGCAGGTCTGCGGTCTTGGTCCGGGCCGTGCGTTGAAAGGCACGCAGCTGCTCCGCCGGCAGGGGCTGCGCGGGCAAACGGCCGGCCGTCTGCCCCGTGGCCAGCGCCTGCCGCAGTGTGGCGCAGGCCTGTGCCAGCGGCAGCGCAAACAGCGCGATGGACTCACTGCCCACCGTGGCACGCACCGGCGCGATCTGCGCCGTGGAAGGCAGCCGCAGCGTGATGACCTCGGGCGGCACGCCCAGTTCGGCGCTGGCGATCTGCAGCAGCGCGGTGCCCACGTGCTGGCCCATCTCGGCACGCGGCAGCCACAGCGTGTAACAGCCGTCGGCATGGTGGATCCAGCCCTGCGCATCGGCGCCCTCGGGCAGCGGGCGTTTGGGAATCACCGGCAGCGCGCCGCAACCGGCCAGCAGCACCGTGAGCCCGGCACCACCGAGCAGCGTGCGGCGCTTCATCGCGCCGCTCCCGCCGCGCGCTGCACAGCCTGGCGGATGCGCTGCTGCGTGCCGCAGCGGCACAGGTGGCCGGCCAATGCGGCATCCACCTGCGCGGCGTCGGGCCGCGGGACCTGGCGCAGCAGCGCCACGGTGGCCATCATCTGGCCCGACTGGCAGTAGCCGCACTGCGCCACCGATTCATCCAGCCAGGCCTGCTGCACCGGGTGCAGCGTGCCATCGGGCGCCGCCAGGCCTTCCACCGTGGTGATGCTGCGGCCCACGGCCGCTTGCACGGGCAGCTGGCAGCTGCGCACCGGCGTGTCGTCCAGCAGCACGGTGCAGGCGCCGCACTGGCCCAGGCCGCAACCAAAGCGTGTGCCCACCAGGCCCAGGGCCTCGCGCAGCACCCAGAGCAGGGTGTTGTCCTGAAAAGGCGGCGGGATGTGATGTGTGCGGCCGTTGATCAGCAGTGGCATGGTGGGGCTCCTACAGCGTTGGAGCCCGCAGTCTGCGCAGCGGCCAGTCGTCGGTCTTGAACGAATGCGCCACTAGACTGGCGGCATGCTCGACGTCTCCTCCTTTCGCCTGACGGACCCACCACCGGGTTTCATCGACGACCCCTACCCGGTGTACGCCGCGCTGCGGTCGGCGTCACCGGTGCATGAGATGGCACCCGGCAGCTACCTGCTGACGCGCCACACCGATGTGTCGGCGGTCTACCGCAGCGCCGATGTCAGCTCGGACAAGGTGCGCGAGTTCGGCCCGCGCATGGGGCCCGGCTCGCCGATCTTCGAGCACCACACCAGCAGCCTGGTGTTCAACGACCCGCCGCTGCACACGCGTGTGCGCCGGCTGCTGATGGGCGCGCTGAACCAGCGCGCCATCGCCCGCATGGAGGCTGGCGTGGTGGCGCTGGTGCAGGGCCTGCTGGACCGCCTGGCCACACTGCCCGCGCCCGACCTGATCGAAGACTTCGCGGCCCGCATCCCGGTGGAGGTGATCGGCAACCTGCTGGACATGCCCCACGCCCAGCGCGGCCCGCTGCGCGACTGGTCACTGGCCATCCTCTCGGCGCTGGAGCCAGCGCCCAGCCCCGCCGTGCTGGCGCGTGCGAACGCCGCGACGACGGACTTTCTGGCTGCGCTGCGCGTGCTGGTGGCACAGCGCCGCGCCGAACCCGGCGACCCCGAGGTGGACGTGCTGACGCGCCTGATCCAGGGCGAGGTGAATGGCGAGAAGCTGAGCGAAACCGAGCTGCTGCACAACTGCATCTTCCTGCTGAACGCCGGCCACGAGACCACCGCCAACCTGATCGGCAACGGCGCACACGCGCTGATGACGCACCGCGATCAGCTCGAACGCCTGGCCGCCGACCCCGGCCTGCTGCCCACGGCGGTGGAAGAGCTGCTGCGCTTCGAGAGCCCGCTGCAGCTGAACAACCGGCTGAGCACCGCGCCCATGGTGCTGGCCGGCCAAGAGATCCCGGTCGGCAGCTTTTTGACGCTGGCCATCGGTGCCGCCAACCGCGACCCCGAAGCCTTCGATCAACCGGACCGGCTGGACCTGGCACGCAAGCCCAACCACCATGTCGCCTTCGGCCACGGTGGCCACGCCTGCGCCGGCATGAACGTGGCGCGGCTGGAAGCGCGCATCGCGTTCGGCGCGCTGCTGGCGCGGTTTCCGGGCATCCGGCTGGCCAGCCCGCCGCAGCGCGACCGGCGGGTGCGCTTCCGCGGCTTCAGTGCCTTGCCGGTGGTGTTGGCGGGCTGATGCCAGGTGCTCGTGCCGCCGCCGCACAATCGCGCCCGTGAATCACACACCCGCCGACCCCGCCCGCGCACGGTTCCTGCAGCGCCTGGCTGATGCCACACACGCCACACACGCCGCGGGTGGCCCGGCCTGGCAGCGGCTGCTGCTGGCCAAACCCGTGGCCTCAGCGGCAGGTGCAGACCTGCAGCGTGTGCTGGTCCGCCCTTTGCTGCTGCGCGGGCAGATGCAGCTCAGCTTCGTCTACAGCCACACCACGAAAGACATCACCAAGAACCTGCCGCTGGAACAAGGCCTGGCGCAGGTGGCGGCCTTGCTGGGCCCGAGCTTCCGCAACGCGCACCTGGACACCGCCACCGAAGCGGTGCAACTGGTGCTGAGCAAGAAGGGCAAGGGCCACCTGACGGCACACGGCACGGCGGCCCCGGTGGTGGACACCGCGGCGTCAGAAGCGGCGCCGGCCGCCCACGACCGCGCGCGGCAGCGCTGGCTGGCGCTGGACCGCCCCTTCCTGGCCGCGCTGGGCGTGGCCACGGCGCAGGGCACGCTGGTGCCGGCCATGGCGCGCAAGTGGAAGCAGATCAACAAGTTCGTCGAGATCTTCGCCCATGCGCTGAGCAGTGCCGGGCTGGCCGACAAACCCGGCATCGAGGTGGTGGATTTTGGTGCCGGCCGGGCCTACCTGACCTTCGCCGTGCACGACTGGCTGACCCACACACGCGGCCAACCGGCGCGCGTGACCGGCGTCGAGCTGCGGCCCGACCTGGTCGACGAAGGCAATGCCAGCATCGCCCGCCTGGGGCTGCAAGGCCTGCGCCTGCAACAGGGCGACGTGCGCGATTGGCGTGCCGAGCCGATGGACGTGATGATCGCGCTGCACGCCTGCGACACCGCCACCGACCACGCCATCCACCTGGGCCTGCAGGCCGGGGCGCAGGTGATCCTGTGCAGCCCCTGCTGCCACAAGCAGTTGCGGCCGCAGCTGCTGAGCCCGCACCCGCTGCGCAGCGTGTTCCAGCACGGCATCCATGCCGAGCAGCAGGCCGAGATGCTGACCGACAGCCTGCGCGCCCTGTTGCTGGAAAGCCGCGGCTACGAGACCCGCGTCTTCGAGTTCGTGGCGCTGGAACACACGCGCAAAAACAAGATGATCCTGGCCGTGCGGCGTACGCAGCCGCAGCCGGCAGCGATGGCCGGCGCGCTGGCGCAGGTGGGGGAGCTCAAGCGCTACTTCGGCGTGACGGAACAGGCCTTGGAAGCCTTGCTTGGTGGGCCCGACACCGCGGCCGTGCCGCCGGTCCCCCGGCCCTCTCCAACGCCCACCAGCCCCTGATGGAACCCTTCAAGAACCTGATCCACCCCGGCCTGGTGCAGCGCATGGCCGGCCACCTGCAGCGGGCCTGGCCCGCCTTCGACGCCCAAGCGTTTGTGAAGCAGGCCAGCACTGGCCTGGACGCGCTGGAGATGAAGGCACGCGCGATGCAGCTGGCCGATGCGCTGGGCGCCACGCTGCCGGCCGAGTTTGCGCACGCCGCGCAGGTGCTGGAAGCGGCGCTGGCCCCGCCCTGGCCCGGTGACCGCCTGGGCAGCGACGACCCCTGCCGCGACGGCCTGGAAGGCTGGGCGCTGTGGCCGGTGGGCGAGTTCGTCGCACGGCACGGCCTGGCCCAGCCGGAGCGCGGGCTGCAGGCCTTGCACGCCATCACGCAGCGTTTCAGCGCGGAGTTTGCGATCCGGCCCTTCATCGCCGCGCACCCGGACACGGTGTTCCCCATCCTGCAGCGCTGGACGGCGGACTCCAGCGCACATGTGCGCCGGCTGGTGAGCGAAGGCAGCCGACCGCGCCTGCCCTGGGGCCTGCAGCTCAAGGCCCTGGTGGCCGACCCGGCGCCGACCGCACCGCTGCTGCTGTCGCTGCAGGACGACACCAGCGACTACGTGCGCCGCAGCGTGGCCAACCACCTGAACGACATCGCCAAGGACCACCCGGCGCGCGTGGTGGCCTGGGTGCAGCAGCACCTGAACGATGCGCCGGCCGAACGCCGCGCACTGCTGCGCCACGCCAGCCGAACGCTGGTCAAACAAGGGCATGCGGGCATGCTGAAAGCCTGGGGGCTGGGGCAGGCGCTGAAGGGCGAGTTGACGCTGGTGCTGTCACCCGCGCGCATCACGCTCGGCCAATCGCTGCAGATGGCCGTGTTGATCACCTCCAGCGCACGCCGCACGCAGACCCTGGTGATCGACTACGCGGTGCACCACGTGAAGGCCGACGGCTCGCTCAGCCCCAAGGTCTTCAAGGGCTGGAACCTGGTGCTGGCGCCTGGCGAAACCCGGGCCCTGCGCAAGGCCCACCCGGTGCGCCCGATCACGACACGGCGCTACCACGCGGGCGGGCATGTGCTGGACCTGCGGGTCAACGGCCAGGTGCTGGCCGAAGCAGCGTTTGATCTTCAGCTGGGCTGAGCCGCCCAGACCGCGGGGTCGAAGCCGACGGTGATGCTGCCGTCGGCCCAGGCCACCACCGGGCGCTTGATCACGCTGGCCTGCGCCAGCATCAGCGCGCGGGCCGATGCGGCGTCCACCACCGCGGCCTGCGTGGCGGCGTCCAGCTTGCGCCAGGTGGTGCCCTGGCGGTTCAGCAGCTTGGGCCAGCCGGCGGAGGCGATCCATCGGTCCAGCTGGTCGGCCGGCACGCCGGCTTTCTTGAAGTCATGGAACTGCACCTCGGTCCCGCGCTCGGCCAGCCAGGCGCGGGCCTTCTTCACCGTGTCGCAGTTGGGGATGCCGTAGAGGGTGACCGCCATCGCGCAGCCGTCCGTCAATCGTCCAGATGGTCGCAGCGCGGGTCGGGCGCAAACGCTGCATCCATCACCCGGCCGCTGGTGTTGAAGGAGACCTGGAACCACAGGCAGAAGGCCGACTCGTGGCGCCAGGACCAGACCTCGCCGCCCATGCGCGCCGGCCGCTTGAAGCCCGGCCGGCCCAGGGTGCTGAGCAGTTCGTCGCGGGTCATGCCGGGCAGCTTGCCCTGCACCGCGCGCAGGTTGCGCTCTTCCAGCACCTGGCGCCAGGCCACGGTCTTGCCGCTGCTGTCCAGGTCCACCATCCAGGTTTCCAGGCCTTCGGGGCCGGTGGCAAATTCCAGCCGCGTGCCGGTGGGCAGCGTGTAGCGGCCGGTGGGCGCGCCCCAGCGTTGCGCCACGTCGGCTTCGGGCAGGCCGGGCTGCAGTGAACGCAGGCCGGGCGTGGCGCAGCCGGCCAGCAAGGCGGCTGCAAAGATCAAGGTGACAGCTTTCATGGTGAAAGCATACGCCGCAGCCGGCGCCCGCATTCCGCGCGGGGTCAGCGCACGAGAGGCCGGGCACGGCCTCTCACCCTCACAGGGTTTCTGACGGGTCGAAGTCCAGTTCCACCTTGGCGCCGCTGGGGTCGTGGCAAAAGAGTTGCCAGGTGCCGGCACCCACCTGGCGGCGCAGGTCGTATTTCCAGCCGGCGGCGTCGAAACGCGCCTTGACGGCCTTCAGGTCGGTGGCCGTGAACGCCATGTGGTCGATCACGCCGGCGCGGTGCGAGGGCACGGGCCGGTCGAAGTACAGGTGCAGCACGGCCTGCGGGCCGCCGGCGTACAACCAGGCGCCGGGGAAGCCCAGGTCCGGCCGCGGGCCGGGCTGCAGACCCAGCAGGCCGGTGTAGAAGTCCATCGTCTTCGCCGGGTCTTCGGCGATGGCGGTGAAGTGGTTCATGCCGACGATCATGGGTGTTCCTCAGGGCAGCAAGACCAGCGCGCCGCTGGTGGCGCGTGACTCCAGCCGGGCGTGCGCCTCGGCCGCGGCATCCAGTGTGTAACGTTCGATGGGCGGTGGCCGGATGCTGCCATCGGCCAGCGCCGCCCACAGCCGCGCGGCGCGCGTGGCCAGCACGGCCGGGGTGGCGATGTAGGCAAACACCACCGGGCGCGAGAAGCTGGCCGACTTCATCACCAGCGCGTCGGGCGACACCGGCTCCAGCGGGCCGCTGGCCTGGCCCAGGCTGATCCAGTGGCCGCAGGACGCCAGCGCGGCGAAGTTCTCGGCCTGCGCGGCCACGCCCAGACCGTCGACGATGACATCGGCGCCGCCGAAGTCGCGCTGCACGGCCTCGGCGAAGTGGTAGTCGGGCGTCACGATCACGTGTTCGCAGCCATGCAAACGCGCCAGGCGCGCCTTGGCCTCGCTGGAGACGGTGCCGATCACCGTGGCGCCCAGCCGCCGGGCCCAGGCGCACAGCAGCAGGCCCACACCGCCGGCCGCGGCGTGCACCAGCCAGCGCTGGCCGGGGCGCACGCGGCCCAGGTCCTGCAGCAGGTAGTCGGCGGTCAAGCCCTTCAGCAGCACGGCCGCGGCCAGCTCGTCGTCCACCGCGGGGGGCAGCCGCACCAGCCACGCGGCCGGCACGTTGCGCAGGCTGCAGTAGGCGCCGGTGGTCGGGCCCAGGTAGGCCACGCGGTCCCCGGGGCTGAAGCCGTGCACGCCGGCACCGCAGTCCACCACGCTGCCGGCGGCCTCCTGCCCCGGGGTGCCGCCGGGCGCCATCAGGCCGGGGATCCAGCCGCGGCGCAGGTAGACGTCGATGTAGTTCACACCCACGGCGCGCTGGCGGATGCGCACCTCGCCCGGGCCGGGCGGTGGCACGGCGTGGTCTTCGGCCACCAGCGCATGCGCGTCGCCATACGCTGGCACCACGATGCGCCGGCCTGGCAGCGGCAAGGCCGTGGGCATGGGCGCGGCACCGGGTGCGCGCAGGTCGCCACCCCGTTCCAGGTGCCGGCGCAGGTTGGCAAAACCGGCTTCGTAAACCCCTTCGGCCACCATCTGGCGCAGCTCGGCTTCCATGCCCGGCGGTGTGGCGAAGCTGGACTCCCAGTGCCAGAAGGTGCGCCGGCCGTCAGTGACGGGTTTGAGCGTCACGGTGGCCACATAACGTTGCAGCGGCACCGTGGCTTCGACAATGCAGTAGGTGCTCTTGTACTGCCGGTCGTCCAGCGTCAGCAGCTGCTCGCGGATGCGGGCACCGTCCTTCAGGCTGAAGCTGCGCACGCAGCCCACCTGGTCCGACCGCTCGCCGGCTTCGATCTGGCTGTGCGCCACCACGTCGTGCCACTGGTCGTGGCTGTTGAAATCACGCAGCACGGCCCAGACACGTTCGATCGGCGCGTCGATGACGGTGGAGCGGATGACCTTCTGCAGCATGGGTGTGCCCGCTCAGCGGCGGCCGAAGTGCCGCTTCAGCGCGTCGAAACCACCCTGGAAAACACCATCGCCGATGCTGGTGGTCAGCTCACGTTCGCGGCCTTCGTCGCAATCGAACTCGGCGCTCCACTCGGAAAAACAGCGGTTGCCGTCGGTGATGGGCGTGAGCTTCAGCGTGGCCACGTAGTTGGCCACGCCCATCGGGCTCTCGATGATCTCGTAGACGCAGCTGTAGTCGTAGTCGGACAGCGCCAGCAGCCGCTCGCGGATCATGCCGCCATCGCGCAGGTGGAAGTGGCGGATGCAGCCCACCCGGTCGGCCGGCTCCTGGTTCTCGATGCGGCTGTCGGCGATGGCCGGGTGCCACAGCGGCAGGCCGTTGAAATCGCGGATGCGGGCCCAGACGTTGTCGGCGCTGGCGTCGATGACGCTGCTGACGTAGACGCGGATCACGCTCGTTTACTCCTTCGATGCCGCCGGCGGCAGCGCGGCCTGGCCACTCGTGGCACCCGCCGTCAGCCGCTGCAGATCACCGGCATCCAGGCCGATCTCGCGCAGCAGCTGGTCCACCAAGGGCGCCTGCGCGCGGAAGCGCAGCGCGGAGTTCACGATGCCGTCGGAGAACCCGCCGCCACTGCTGCTCTCGCCACCACCGCCGCCGCCACCGCCGCCCAGGCCATCCACGTGCAGGATCTTGATGCCCTCGATGCGCTCCATCGGCCGCACCGATTCGCGGATGATGCCTTCGGCTTTTTCCACCAGCCGCATGCGCAGCGCCGAGGCGCGCGCCTCGGGCGACAACACGTTCTGCGCTTCGTTCATCCAGCGTGCGGCTTCGGCTTCGATCTCGGCGCGCACGCGCAAGGCCAGCGCGCGGATGCGGTCGGCATCACCATCGGCCTCGGCCTGGGCGCGGATGGCATCGCCGCGGTCGGCGCTGGCGGCCTTTTCGGCCTGCGCCGCCACCGTGAGTTGCAGCGCCTCGCGCTCGGCCATCTGCGCGGCGCCGATCAGCTCGATGGCTTTCTTGCGCTCGGCCATCTCCACCTCGCGCGCGGTGAACACCTTTTCTTCGGCCGACACCGCCAGGGCACGCGCCACCTCGGCAGCGGCCTGGGCATTCGACAGGCTTTCGCTCTCACGTGCCACCGCGATGGCACGCTGTTGTTCGGCCAGCTCCAGCGACTGCCGGCGCTCGATCTCGGCCGCCTGGATCGTGCGCTCCTTGACTATGCGCGCCTGCTCCAGGCTTTGTTCGCTGCGGATGCGGGCGGTGTCGATGGCCTGCTTGGCCGTGATCTGCGCACCTTCGGAATCCTGCTCGCGCTGGGCGCGTTCGGTCGCCAGCTCAGAGCGTTGCCGGGCGCGCGCGAACTCCACTTCGCGTTGCTGGGCCAGGCGGGCCTGTTCGGCTTCGCGGTCGATGTCCAGGCTGAGTTTTTCCGCCTCCAGGTTCTTGTTGCGGATCGCGATCAGCGTGTCCTGCTCGACGTCGTTGCGCTGTTTTTTGCGGTGTTCGATCTGCTCGGTCAGCCGCGTCAGGCCCTCGGCGTCGAAGGCGTTGCTGGGGTTGAAGTACTCCATGCCGGTCTGGTCCAGCTGGGTCAGCGACGCGGCTTCCAGCTCCAGGCCGTTTTTGGTCAGGTCCTCGGCCACGGTCTCGCGCACGCGCTTGACGTAGGCGCCGCGCTTTTCGTGCAGCTCTTCCATCGTCATCTCGGCCGCGGCGGTGCGCAGCGCATCGACGAACTTGCCTTCCACCAACTCCTTCAGCTGGTCCGGCTCCATCGTGCGCAGGCCCAGGGTCTGCGCGGCGGCCGCCACGGCGTCGGCCTGTGCGGCCACGCGCACGTAGAACTCGGCGATCACGTCCACGCGCATGCGGTCCTTGGTGATCAGCGCCTTGTCGCGGCCGCGCACCACCTCCAGCCGCAGCGTGTTCATGTTCACCGGGATCACGTCGTGCACGATGGGCAACACGAAGGCGCCACCGTCGAGCACCACCTTCTGGCCGCCCAGGCCGGTGCGCACAAACGCGCGCTCCTTGCTGCTGCGCAGGTAGAGCCAGTGCAGCAGCCACACCGCGATGGCGACGATGATCGCGACGACGATCAGGCCAAGGAGGAAGCTGCCGAATTCAGCGCCGGTCATGGTGGGTCTCCGTTATCTCGTGATCTGAACAAAGCGGCGTGTGGTCTCGGTCAAGGCCACCTCGGTGGGCAGCCTCTCCATCGAGCTGGCGCCGTAAAAGCCGTGGCAGGCCGGGCATTGGCCGAGGATGAATTGCGCGTCTTCGGGCGTGGCGATCGGGCCGCCGTGGCACAGCACGATGACCTCGGGGTTCACGGCCTTGGCCGCCGCAGCCCAGGCGTTGATGGGGGCCACGCAGTCGGCCAGCTTCAGCGCGGTTTCGGCGCCGATGCTGCCGCCGGTCGTCAGGCCCAGGTGGCAGACCACGATGTCGGCGCCGGCTCGCGCCATGTCGGTGGCGTTCTGTTCGCTGAAGACATAGGGCGTGGTCAGCAGGTCCAGCGCGCGGGCGCGCTGGACCATCTCCACCTCCAGGCCGTAGCCCATGCCGGTTTCTTCCAGGTTGGCGCGGAAGCTGCCGTCGATCAGGCCCACGGTGGGGAAGTTCTGCACACCGCTGAAACCCAGGTCGATCAGCTGGCGCAGGAACTGGTCCGGGATCATGAAGGGGTCGGTGCCGTTCACACCGGCCAGCACGGGCGTGTGGTTCACCACCGGCAGCACCTCCAGCGCCATCTCGCAGACGATCTGATTGGCGTTGCCGTAGGCCAGCAGACCGGCGAGCGATCCACGCCCGGCCATGCGGTAGCGGCCAGAGTTGTAGATCACGATCAGGTCGATGCCACCGGCTTCTTCGCACTTGGCCGACAGGCCGGTGCCGGCGCCCCCGCCGATCAGCGGCCGGCCGGCGGCGATCTTGGCGCGGAAGCGCGCGAGCAATTCGGTTCTAGCGATGCGCGGCATGCGTGCGCTCCGTGGAAGTGGGGGGGGCCGAGGTTGGGGCAACAGCACGCCATGCGTCGACCAGCGCGTCGGCAAAAGCTTCGTCGTTGATGTGCAGTGGCAGCCGGATCAGTTGCCGCCCGGCCCCAGCGCGGAAGCCACTGGCCACGGTGTCGAACAGCACGCGGTCGGCCTCGGGGTCGTGGAAGGGCTGGCCCGGGCGGTCGATGGCCGAGACCCCGCCTTCCGGGATCAAGAAGCGCACCGGCCCGCGCATCGCGTTGAGCTTGGCCACCAGGAACTGCCCGATGGCGCGGCACTCGTCGGCCGTGGTGCGCATCAGCGTGACGTTGGGGTTGTGTTTGTACAGCCGCCGGCCGCGGAAGCGCTCGGGCACCGTTTCCAGCGCGCCGAAGTTCACCATGTCCAGCGCACCCAGCGAGCCGACGTAGGGCAGCGCGTGTCGCGCGAACACGTCCAGCCGCGTCGGGCCGGCCGAGAGCGTGCCGCCGACGATCTCGTCCGCGATCTCGGTGGTGGAGACATCGATCACACCGGCCAGCAGGCCCGAGTCGGCGAGTTTTTCCATGCTCTGGCCGCCGACGCCGGTGGCGTGGAAAACCAGGCAGTCCAGCTCTTCGCCCAGCCGCTTGGTCACGGCCTGCACACAGGGCGTGGTGACACCGAACATGGTCAGCCCCAGCGCCGGTTTGTGCGCGTCGCTGAGCGTGGGCGGGTGCATCACCATGCCGGCCAGCGCGTGCGCGGCGTTGGCCAGCACCTGCTCGCTGATGCGGTTGATGCCTTGCACGTCGGTGACGGAATACATCATGCAGATGTCGCTCGGGCCCACGTACGGGCGTGTGTCGCCGCTGGCCATGGTGCTGACCATCACCTTGGGCACGCCGATGGGCAGCGCCCGCATCGCCGGTGTGGCCAGCGAGGTGCCACCGGAGCCCCCGGCGGAGACGATGCCGCCCAGATCCCGCCGGGTGCGGATGTAGTGCTCGAAGGCCTCGGCCATCGCCCCGACGGCGCTGCCGCGGTCACCGCTGAAGACCGCTGATTCGCCCCCAGGGTGGTGACGCGCCACCTCGCGCGGGTGCACGCTGGCGGGCGAGGGTTTGCCGCTGGTGGACAGGTCCACCGTCACCACGCGCAGGCCGAGCTTTTCCAGGCACTGGCGCAGGAAAAACAGCTCGCGGCCCTTGGTGTCGAAGGTGCCGGCCACGTAGGCGGCGCGGCCGCTGGTGGCGGCCACCGGGAACTCCACCACCTGCGCCGCTTTGCTCAGGGTGGGCGCCGAAGGGGCGGGCGGCGCGGAAGGCGCCGCACGCGGGATGTCGGGCACCGGTGCGCTGGCATCGCCCGCGTTCCAGCGGTTGAAGCCGCGCACGGTGCGTGGGCCCAGGTCGTCCAGCGACGGCGCGCCGCCGCCATGCTGGCGTGCGACAGTGATCACGGTGGTCGGGCCGGCTTCCGGCGCGGCGGCCGGGGCCTCGGTCTCGTCGTCGGCGGCCGAGCGCACGCCCAGCAACCGCTCCTGCAGCGCGCGATCGCCGCCCAGCACGGCCGCCGGCATCTGCTGCGCGATGCGGCCGTTGACCATCACGCCGATGGTGTCGGCCACCTCGATGGCCACGCCCAGGTTCTGCTCGATCAGCAGCACACCGATCTCGCCATCGGCCGCCAGCGTGCGCAGCGCCTGCGCCACCTGCTCGACGATCACCGGCGCCAGGCCCTCGGTGGGCTCGTCCATCACCAGCAGGCGCGGCTGCAGCAGCAGCGCACGGCCGATCGCCAGCATCTGCTGCTCACCGCCTGACAGCTGCGCGCCGCCATTGCCCTTGCGCTCGGCCAGCCGCGGGAACATCGCGTAGACCCGGTCCACATCGCGGCGCTTGGGCGCCACCAGGCGCAGCGTCTCGTCCACCGACAAGGACGGCCACACACGCCGGCCCTGCGGCACATAGGCGATGCCGCGGCGTGTGATGCGGTCCGGCGGCAGGCCCAGGATCTCTTCGCCCTGCAGCCGGATGCTGCCCTTGGTGGACGCGATGGCCGGCAGCAGGCCGGTGACGGCATTGCACAGCGTGGTTTTGCCCATGCCGTTGCGGCCGACGATGCCGAGCACACCACGCTCCAGCGCCAGGCTCACGCCTTGCAAGGCGTGCGCGTGGCCGTAGTAGACGTCCAGGCCTTCGATGACCAGCAGCGGGGTGGCCATGTCAGTGGACGCTGGGCGTTGTCCGCCCGTCAGTTGAACGCCTGATCTGTGGCGGCCAAGGGCTGTGCGGGCAGGGCACGTCGCACGATGGTGGCGGTCGGCGCTGCGCGCCGCGAGGAACCGTCCACAGTGGACGGTTCCTCGTCCACGCTTCGCCCCTGCGCTTCTCGGTCGTCTGGCCCGGCGCAAAACTCGCTGCGCGCCGTGCCCTGCCCGCACAGCCCTTGGCGGCACCAGCGGTGGCGCATCGAGCCGGCGCGCCACGTCCGGTGCTGCCGGGCCGGGAGCGGGTGGCCCGGGTCGGGCATAAGGAACCCAGCGTCGAGCAGCGCAGCGGCCTGGGACCGCGCGCGCAGCGCGCTTCGTGCTCTGACTCGGCGCGCTTGTCTGAGCAGAGTGAGCGCAGCGAACGCCGCGAGTTCAGCGCCGGGTCCCTGGCTGCGAGCAGCGCAGAGCAGTCCGGCCAACGGCCGGACCGCGGGTTCAGCCCGGCCCGGGCCACCCGCTCCCGGCCAGGCCGCCACTCTCTGCGAGCGCGATCAACGCCAATGCAGAACGCCGAGCCGGAAGTCGAAGACTGCGTCATCTCAATGCTTCCCGCCCATGTAGATGGCCTGCACCTCGGCATCGTTTTCGATCTGCTCCGGCGTGCCGGTCTTCAGCACACGCCCGTTGTGCATCACGGTCACCTGTTCGGTGACACGCAGCGCGATGTCCAGGTCGTGTTCGATCAGCACGTAGCTCATGTGGGCCGGCAGCGAGCGCAGCAGCGCCACCAGCTCACGGCGTTCTGCGGGCGACAGGCCAGCCGCCGGCTCGTCGAACAGGATCAGCCGCGGCGCACCGGCCAGCGCCATGCCGATCTCCAGCTGGCGCTGCTGGCCGTGCGCCAGGTTGGCCACCAGCTCGTCGGCGATGTGGGCCAGGCGTGCGCGCTCCAGCAGGTCTTGTGTGGCCTGCGTGGACGGGTGCGATGCCCCGGGCCGGCGCAGGCTGAAGCGGCCGTTCGCGACACCACGCACGGCCAGGAAGAGGTTGTCCCGCACCGAGAGCTCGCGGAACAGCAGGGACGATTGGTAGGTGCGCCGCAGCCCCTTGCGGATGCGTTCGTGCGGCGGCAGCGCGGTGATGTCTTCACCGAAAAAGCGGATCACGCCCGCCGTGGGCGGGAAGTCGCCCGTGATGGCATTGAACAGCGTGGTCTTGCCCGCGCCGTTGGAGCCCAGCACGGCGTATTTCTGGCCGGCGGCCACCGCGAAGCTGACATCGTCGACGGCGCGCAGCGCGCCGAAAGCGCGGGTCACGCCTTCGAGCACGAGCGCGTCGCCCGAAGCCAGGGCCTTGGGCGCTGCCCCGCGTGATGAGACACGGGCAGCGCCTGGGCGCAAAGGCATCACGGTGGCCACCGGCGGCCTCTTACGGGCAGTTGGGCACGTCGCGGGTGCCCATCTGGAAGTCTTCCTTCTTCATGCCCAGCATCTGGTCGATGTTGTCGACCTTGCGCGCCACCTTGGTGTTCAGGTTGCCCTTGGCGTCCTTCACGACCTCGATCACGAAGGTGGTGCCGATGGCCTGGCGGTTGCCATCCAGCCGCACGTCACCGGTGGGGGTCTTGAGCACCATCTTCTGCAGCGCTTCACGGTACTTGGCCTGGCCGCCGGACAGATCGCCCTTCACGGCATCCAGGCCGTCAAGCGCCGCCTTCATGTTGACGTAGTACACGTAGGCAAACAGGCTGGGGCTGGGGAAGCCGCCGGCCGAGACCGGGTAGGTCTTCTGGTAGTCGGCCACGAAGGCCTTCCAGTCGGCGCCATCAAAGGCATCGGCCACCGGGCCCGCGGCCAGCGTGCCCACCAACGAATCTCGGCGCTTGCCCTTGTAGTTCAGCACGTCCTGGCTGACGGTGATGGAGCCGCCCAGCATGGGTTTGTCGCCACCGGCGTTTTCGTACTGGGTCAGGAAGTTCACGGCGTCGGCGCCGCCCAGCACCACCAGCAGCGCGTCCACGTCCTTCGGGATGCGCGCGATCACGGACGAGTAGTCCTTGCCGCCCAGCGGCACCCAGGCCTTGACCGGCACCTTGCCGCCCTTGGCGCAGAACTCGGCCATGAAGCCTTGCACCTGCGAGTACGGGAAGGCGTAGTCCTCGGCGATCACCATCACGCGCTTGTAGCCCTTGTCCAGCGCGGCCTGGCCCAGGCCCACCATCCACTGCGCACCCTCGGTGTTGAAGCGGAAGAAGTTGGGGCTGGGGCTGGCCAGCGTGGTGGCCTGCGCGCCCGAGGCGCCGTTGATGAAGGTCACCTGCGGCTGGGTCTTGGAGTAGTCCTTGACGGCGATGCCTTCACCGCCGGACAGCGGGCCGACCATGATGTCGACCTTGTCCTGCTCCACCAGCTTGCGCGTGGCGTTGACGGCCACGTCGGGCTTGGCGTCGGAGCTGGCCTTGATGATCTGGATCTGCCGGCCGGCCACCGCGCCGCCGCGCTGCTTGACCGCGAGTTCGGCCCCGCGCATGCCATCGGCACCGCCGGCCGCGAACGGGCCTTCCAGCGTGGCCAGCAGGCCGATCTTGACGGGCGCACCCTGTGCCCAGGCGGCACCGGTCACCACGGTCAGCGCCGCGAGGGCCATCGTCGAACGCAACCACTGTCTCTTCGTCGTTTTCACTGTTGTCTCCTTGGGGTTGGCGAAGTCATGGTCTGGTTCGGGCCGAAGCGGGCACGTAGCTTCGCCCACAGTCCGAGCAGGCCGTCGGGGGAAAGCAGCACGATGGCGAGGAAGACACCACCGATCACGAGGTTGAAGCGTTCGCGGTCAATCAGGTCGATCGCGAAGGTCTGCAGCAGCACGAAGAGGATGGCGCCGATGAAGGCGCCGATCGGGTGCCGCATGCCGCCGAGCACGGCGATGACGAGGATGTTGATCAGCCAGCCGGTGCCCACCGAGCCGGGTGTCATCAAGGCGTTGTACCAGGCCAGCAGGATGCCGCCGACGGCCGCCAGCACACCGGCAAAGGCGTAGGCCGCCACGCGGTGCGCCACCACGTGGTACCCCAGCGCCTCCATGCGGCGCGGGTTGTCGCGGATGCCCTGCAGCGCCACGCCGAAGGGCGCGCGCACCACCCACTTGACGACGAAGTAACCCACCAGCGCACAGCCCAGGCACAGGAAGTAGAACGGCAGCGGATCGCGCCAGTTCAGGCCGAAGAGCGTGGGCGGCTTCAGTTCGCGCAGGCCCTGGAAGCCGTTGAAGATGCTGTAGTTCTGCAGCACCAGGTAGTAGAAAGCCACGCCGATGGCCAGCGTGATCATGATGGTGTAGATGCCTTCGGTGCGCACCGAGAGCCAGCCGATCAGCGTGCTGCACAGCGTGGCGATGAGAATTGCAAACGGCACCGCCACCCACCAGGGCCAGCCCAGGCTGATCTCGGCACTGCTGCTGGTGCCCAGCACCGCGATGCCATAACCCGCGATGCCGGCCACCGTCATCTGCGCCAGCGACACCATGCCGCCATAACCGCCCAGGAAGGTGAGCGACAGCGCGATCAGCCCCAGCACCAGGGCCTGCGACGCGACCTGGAAGGTGATGAAGGGGCTGGCCACGAAGGGGAACAACAATACGAAGGCCAGCGTGAACACATGGCGCGCGTGCAGCGTTTGCCACAGGTACTTCAGCCAGCGGGGCGCAGCGCTGTCAGGGTACGGGTCGGCCGCCACCACCGTGGGCTGCATCGCCGACGCCGGCCGCGGCCGCACCGGCATCGACGTCTGCCGGTTCATCGCCCGGCGCCACTGCGCGGCGCTCATGCCGCTTTCCCCATGATGCCGCGCGGGCGGAAGGCCAGCACCAGGATCAGGATCACAAACGTGAACACCACGCTGTAGGTGGGTGCGTAGGCCAGGCCGTAGGTTTCCGCCAGTCCCAGGATCACCGCACCAATGGCCGCACCCACCACGCTGCCCATGCCGCCGACGATGACGACGATCAACGAAGCCAACAGCAGCCGGATGTCTTCACCGGGCACCATGGACAACTCCACCGCACCGATGACACCGCCAAACCCGGCCAGCCCGGCGCCCAGCATGAAGGTGACGGCGAACACACGGTTCACGTTCACACCCGACGCTGCCAGCATGCCGCGGTCATCGACGCCGGCGCGGATCATCATGCCGACCCGCGTGCGGTTCAGCAGCCACCACAGGCCGAGGCCGATGGCGATGCCGAAGCCCAGCAGGCTCAGGCGGAAGGCGCCGTAGGCGTTGATCAGCGGGATGCCGCGGATGGGGCCTTGCAGCCATTCCGGCGCTTCCATCTGGTAGACCTGCCCGGTGAAGATCCAAAGCAGGATGTCGGCCACGACGATGGACAGGCCGATGGTCACCAGCGTCTGCCGCAGGTCCTGCCCCTGCATGCGGCGCAGGATCAGCACCTGGATCAGCAGTCCGGCCACGGCCGCGGCCAGGAAACCCGCGGCCAGCGCCAGCACCCACCAGCCGGTGCGCTCGGCCACCACATAACCCACGTAGCCGCCCAGCAGGTAGAGCGAGCCATGCGCCAGGTTCACGTTGCGCATCAGGCCGAAGACCAACGTGAACCCACTCGCGACGATGAAATACAGCGACGCCAGCGTCAGCCCGTTGAGCAGCGTGACGAAGTACAGGCGGGTGTTGTCCACCATCGCCCACAGCGAAAACACCGCGACCGGGCCGCCGATCAGCAGCCACAGCGCCAGCCGCTGGTTCCGGCTCACGCGGCGCGCTCCCAGCGCCGGGCGTGCGCCACCGGCGGGGTCTTGGCGAACACACCGTCCTTCATCACGGCCAGGATGCGCTGCGGGTCCCGCAGGATGGCCAGGTTGGCCAGCGGGTCGCCATCGACCAGCAGCAGGTCGGCCAGCCAGCCGGCTTTCACGACGCCCAGTTCGTCGGGTTTCATCATGATCTGGCCGCCGTACAGCGTGGTGCTGCGGATGGCCTCCATCGGCGTCATGCCCAGGTACCTGACGAAGAATTCCAGGTCGCGCGCGTTCTGGCAATGCGGGGTGAAGGCAAAACCGTAGTCGCCGCCCGGCAGCACCCGCACACCGCGTTTGTGCATCGCGCGCAGTGATTCGATGGCATGGTCCCACTCGTGCTGGTAGCCCATGCCGACCGCCATGTCGTGCGTGACGCCCCAGGGCTCGGCCTCGTGCAGCATCGCGTACAGGATCGCGATGCCGGGCGCGACGAAGACCTCGTCACGCGCCGCCTCCAGCAGGTCCAGCGTCTCGGTGTCGGTGTAACTCGCGTGGTAGATGATCTGGATGCCGTGTTTCAGCGCCTGCTTCACGCTGGCGGCGGAACGCGCGTGCGCCACACCGCGCTTGCCACGCAGCTTGACCTCTTCCATCGCCGCGGCCACTTCGGCGTCGGTCATCCAGGTGGTGCCGGCCGGGGACTGCGGCGTGAAGTTGTCGCCCGACAGGTTGAGCTTGATCGAATCGACGCCGTACTTCAGGAACAGGCGCACGGCTTTGCGCATCTCTTCGGCACCGCTGACGTTGACGCCGAAGCTGAACTCCGGGAACGGCAGGTGCGGCAAGGTCTCGTCGCCCAGGCCACCCAGCACGGTGATCTCCTGGCTGGCGGCCAGGTAACGCGGGCCGGGGATCTGGCCGCTCTGGATGGCGTTGCGGGTCACCACGTCCAGCCGCGGCTTGGCGCAGGCCGCGCCGACACACGACGTGAAACCCGCCTGCAGATAGCGCCCCGCCACCTTGGCGCACCACAGCACATGTTCTTCCAGTGGCATGGTCTGGATCGCGGCCAACGTGGCGGCGTCGTTCCAGCTGAAGTGCGTGTGGGCCTCGCACATGCCGGGCATCAGCGTCGCGCCGGCACCGTCGATCACCGTGACATCACCGCCGAAGTTGCCCACCGGCGCCAGGCTGCGTCCGACCTCCTGGATGCGGTTGCCCCGCACCCGCACGCTGCCGCTGAACGGGTTCTGGCCGGACCCGTCCAGGATCCGCACATTGGTGAAGAGGATGTCACTCATGCCGCCCACCTCGTCGTGCTCACCGGCTGGCGCGCACCGCGCTGCGGCGGTGCGCGGTGGAACTCGCCGTCCTTCATCACCGCCAGGATGCGGGCCTTGTCCTGCAGGATGGTGATGTCGGCCAGCGGGTCGCCGTCGATCAGCAGGATGTCGGCCAGGCAGCCTTCGCGGATGTAGCCGATCTGCTTGCCCATCTTCATCATCGGACCGCCCCAGGCGGTGGCCGAGAGCAGCGCTTCCATCGTGCTCATGCCGACGTACTTGACGAAGTAGTCCAGGTCTTTCGCGTTGGTGCCGTGCGGTGTCCAGGCAAAACCGTAGTCGCCCCCGGGCAGGATGCGGATGCCGCGCCGGCGCATGGCCTGCATGCTCTGGATGGCCGCCTCCAGCTCGCGGTGGTAACCCATCTTCTTCGTGACTTCAGGCGTCAGGCCCCACTGAGAAGCGTGGTGGCAGGTGTTGATCAACCAGGCCAGGCCCGGCGCCACGAAGTGATCGAACTTGTGCGCCTCCAGCAGGTCCAGCGCTTCTTCGTCGGCAAAACTGGCGTGGTAGATGACCTCGATGCCCAGGTGCACACACTGCTTGATGGCCCAGGTGCTGCGGGCATGCGCCGCCACACGTTTGCCCCAGGCCTTGGCTTCTTCCACACAGGTGCGGATCTCGGCCTCGGTGAACTGGCTCATTTCCGACGGCATGCCGGTGATGGACTCGCCGCTGAGGTTGATCTTCAGCGTGTCCACGCCGTACTTGGCGAACATTCGCACGCAGCGGCGCATCTCTTCGGCCCCGCTGACCACGGCACCGAACGCAAACTCCGGCTGCGGCAGGTGCGGCTGCGTGGTGTCGCCCAGGCCGCCGGGCACCGTGATCTCCTGGCTGGCGGCCAGGTACCGCGGGCCGACGATGGTGCCGTCGTTGATCGCGTTGCGGATCACCACGTCCAGCCGCGGCTTGGCAGCGGCGGCGCCGACGCAGCTGGTCCAGCCCATGTCCAGATACCGTTTGGCGACCTCGGCGCACCACAGGATGTGCTCTTCTGGCGGCATGCGCTGGATCGCGTCCAGGCTGGGCTGGTCGTTCCAGCTGAAGTGCGTGTGCGCCTCCACCATGCCCGGCATCAGGAAGGCCCCGGCCCCGTCGATCACCGTGGCACCGGCCACCGGCGGCGTGCGCTGGCCGAAGCCGGTCTTGACCACGCGTGTGATGCGGTTGCCGGCCACCAGCACATCGCCCATGAACGGCATCTCGCCGCCACCGTCGAAGATGCGCACGTTGGTGAAGTGCACGTCGGCCATGTCAGTTGCTCCAGCGCATGGGGGTGTTGCCGTGCTGTCTCTCGTTGGCGCACGTTGACCGTGGCGGCCAAGGGCTGTGCGGGCAGGGCACGGCGCACGATGGTGGCGGTCGGCGCTGCGCGCCGACTGCCCTGTGCTTCTCGGTCGTCTGGCCCGGCGCTGAACTCGCGGCGTTCGCTGCGCTCACTCTGCTCAGACAGTCGCGCC
>JADMJD010000147.1:6912-39506 GCA_018780805.1 Rubrivivax sp. | reverse complement strand
TACCGGCCCAGGATGCGCTGGTTGATCGCATCGACGCTAGTGTTGACGTAGCTCTTCTCGGCGATGACCTCGGCCATCTTGTTCTTGTTCTGCAGGCCGGCGTCGATCCAGCGGCTGGCTTCCAGCACCGCCATCGTCACGGCGCGGGCAGTGTTGGGGTACTTCTTGACGAACTCGCCAGTGGTGCCCAGCACCTTCTCCGGGTGGTCCTTCCAGACGTCCTGCGTGGTAGCGGCGGTGATGCCGATGCCGTCAATGATGGCGCGGTGGTTCCAGGGCTCGCCGACGCAGAAACCGTCCATGTTGCCCACACGCATGTTGGCCACCATCTGCGGCGGCGGCACGGTGATGACCTTGGCGTCTTTCATCGGGTTGATGCCGCCGCTGGCCAGCCAGTAATACAGCCACATCGCGTGTGTGCCGGTGGGAAAGGTCTGCGCGAAGGTGTACTCGCGCTTTTCAGCGGCCATCACCTTGGCCAGGCTGGCCACGTCCACCGCGCCCTTGTCGGCGAGCTTCTTGGACAGCGTCAGCGCCTGGCCGTTGTGGTTGAGGTTCATCAGCACGGCCATGTCCTTTTTCGGCCCGCCGATGCCCAGGTGCACCCCGTAGACCAGGCCGTACAGCACATGCGCCATGTCCAGTTCGCCGTTGACGAGCTTGTCGCGCACACCGGCCCAGCTGGCTTCCTTGGTGGGGATGATCTTGATGCCGTACTTCTCGTCGAACTTCATCACCGAGGCCATCACCACCGACGCGCAGTCGGTCAGCGGGATGAAACCAATGCGCACTTCCTTCTTTTCCGGTGCGTCGGAGCCCGCGGCCCAGGCACCGCCCGGCACCGCGGCGCCGGCGGCCAGGGCGGCCGAACCCTTGATGAATTGCCTGCGCTCGTCGCTCATCAAACCCTCACGTGAAAACATCGTGTGCTCCCGGAAAAACCAATGAAAAAAGGCGTCGCGACTGCCAGGCCGGAGAAAAACTCCTGCCTGACGAGTCGGACGCCTTTGCCCGAAACCTGTTGCACCACACACGCCGTTGCGTGCAGTGCTCGTGCTCTGTTTAGCACGCAGCGTGCCAGGGGTTTTCCTGCCAAATTCAGGCTTTGGCGGGTGAGACGCACCCCGATGGCGCGTTTTCCCGCCTTCGGATGGTGCGCTGCAGCAAACTCAGCCCGGTGGCTGCAGCAGATCGCGCGCCGCCACGATGCGCTCGGCCACCTGCCCCAGGCGCTGGCCGCGGTCCATGGCCATCTTGCGCAGGTGGCGGTGGGCCTGTTCTTCGGTCAGCCCCACCTCCTGCATCAGCAGGCCCTTGGCACGTTCGACCAGCTTGCGCTCGGACAGCTGCATCTGGGCTTCGCCCAGCTGCTCGCGCAGCGCGCGCTCCTGCTCGAAGCGTGCGATGGCCACGCGCAGCACCGGCGCCAGACGCTGCGGCTGCAGGCCGGCGATGACATAGGCGCTGACGCCCGCCTGCAGTGCCTGGCGCATCGGCGTTTCGCTGGCGTCTTCGCTGAACACCACCACCGGCCGCGGGCAGCTGCCGGAGACGGTGGCCAGGTGCTCCAGCGTGTCGCGCGACGGCGATTCGGCGTCGACGATCACCACGTCCGGCTGCAGGCGCAGCACGGTGTCGTGGATGGTGACGGCCGAGTCCACCACGCCCACCACCACATGGCCTTGTTCGGTGAGCTCGTCGCGGATCAGGTTGATGCGGTGCGCACCATCGTCGATCAGCAACACCCGCAGCGCGCGGGCGGCTGCGGGATCGGCCGGGTCGGCGGGTGCTGGGGTGCGGGCCATGCCCGAACCTTGCAATTTCCGCGCCCTGGGCCCTGGGCGGGGCGCAGCTCTCAGGGCCTGGGCGCGCTGAGCGCAGCCACTTCCAAGGTCAGCCGCTGCGTGGTCTCGGCGCTGCTCTGCAGCAGGTTGCGCAGCAGGCAGATCATCAGCGAGGGCCGCGCCGCGGCCAGGCCGGCAAAGGCCTCGGCCGTGAGCGTGCGGCATTCCACCTGGGTGTCGGCGCGCACGTCGGCCGTGCGCACGCCGCCGCTGAGCAGTGCCGCTTCGCCAAAGCCCATGCCGGCCGACAGCGTGGACAGGCGGCGGCTCACACCGGTCACCGCGGCGGTGACCACGCTGACCTCGCCACGCACCAGGAAAAACAGGCGTTCGGCCGGGTCACCGGTGCGCAGGATCAGGCTGCCGGCGTCAAACCGGTGGGTGTCGAGCAGGGCCTCCAGGTGTTGCAGGTCCTCTGCACCCGCCCCGGCGCACAGCCGATGTTCGGCCAGGCTGGCCAGCGACGGGCTGGCCGGCGGCGCTGCGTGGCGTTGCAGCAGTTGCCGCTCGCACCACTCCAGCCCAAAGTCCAGCTGCGGGTGGAAGCTGGCGGCGCGTGCATGGCGTGGGTTCATCTCGTGGCCGAAACCGGGCAGCAGATCACGCCGCACACGTGTCAGCACCAGGTGCTGGCCACGCGGGGCGCAGCTGTCGACCAGGCGCTCCAGCATGCGCACGGCCGCGGCATCCACATGGCGCACACGCTCGAAATCGATCACCGCGTGTTGCAGCGCCTCGCCCGCGGCCGTGATGTCGCGCAGCACCGGCTCGACCGTGGCGAAGTGCAGGTCGCCTTGCAGTTCGTAGACCCGGGTCCGGTGGCCATGTTCGTTCAACACCTGTGCCTCAGCAGCGCTGCGCCGGCGTTTGCTGCGCACGCCGGCCAGGTCGTAACGTGCCCGCAGGCTGGAGCTGGCCGGCCGCGGCGGCTGCAGGAAGTGCAGGCCCAGCCCGTGCGACAGCGCCTCGCAGACCTGCACACCGCGCGCGCTGTTGCCACGTTCGTCCAGCAGCGGTGAAAACACACCGATGCCCAGCTGGCCGGGCAGCACTGCGATGATGCCGCCGCCCACGCCGCTCTTGGCCGGCAGGCCCACGCGGTAGACCCACTCGCCGGAGTAGTCGTACATGCCGCAGGTGGTCATCACGCTGAGCATGGCGTCGATGAACTCGCTGCGCACCGCACGCTGCTGCGTCACCGGGTTGACGCCGGCGTTGGCCAGCGTGGCGGCGATCAGCGCCAGATCGCGGCAGTCCACCAGCACCGAACATTGTTCGAAGTACAGCTGCAGCGCGGGCTCGGGATCGTCGGCAATGATGCCGTGGTTGCGCAGCAAATGACCGATGGCACGGTTGCGGTGGCCGGTGGAGCGCTCGGACTCACACACCGCAGCGTCGATGCCCAGCGGCCGGCCGGCAAAACGCGAGACGGTGTCCAGGATGCGCGCGCTGCGCTGGGCCGGCGAGGCACCTTCGATCAGCGAACTGATCGCAATGGCCCCGGCATTGATCATCGGGTTGCGCGGCCGCCCGGTGCCGGGCTCCAGGCTGATGGAGTTGAAGGCATCGCCCGAAGGTTCGGTGCCGACGATGCGCTCCACGCCCGCACGGCCGCGGTCTTCCAGCGCCAGGCCGTAGACCAAGGGCTTGGAGACCGACTGCAGCGTGAAAGGCTGGCGTGTATCGCCCACCTCGTAGACCTGGCCGTCCACCGTGGCAATGGCAATGCCGAACCAGGCCGGATCGGCCTTGGCGAGTTCGGGGATGTAGGTGGCGACCTGGCCGCGGCTCAGCCCGGCAAAACGGGCATGCAGTTCAGCGAGGAAGGCCTGGACGGGGGCATGGTGCGTGGACAGCGGGCTCGACATTGCCAGCCTGTTTGCAACTTCCGTGCAGGCTGGTGCGCCGCCACGGGGCGCCGATGCGCACCAACTTGAACCCTCTCTGCACGCGAACGGCGCAAATCAATCGTCCGATGCCGGATCCAGGTGCGGAAACAGCACACTCGTGAAGCCCAACTTGCTCAGATCGGCCATGCGGGTCGGGTAGAGCCGGCCGATCAGGTGGTCGCACTCGTGTTGCACCACGCGGGCGTGGAAGCCGTCGGCCTCGCGCTCGATGGCCTGGCCCGCGGGGTCGAAACCGGTGTAGTGGATGCGCGGGTGGCGTGGCACCACGCCACGCAGGCCGGGCACCGACAGGCAACCTTCCCAACCGTCTTCCAGCGCGCCTTCCAGCGGCGTGATGACCGGGTTGATCAGCACCGTGCGCGGCACGGCCGGGGCCTCGGGGTAACGCTCGTTGCGGTCGAAACCGAAGATCACCAGTTGCAGGTCCACCCCGATCTGCGGCGCGGCCAGGCCAGCGCCGTTGGCGGCTTCCATGGTGTCGAACATGTCGGCGATCAGCGCGTGCAGCTCGGGGGTGTCAAAGCCTTCTGGTGGCAGCGGTGGCGCCACACGCAGCAATCGGGCATCGCCCATTTTCAGGATCTCTCGCACGGCCATGGGGTGTTCTCTCCAGTTCAATGAATGACGGCCAGCCAGCCGGCGGTCAGCGCCAGCGTGGCCAGCGTGACGGGCACGCCGGTGCGGGCGTGGCGGCGCCAGTCGATCAGCACCCCCTGCCGGCGCGCGGCGTCGACGACGATGATGTTGGCAATCGAGCCAACGATCAGCAGGTTGCCGGCGAGTGTGCTCACCAGCGCCAGTGTCAGCCCGGTCACAGCCGGGTCGGTACCCGCCGCCACCGGCAGCAGCAACATCACCGCCGGCACGTTGGACACCAGGTTGCTCAGCAGCAGCGTGCTGGCGAACAGCGGGCCCGGCTCGCCCAGGTGCAGGCCTTGCGCCTGCAGCCAGGCGACGGTCTGGGCCGTGACACCGGTGTGCTGCAAGGCATGGTTGACCACGAACAGGCCCATGAACAGCACCAGCAACTCCCAGTCCACCAGGCCCATCATCTGCGACGAGTGGAAGCGCTGGCTGAGCAGCAGCACGCCGGCGCCCACCAGCGCGGCCACGTCGCGTGGCCAGTCGGTGAACAGGAACACGGCCACCAGGGCCGCGGCCACGGCCAGGCCCTTGCCGGTCTGCCAGGCGTCGTAAGGCGGCACCTCGTCATCGGCCGGCACCAGCGCGCCAAGCGCGCCGGGCGCGGCCGGCCGCGCGCTGCGCGCCAGCATCAACCACAGCAGCAGCAGGCTCAGCAACACCGGCGGCAAGGCGTTGCGTGCGTAGGCGCCGAAGGGCAGCTGCAGCACCTCGCCGATCAGCATGTTCTGCGGGTTGCCGATCAGCGTGGCGGCCGAGCCGATGTTGCTGGCGCAGGCCAGGGCCAGCAGAAAAGGCACCGGGTCCAGCCGCCGCGCCAGGCAGGCCTGCACCAGCACCGGCGCCACGGCCAGGCAGACCACGTCGTTGGAAAACACCGCCGACAGCGCACCGGTGACGAAGATCACCACACCCAGCAACAGGGCCGGGGACAGCGGCAAGGCCGCGATGCGGCGTGTGACGGCCGCGTAGAAGCCGCCCAGCCGCATCTGCGCGGAGATCACCATGAAGGAGAACAGCAGCAGGATGGTGGGCAGGTGGATGCCCTGGGCCGCCTCTTCCACCGACTGCTCCCCCAGGCCGACGATGGCAATGGCACCGAGCAGCGCCACGCCAGTGCGGTCCAGCCGCAGGCGCGGCAGGCCACCCAGCACCATGCCGAGGTAGACCACGGCGAAGATGGCCACCACGGCGGTGGTCTGCGGGTCCCAGGGCAGCGCGCTCATGCGCCGGATTATCCCGGGCAGTGACAATGCCGGCGGTGAACGCCGCCCCCACCGCCCCCAACACCATTCCGCCCCGCGCCTTGTTCCTGCTGGTCGTGCTGACCTTGGTCTGGGGCACGAACTGGCCGCTGTTTTCGCTGGCCACACACGAGGTCTCGGTCTGGACCTTCCGCGCCGTGGCGGTGGCCATCGCTGGCGCGGCGCTGCTGGTGGTCGCTCGGGCACGCGGGCAATCTCTGCGCGTGCCGCGAGAACACTGGGCCACCATCGCCGCCGCGACGCTGTGTTACCTGGTGCTGTGGAACATCGCCAGCACCTACGCCGCCATCCTGATCCCGTCGGGCCAGGCGGCGATCCTGGGTTTCACCATGCCGCTGTGGGCCGCGCTGTTCGCCTGGCTGGCCTTCGGCCAGCGGCTGTCGGCGCGTCTGGGCCTGGCGGTGGCGCTGGGTGCAGCGGCCGTGGGCCTGCTGATGTGGCGCGGGCTGGCCACCTACGCCCAGGCGCCGCTGGGGTTTTTCCTGGGGCTGCTGGCCGGCGTGGGCTGGGCGGTGGGCACGCTGATCCTCAAGCGCCGGCCAGTGGCCGTGCCGGCCCTGGTGCTGACCGGCTGGCAGCTGCTGCTGACGGCCGTGCCCACCACCGTTGGTGCCTTTGTCTTTGCCGAAGGGCCGTGGTTCATGCCCAGCTGGCAGAGCATCGCCGTCATCGGCTGGATCGCGCTGGTGCCCATGGCCATCGGCAACGCGGCCTGGTTCGCCATCGTCGGCATGTTGCCCACCCCGGTGGCCGGGCTGTCGTCCATCGGCGTGCCGATGGTGGCCATGGTGTCGGGTGCATGGATGCTGGGCGAGCCCTTGGGCCCGGTGCAGTGGGCCGCCATGGCCTGCAGCGCGGGTGCGTTGTGGTTGGCGCTGGGGCGTCGCTGAACCGTCGTCCGCCGGCATGACACCGCGGTAGGCGGCTGCCCGCCATCAAGCTACCATCCCGGCTTGTTGGGGCCGAGAGCGGGAACCGCCGATGAAACTGCTGCTGAAGTTCAATCTGATCTACATCCTGGTGATGGCGCTGGGCGTGGCCGTCAGCGGCTACATCAGCCGCAACTTCCTGCAGCAGCAGGCGGTCAGCGAGGTCCAGAACGGTGCACGGCTGATGATGGAGCAGGCGCTGGCCGTGCGCGCCTACACCTCCACCCAGATCACGCCGCTGCTGTCACCGCACATGACAGAGCAGTTCCTGCCGCAGACCGTGCCGAGTTATTCCGCCACCGAGGTGCTGGGCAAGCTGCAGAGCAAGTACCCCGAGTTCGGCTACAAGGAAGCCACGCTGAACCCCACCAACCCCCGCGACCGCGCCAGCGGCTGGGAGGTGGACATCGTCAACGCCTTCCGCAGCAACGCCGAGCTGAAGGAATACGTGGGCCAGCGCGAGACCCCCACCGGCCCGTCGCTGTACGTGGCACGCCCGCTGCGCATCGTCGACCCGACCTGCCTGCGCTGCCACAGCAGCGTGGAAGCCGCACCGCCCAGCATGGTGGCCAAGTACGGCCCGGCCAACGGCTTTGGCTGGCAGTTGAACGAGGTGATCGGCGCTCAGCTGGTGTCGGTGCCGATGGAGCTGCCGCTCAAGCGTGCCGACGACTCCTTTCGCCTCTTCGTGGGCTCGCTGATCGGTGTCTTCCTGGTGCTCGGCGTGGTGCTGAACCTGATGATCTGGTGGGTGGTGGTGCGGCCGGTCACGCGGCTGTCGGCGCTGGCTGACCGTGTCAGCCAGGGTGAGCTGGACGCCCCGGAGTTTGCGTCGAAGAGCCGCGACGAGATCGGCACCCTGGCCGAGAGTTTTGCCCGCATGCGCACCAGCGTCGTGCAGGCCATGAAGATGCTTGAAAACTAGCCTGAAGGTGATGGTGTCCCCAAGCTCGCTTCGCTCGCGCCCCCCCAAGGGGGAGCAGGGCCTGCTTGGGGCGGCCCGGCGGAGGCCCTGATGTCCCAGCACCCTGAACGCCTGGGCAAGTACCGCATCACCGGCGTGCTCGGTGAAGGCGCGATGGGCGTCGTCTACCGCGGCTTCGACCCCGACATCCGGCGCCTGGTGGCGCTGAAGACCATCCGGCGCCAGGCCGCGGGTGACGGGGGCACCAGCATGGCCGAAAGCGCGGCCCGCTTCCGCAACGAAGCCCAGGCCGCCGGCCGGCTGCAGCACCCGGGCATCGTTTCGGTCTACGACTTCGGCGACGACGGCCGCATCGCCTACATCGCGATGGAATACGTCGAGGGCCGCACGCTGGCCCACTACCTGGCCAACCGCACCCGCTTCAGCGACGGCGACATGGCCAGCCTGCTGGGCCAGCTGCTGGACGCGCTGCAGCACGCACACGAACACGGCGTCTGGCACCGCGACGTCAAGCCGTCGAACGTGATCATCACGCCGCAGGGCCGGGCCAAGATCGCCGATTTCGGCATCGCCCGCACTGAAAACTCCGGCCTCACGATGGCGCACAGCGTGCTGGGCACGCCGATGTACATGGCACCGGAGCAGTTCACCGGCCGCAGCATCGACCACCGCGTGGACCTGTACGCCACCGGCGTGCTGCTGTACCAGCTGGTGGCCGGCCGGCCACCCTTCGTCGGCAGCCCCGAGGTGCTGATGTACAAGGTGGTGAACGATGTGGCGCCGCCGCCGTCCACCGTGGAAGGCGAAGCCCGCACGGCGCGTTTTGATGCCCTGGCGCTGCGCGCGCTGGCCAAGGACCCGGCGCAGCGTTTTGCCGGTGCCCAGGCCTTCCGCCAGGCGCTGGCCGAGGCGCTGGGCCAACCCCTGGCCACGGCCTTGTCGCCCGAGGTGGTGCTGACCGCCGGTGATGCCTACGCACCCACCGAGCGCATCCCGACCGGCATGTCCACCAACCTGCCCACGGGCACCGGCATGACGGGCGAGCCGCCCACACACTTCGAGGCCACCGACCTGGCCGCGGTGGAAGCCGCCCTGGCCCGCCACGTGGGCCCGATGGCCAAGGTGCTGGTGCGGCGCACCGCGCGCCAGTGCCAGGACCTGGCCGAGTTGCACCAGCGCCTGGCCGAGCAGATCACCAACGTGGCGGCGCGCGAGGCCTTCCTGGGCCGGGCCTCGAAATCCGGCCCCGGCACCGGCGGCACCCAGGGCACCAACACCACCGGCGGCACGGGCGCCAGCGGTGCCAGTGCCCGCACCAACACCGGTGTGGTGGGCACCACCGCCTTCACGGCCCCCATCGGCCTGGGCAGCCTGCCCGTCAGCGACGCCTGGCTGGAGCAGGCCACCAAGCTGCTGCTGGCCCAGGTGGGGCCCATCGCCAAAGTGATGGTGCGGCGCGCGGCCGAGCGCTCGCGGGTGCGCGAGGTGCTGGTGCAGGAGTTTGCCGCCGCCGTGCCCGATGCACAGCGCGGCAAGCTGGTGGCCGAGCTGAACAAGCTGGCCTGATCAGGGCCCGGCCAACAGGGCCCGCAGACCGGCTTCGTCCAGCACCGGCACGCCCAGCGTCTGCGCCTTCTCCAGCTTGCTGCCGGCTTCCGAGCCGGCCACCACGTAGTTCGTCTTTTTCGACACCGAGCCGGCCACCTTGGCCCCGGCCGCCTCCAGCATTTCCTTGGCTTCTTCGCGGCTGAGCGTGGGCAGCGTGCCGGTGAGCACCACGGTCATGCCCAGCAGCGGGCGCGGCGTGGTGTCGGCGGTGCCATCGGACTCGGGCCAGTGCACACCGGCGGCGCGCAGGCGTTCGACGATCTCGCGGTGGTGCGGCTGCTCGAAGAACTGGCGGATCGCCAAGGCCACGATGGGCCCGACATCGTTGACTTCCAGCAGCTGCTCGACGCTGGCGTCCATCAGCCGGTCCAGACTGCCGAAGTGGCGCGCCAGGTCCTTGGCCGTGGCCTCGCCCACCTGCCGGATGCCCAGGGCGTAGACAAAACGCGCCAGCGTCGTGGCCTTGCTGGCGGCCAGCGCCGCCACCAGGTTGGCCGCGCTCTTGTCGGCCATGCGCTCCAGCGCCGCCAGCTTGGCCACGCCCAGCGTGTAGAGCTCGGGCAAGGTGCGCACGATGCCGGCGTCCACCAGCTGGTCCACGATCTTGTCGCCCAGGCCTTCGATGTCCATTGCGCGCCGGCCGGCAAAGTGCAGCAGCGCCTGCTTGCGCTGCGCCGGGCAGAACAGGCCGCCGGTGCAGCGGTGGTCCATGCCGCCACGCTCGCGCCGCACCGGGCTCGCGCACACCGGGCAGGCACGTGGCATGCGGAAGTTGGGCACGTAGGCCGGCCGCTCGGCCACGATGCGGCCCACCACCTCGGGGATCACGTCGCCCGCGCGGCGCACGATCACCGTGTCACCCACGCGCACGCCCTTGCGCCGCAGCTCGAAGACGTTGTGCAGCGTGGCGTTGCTCACCGTGGTGCCGCCCACGAACACCGGTGCCAGCTTGGCCACCGGCGTCAGCTTGCCGGTGCGGCCCACCTGCACCTCGATGTCGTTGAGCCGCGTCAGCTGCTCCTGCGCCGGGTACTTGTGGGCCACGGCCCAGCGCGGCTCGCGGGTCTTGAAACCCAGCTGGCGCTGCAGTGCCAGCGCGTTGACCTTGTAGACCACACCGTCGATGTCGAACGGCAGGGCGTCGCGCTTGGCGCCCATCGCGGCGTGGAAAGCCACCAGGCCGGCCGCGCCCTGGGCCACCACGCGGTCGGCACACACCGGCAGGCCAAAGCCCGCCATGGCGTCCAGCAGGCCGCTGTGTGTGTCGGGCAGCGCCCAGCCCTGCACCTCGCCCAGGCCGTAGGCAAAAAAACTCAGCGGGCGCTGCGCCGTCACCGCCGGGTCCAGTTGGCGCACGGCGCCGGCCGCGGTGTTGCGCGGGTTGATGAAGGTCTTGTCGCCCTTCTCGCGCTGGCGCTCGTTCAGGCGCTCGAAGGCATCGCGCCGCATGTACACCTCGCCCCGCACCTCCAGCACCGCGGGCGCGTGGCCCTGCAGGCGCAGCGGGATCTGACCGATGGTGCGGATGTTGTGGGTGACGTCTTCGCCGGTTTCGCCATCACCACGCGTGGCGGCCTGCACCAGCACGCCGTCCTCGTAGCGCAGGTTCAGCGCCAGGCCGTCGAACTTCAACTCGGCGGCGTATTCAACGGCGGGCGCGTCGTCGGGCAGCGCCAGCTCACGCCGCACGCGGGCATCAAACGCTTCGGCGCCCGCCGCCGTGGTGTCGGTTTCGGTCTGGATGGACAACATCGGCACCGCGTGACGCACCGGCACCAGACCGTCCAGCACGGGGCCACCGACACGCTGGGTGGGCGAATCGGGCGTGCGCAGCTCAGGGTGCGCGGCTTCCAGTGCCTGCAGGGCCTGGAACAGGCGGTCGTACTCGGCGTCCGGGATCTGCGGCGCGTCCAGCACGTGGTAACAGTGCGCGTGGTGGTGCAGCTGGCGCCGCAGCTCGGCGGCACGGTCAACGGATTCGGGCATGGGCGCCAGTCTAGGGCCAGCCCGTGCCACACGTCAGCGGAGCGGCTCAGGCGCGGATCACGCGCGGATCACAGCGCTGCTGAATACTCCGCCGGTGGTGGCACGGGATCTGCACGTGGCACCGCCAACGGGCACCCACCATGAACGACGGGCGTGACACGACAACTCCTCCCCGGCTCCGGCTCGTCGGGACGCCGCGCCTGGACCTCGGCGAACGCTCGCTGCAGCTGGACGAGGTCGAAACCCTGCTGTTTGCGATCCTGGTGCTCGACGGGCCCACGGCGCGCGATGCGCTGGTGAGTGACCTCTGGCCAGCGACGAAGTCGGCGGTGCCGCCGCAGGTCAACCTGCGCAAACAACGCGAAAAACACCGCAAGCTGTTTGGACGCGACTTCCTGCAGGGGACCGGTCCGGGCAGCAAGGTTGTCGCACTCGCCCCCGACCTGGGCCATGACCTCGGCTTCCTGCGCAACGGTGACCTCTCTGGAGACATGGCCAAGGGCCCGCTGTTCGGGGCCTTCGGCTTTGCGCGCCAGCAGGGGACGCGCGGCCCCTGGATCGAACGCCAACGCGAAGCGGCCCGCTTGCGGCGCATGACGATCATCGGCCGACGCATCGACGCGCTCGAAGTCGGCGGCCGGCTCTACGAAGCGCTGGACGTGGCCATGGAGATGGTCCACCTGGACCCGCGGATCGAAGCCGCCCATGTGGCCGTGGCGCGGCTGTGCCTGCGGCTCGGTGACAGGCCGGGCGCGGCCAGCGCGCTGCACGCCTGCCGCGAGATGCTGCGCAATGAGCTGGACGCTGTGCCGGGACCGGCCGTGCGCGAGCTCGAAGCCAGGCTGCTGCGCGCACCGCTGCCGGCAGAGCGCCGGCCCGGCGCCCTGCCGATCGCCATGCTGCACCCGCGCCGCATGCTCTGCCGCGAACGTGAACAGCGCGAGATCGAGGCCGCCCTGGGACAAGGGCGGCCGGTGCACGTCGAGGGAGAGCCGGGCATCGGCAAGTCAACACTGCTGGCGGCGCTGCGGCGCGGCGACCGTGTGCTGCTGCAGGTCACCGATGCGGCGGCAGCTGAGCCCTACGGCGCGCTGCGCCTGCTGCTGGCGGCGCTGCCGGACGAGGGCCTGGCACGCTGCACCGTGGCCACCCGGTCTGAGCTGGCGCGTGTGTGGCCGCCGCTGGGGCCGGTGTCGCCGCTGCCAATGCTCACGGCGCGATTCGAAGCGGCGGTTGCCGAGGCCCTGGCGCTCGCCCACGGGCAAGGGCTGGCGGCGGTGCTGGTCGACGACGCGCAGAAGCTCGATCCCGGATCGCTGACGCTGTTGTCCCGCGTCCAGCAGCGGCGCCCGGGCCCGACCTGGCTTTGGGCGTCCCGGCGCGGCGAGACACCCCAGCGCCTGCGCGACAGCTTGGCGGACTCGACCCCGCCTGGCCTGAGCGTCGAACTGGTGTCCTTTGACGTGCCCACGACGCAGCGTTTCCTCGATGGCCTCGGGCCGGCCCTGCTGGACGCACCAGCGTGGGCAGCGGAACTGGCGCGCCATCGCATCGGCAACCCGCTGCATGTGCTGCAGATCGTCGCCGAGGCCTTCGAACGCGGCGGACCGCCCATGCTGCAGTCACCACCGAGCCTGGCCGACCAGCCGTCGACGGCCTTGCAGGCCGTGCTGGCGCGGCGCATCGACGCGCTGGACGGCGACGCACGCGAACTGGCCTTTCTGGTGGCGCTGGCGGGCGGCGAGCTCTCGGTCGAACTGGCCGCCGAAGCGACCGGCCGCCAGGCGCTGGCGCTGGTGCCAGCCTGGTCGAGGCTCGAGGACGCGCTGCTGCTGCAGGGCCAGCGGCTGACGCACGACCTGCTGCGCGAGGCACTGCTGGCCGCCGTGCCGCGGGCGATCGCGCTGCACCAGTGCGCCGCCCTCGCCGCCGCGGCCGCGCGGGCCGGCCTGGCGCCGGCCCGCATCGCGCGGTTCTGGCTGGCGGCCGAAGAGTACGGTCGTGCGGCAGCGGTGTTCGAGCAGGCCGCGGCGGCGGCCGTGGTGAGCAACCTGTGGCATGAGGCCCATGCCTGGTGGGATGAAGCCGCTGCCTGCCACGACCAGCAGGGCGACGGCGACGGCGCGTTTGCCGCCCGGGCATCGGCCTTCGACGCCGCCCAGGAATGCCTGGCACCGGCCGCGCTGCAGCGGCGCGCCGCAGAGCTGGCCCAGGCGGCGCGCAGCGACGGGCAGCGCTTTGATGCCTGGGTCGCCCAGGGCCGCGCTGCGGCCGACCGGGCTGACCTGCCGGCCATGCGGGAAGTGGCCGAGCGTGCGGTGCAACTGTGTGCGGCGATGCCAGCAGCTCGGCGCGCCCGCGCCGTGCACCTGCTGGCCGCGGCCGAAGTGCGCCTGGGCGACCCGCCCCGGGCCTTGAAGCTGATCACGGCGCTGGGGCCAGAGATCGAGGCCGAGGGCGACCGCCCGGCCCGGATGGCGCACCAGGCCACATTGGGCCATGTGGCAGCGCTCGCGATGCAGACCGACCTGTCGGTCTCGGCCTACGGTGCGGCGCTGGGCCACGCCCAGGCGCTGGACGACTGGCCGGAGATCATGACGATCTGCCAGAGCCTGGCGATGGTGCTGTCGCGCAACGGCGAGTTCCGCCGCGCCCATGGGCTGGCCCAGGCCGCCGATGCGATGCGGCTGCGGCTGGGCGACCCGCCCAGCATCGCGACCGCGGCCAGCACCATCAGCCTGGGCATGATCGCGCACCGGCTCGGCCACTGCGGCGAAGCGCTGCAGGCACTGGAAACGGCACGGCAGCGGTTCGAGGCTTTTGGCACCACACGCTGGCAGGCGATGGCTGAGAACCACCTGGCCCGCGTCTACCTGGACCTCGGCCGCAGCGACCTGGCCCTTGCCGCCCTGCAAACACCCTGGCCCGGCGACGACGCCACCGGCATCGTGCGGGCGCTGGTCGAGATTGCCTGCACCGCCACCGACCAGACCGAGCGCGCCGAGCGCCTGGCGCGGCTGGCCGCGCGCCATGTGTCGACCGCGTTGCCGGAGCGCCATGCGGTTGAACTGGCATGGATCGCAGAATGCCCGCCGCAGACGGCGGTGGCGGCCGCTGCCGCGCTCGCGCTGCAGTGCGAGGCGGCGCAGTTTGCATCGGCCGCCCGCTCGGCGCGGCTGCTGCAGGCCCTGGCGCTGGCCGAATCCGGGCGCGGCGCCGAGGGCGCCACGCTGCTGGCGCTGTTCGTCGACTCGCTCGACGAGCGCATGCCGTCGCCGATGTACTTCGGCCAGGCCTGGTGGATCGTGCACCGGGTCTACCACCTGGCCGGCCGGCCGGCCGACGCGGCGGCGGCGCTGCAACGGGGCGTCGCCTGGGTGATGCAGGTGCACGATGGTCATGTGCCGCCTGGGCACCGATCAAGTTTCCTCTCGGGCAACCCGGTCAACCGGCAATTGATGGACACGGCCGCGGCGGCGCGCTGATCACGCGCGTTTCACGCGGCATCGCGAATCATCGTGTGCAGGCGGTCGACGACTTGAATCCGGCCGCCGAGCCCCCCGCCCACCACCGGAGAAGTCCCGATGATCCAGCTGCCCCCCTCCTGTCGCCGCCGGCTCGCACCGCTGGCGGTGATTGTCGCCGCCGTGGCCGGTCCGGCCTCCGCACAGAGCCTGTACGTCCCGGTGCCGCAGGTGATCGGAGTCGTCGGCGCCAGCGGCACCAACAACTCGATCAAGGATGAACACGGCTACCACCTGGAAGATGCGCTCGGCGCCAACCGCTACGAACTCGACCTGCAGCAGGGCAGCCTGCGCTTCTACACCAACGGTGTGGCGGTCGCCGGCCCCCCCGGGGCCGATGTCTCGAACAGCGCCAGCACCGGCTTCCTGTTGAACATCGTCAACCAGGGGATCAACACCGTCGTGTTCCCGGAAGGCAGCTTCACCGTCGACTTCAGCGTCGACTACAACTTCCAGCCTCAGGGATTTGCCCAGGGCGGCAGCCGATTGAATTTCGGCCTCGGCCCCGCCTACAGCCTGAACCACCTGCTCGAAAACCGGGCCGGGCAGCCGATCACCAACGTCCTGCGCCTCAACATGCCTGGCAGCCGGCTGCACCTGGTCGACGTGCACGAAGCCACGCCGGACAGGCTCGACCTGACCTGGCGATCAGCCGCGTACACGTTGCTGCCGGGCGACGATGTCTCGCTCTACGTCTATGTCGGCGGCAACGTGTACCTGGGCGGCGGCGCCGGTGTTGCCGTGATCGACAGCTGGAACAGCCTGCACCTGCGCGCCGACCTGCCGGACGGCGTGACGCTCAGCTCGGACCTGCCCCTGCACTGGGCCTCGCCGGTACCGGAACCCGGCGGGCTGGCGCTGGCGGCCGCCGGGCTGGCTGTCCTGGCCGCCAACGGGCGGCGGCGCGGCCGGCCCGGGCCTGCGGCGCCCGATCGCGACACCCGGCAGGCTGGGGCCGACATGCGCCGCCTGTCGAAGTGGGCCGCGCTGGCGGTGTGTACCTGGACGGGCCTGAGCTCGGTGGCGCTGGCCCAGGTCGACCCGAAGGACAAGGCGCAAGAAGCGCAGGCCGTCCAGCTCGCCGACGCCATGCTGAAGCTGGCGGACGAGAAGGGCTCCGCTGCCGCGCGAAAGCTGATCCTGGGTCCGATGGCCGACGGCAACCTGCCCGGCATGCCGGCGGGCGCCATGCTTCTCCAGGCACGCAACGACCAGCTCGGCGCACGCGACCAGATGTTGCCGATGCTTGAACGCAAGCTGCTCTACGCCCAAGCGAACCGGGCGGTCTGGCGCGTGGCCTACCTCAGCGAAGGGACGAAGGTTGGGGCGCTGTCTGTGCAAGGCCGTGTCTATGAAGGGCGATTCTTCACGGACCACATCGAAGTGGTGTTCGAAGCGGGCCGCGATCCGTACATCCGGTCGCACGTGGGGCGTCCGAAAGTATCCGCCACGGCCGATTGACACGCCATGCACGCGCACCACACCGCCCTTGTCGCCGGGGCGCTCACGCTGGCCCACGGGGCCGTCGGCGCTCAGCCCACCACCACTGCCTGCGAACAGGACGCCAACCTGAGCCACCGCTTCGACTGTGCCTGCATGGCGAACAAACGCGCCGAGCTCTTGCAGGCCGACCCGTCGATGAACCCCACCATCGCCGAGATGACCGCGACCTGGTACTGCCCCAACCTGGCCGGGCTGCACACCCAATGGCTGCGCGAGTGCCGACAGGGCACACCACGCACGCCCATCGGCTACAACACCGAGGCGTTTTGCGCCTGTTATGTCGACCAGCGGGCGGTCGAGCAGCGCAAGGTGATCGGCAAGCGCTCGGAAGCCGGCGCCGACGCCACGATGCTGGGCCTCGCCAACACGGCTTGCACCGTCCGCCTGCGTGGCAAGACGACACCTGAGCTGGCCTGGGGGCCGACGCTGCTGGGGACCTGGCGGCTCAACGTCGAAGGCAGCGTCGAGATGCGTCTGGTGGTCAACCGCGAGGACACGTTGCGCACCAACGACGGAAAGACGGTCCGGCAGTTCACCGGCGTCTGGCAGTTCGCCGACGGGCGCGATGTCGGCAACGCGGGCATCCAACTCTGGGTCACACCCGAGCCGCCAACGTTGACGCTGCGCATTCGACACTGGGGCTGCGATGGCCCCTACAACGAGTCCTCGCCGCTGGCGGGCCGATGCCACCGGGGTGCGCTGGCGCCCCTGCCCTACACGCTGGTCCGGGAGACACGATGAACATTCGGGTGGCCAACACCATGAACACGCCCCGCGGTTAAGCTCTGGCGATGGACTTCGACTTCATCGTCATCGGCGCCGGCTCCGGCGGTGTCGCGGCCTCGCGCCGCGCGGCTTCCCATGGCGCCCGTGTCGCCATCGTCGAGGGTCGGCGGGTGGGCGGCACCTGCGTGCTGCGCGGCTGTGTGCCCAAGAAGCTGCTGATGTACGCGGCGCAGTTGGGTGACGCCTTCCGCGAGGCGCGTGGTTACGGCTGGGCGGTGGAGACACCCGCCTTCGAGATGCCGCGCTGGGCCGCGGCCAAGGCGGCCGAGACCACACGCCTGGAAGGCATCTACCGCCAGCTGCTGGCCGGCAGCGGCGTGACGCTGATCGAAGGCCACGCGCAGCTGGACGATGCCGGCGCCGTCTGCGTCGGCGAACAACGCCTGACGGCGCCCCAGGTGCTGGTCGCCACCGGCTCGGCGCCAGTGACCGACAGCATCCCCGGCATCGCCGCCTGCGCCACCAGTGATGACCTGCTGGACCTGAACGAACTGCCGTCCCGCGCCGCCATCATCGGCGGCGGTTTCATCGCGGTCGAGTTCGCCAGCATGCTGGTGCGCCTGGGCGTGGCGGTGGACCTGTTCTACCGCGACCGCCTGCCGCTGCGCGGCTTCGATCAGATGCTGCGCACTGCCGCCGCGGCCGAACTGCAGGCCGCCGGTGTGCAGCTGCACCCGGGCAGCGTGCCGACGCAGATCCAGCGCGGCGGCAGCGGGCTGTTGCTGCTGATGGGCGAAGACCGGGTGCTGGATTTCCCCTGGGTGCTCAACGCCACCGGCCGTCGCCCCAACACCGCCGGCCTGGGCCTGGCGCTGGACGAGCGCGGCGCGGTGCTGATCGACGCCGACCTGCGCACCAGCCGCCCCGGCGTCTGCGCCATTGGCGACGTGACCAACCGCGTCAACCTGACGCCGGTGGCCATCGCCGAGGGGCGTGCCCTGGCCGATTCACTCTTCGGCCCCACACCGCGGCGGGTGGACCTCAGCCGCGTGCCCAGCGCCGTGTTCATGCTGCCGCCCATCGCCACCGTCGGCCCCACGGAAGAAGCGGCGCTGGCCGCGGGGCACGACCTGCACGTCTACGAGACCGACTTCCGGCCGATGAAGCAGGCCTTCATCGGCGGCACCGAGCGCACCCGCATGAAGCTGCTGGTGGACGCCGCCGATGACCGCGTGCTGGCCGTTCACATGGTGGGTGCCGACGCGCCGGAGATCGTGCAAAGCCTGGCCGTGGCGCTGACGGCCGGTGCCACCAAGGCCCACTTCGACCAGACCATCGCGATGCACCCGACGGCAGCGGAAGAGTTCGTGCTGCTGCGGACGCTGTCGCGTTCGCTCACCACTTCTCAGGCGCTGGCGAGCCGGTAACGCTCGAACAGCACGCCCTGGTAGGGCTCGGTCACGGTCTGCACCAGGTGCAGGCCGGCACGTTCAAACACCGGCCGTGAAAAGGGCGTCGCCCAGGCGCTGAAGCGCTGCACGCCACGCGCCCGTGCGTGGGCCAAGGCATGCGCCAGCAACTGCGTCCCCAGGCCCTGGCGGGTGAGGCCCGGCGCCACGTAGAGCGAGTGCACCTCACCCTGCACGTCGATGCCGCAGAAGGCCACAGGCGGCAAGCCGGCGATCCAGGTGTCGGCGCTCAGGATGTAGTCGCGGAAGGCCGGGGTGTCGACGCCAAAGCTGGCCCAGGCCGCTACCTGCGCCGGGCTGTAGACCAGCGGGCCCAGCGTCTGCGCCGCTTCGGCGTACAGCGCGGCCAGGGCCGGCACGTCGGCCGCGGTGGCCAGGCGCAGCGCCGGCAGCGCTGCAGACATCAGCTGAACAGCCGCCGCGCCGCGGGGCTGCCGGCGGCCAGGTCACGCGCCTCCAGTTGCGTGTAGAGCTGGGCCAGTTCCTGGTCGATGGCGGCAAAGGCGTGCACGCTGATGGGCTCGCCGTAGTCGTCCACCACCACCGCGGCCAGGTCGTCGGCCAGCTTGCGGGCGGCGTTGTGCCAGGCCGGGAAGGGCTCGGCACTGGCCGCCGTCTGCGGCACGTCCAGGCTCAGCTGGCACTCGCGCACCGCGGCCTGCTGCGGGTCTTCGGCCAGCGCAGCCTGGGCGTCGTAGGACAGCACCAGCACCGGCGGGTCGCCCTCTTCCGCCGCGGGCAGCACCAGACGGCCGGGCACGGCCCCGGGCACGAAGCCATGGCGCGCGGCGCATTGCTGGATGAAACCCAGCGACCAGGCCACGGCTTCGCTCTTGAGCGTCAGCGTCAGCTGCGCGTCTCGCGGGCTGGCAAAGGCGTCCAGCTCGCGTGCGCGGGCCACGACGTCCAGCATGTCGGGCAGCTCGGGCAGCGCGTTCACGGCCTCGGCAAAAGCCTGCAGCTTCTGCACGAACTCGGAGTATTCGATCTCGTTCAAAGGCCCGCTGCGGCTGGCCAGCTGCACGCCGGCCTGCAGCTCGCCGTAGCGGTGGCCCGGCTGCAGCGGTTCCCAGGTGCCGGTCTCGCTGTCCAGGCCTTCGATGTAAAACGCCTTGCTGCCGGCGCGGCGCGAGGCCGGGGCATGCGACAGCAGAAACTCGCCGCTGGCGGGTGATTCCAGCGTCAGCGGTGCGATGGCGTCAATCAGCGCGTCCAGCCGCGGCACGCGCCGCAGCGCGGCCAGGCGCACCTCGGGCGGCGGCGGTGCAGGCTGGGTATCCATCGGCGGGTCCACACGCTCGGTGAGCACCGGCGGCGGCGCCGGGTCTGGCCGGGGCCGCGGCCCGCGCGCCATCCACCAGCCCTGCACGCCGATGGCCACGATGACCACCGCGGCCAGGGCGAGCAGCGGCCAGGTCAGATCCATCAGGTTTCCGCCATGGAGACGGCGGACTCCATGTCCACCGCGACAATGCGCGACACGCCCTGCTCCTGCATCGTGACGCCGATCAGCTGCTCGGCCATCTCCATCGCGATCTTGTTGTGGCTGATGAACAGGAACTGCGTGCCCTTGGACATCTCGCTCACCAGCTTGGCGTAACGCTCGGTGTTGGCGTCGTCCAGCGGCGCGTCCACTTCGTCCAGCAGGCAGAACGGCGCCGGGTTCAGCTGGAAGATCGCAAACACCAGCGCAATCGCGGTGAGCGCCTTCTCGCCGCCCGACAGCAAATGGATGGTGCTGTTTTTCTTGCCCGGGGGTTGGGCCATCACCTGCACGCCGGCGTCCAGGATCTCTTCGCCCGTCATCACCAGGCGCGCGTTGCCACCGCCGAACAGGCTGGGGAACATCACACCGAAACCTTCGTTCACCTTGTCGAAGGTGGCCTTCAGCAGGTCGCGCGTTTCGAGGTCGATCTTGTGGATCGCGTCTTCCAGCGTCTGGATGGCTTCGTTCAGGTCGGCGTTCTGCGCGTCCAGGAAGGTCTTGCGCTCGCGCGAGCTGCTCAGCTCGTCCAGCGCGGCCAGGTTCACCGCACCCAGCGCGTTGATCTCGCGGGTGATGCGGTCGATCTCGCCTTGCAGGCCCCAGAGCTTGACGCTGCCTTCTTCGATGCTCTTGGCGATGGCGTCCATGTCCACCGCGGCATTGGTGAGCTGCTCCAGGTACTGCGCGCCGCCCAGCTGCGCCGCCTGCTGCTCCAGCTGCAGCTTGGCGGTGCGTTCGCGCAGCGGGTCCAGGCTGCGCTCGAACTGCAGGCGCTGTTCGTCGGCGGCGCGCAGCTTGGCGCTCAGGTCGTCGTAGGCGCTGCGCGCGGCAGCCAGGATCTGTTCGCGCTCCAGGCGCAGCGCGAGCGCCTGCTGCAGGCCGGCCTGGGCGGCCGCGTCGTCAAAATTTGCCAGCTCCTGCTCCAGCACACGCGCCGCGTCGGCGTTGTTGGCCACCTGCTGGGCAGAAGTTTCGATGGACCGCTGCAGCTCCCCGCGCCGGGCCGACAGCTGGCGGGCCTGGAACTGCGCCTCCTGCGCCTGGCGCTCCAGCGCGCGCAGCTGCTCACGCGCATCGGCCAGCCGGCGTTCGGCGGCAATCACGGCGTCTTCCAGCTCGGCGTGGCGCTCCTGCGTGCTGCCCAGCTGGATGTCGAGTTCTTCGAAGCGCGCTTCGCCGGTGAGGCGCTTTTCCTGGATCTCTTCGTCCTGCGCGTCCAGCTCGGCCAGTTCGCCGGCGAGTTGTTCGCGCCGGCTGTTGGCGGCTTCGGCCTGCTGCGTCAAGCGCAGCAGTTCCACCTGCAGCTGGTGCGCGCGGGTCTGCGCTTCGGCGCCTTCGCGCCGGGCCGTGGCCAGGCGCAGCGAGGCCTCGGTGTAAGCCGCCTCCAGGCGCACCGACGCACTGCGCGCGTCGTCGGCGATCAGCGTCTGCGCGCGCTGCTGGCGGTCGAGGTTTTCAATGTCCTGCGCGCGGGCCAGCATGCCGGCCTGCTCGGAATCGGGTGCGTAAAAGCTGACGGCAAACTGCGAAACGGCGTGGCCTTCGCGCACGACGATCACCTCGCCATGCGTGAGCTGGCCGCGCTGGGCCAGGGCTTCGTCCAGGCTGGCGGCGGTGTAGACACCTTCCAGCCAGTCGTTCAGCAGCGCCGCCAGGCCGGCGTCGTTCAGGCGCAGCAGGTCCGACAGCCGCGGCAGCGTGCGGTGCGTGTTGGAAATGGCCGCCGCCGGTGTGGCGTAGAAGGCCAGCTTGGCCGGCGGTGCATCGGTGGCAATGGCGCGCACCATGTCCAGCTTGCCCACCGACAAGGCGTTCAGCCGTTCGCGCAGCGCGCCTTCGAGCGCGGTTTCCCAGCCGCTTTCGATGTGGATGCGGGTCCACAGGCCGGCCAGGCCCTCCAGGCCATGTTTGGCCAGCCAGGGCTTGAGCTTGCCTTCGGTCTGCACCTTGGCCTGCAACGCGCGCAAGGCCTCCAGCCGCGCGCTCAGGTCGGCCAGGCGGCCCCCTTCCTGCGACACCGTGGCCGCCGCCGCGCGGCGTTGTTCGTCCAGTTGCGGCACCTGCTCCTGCAGCGTCTGCAGCCGGCCGTCGGCCACGGCAAAGGCCTCGTCGGCGGCCTGGCTCTGCTGCTGCAGGCCTTCCAGCCGGGCTTGTTCGGGCACCACCAGGGCCTGGCGTTCGCCGGCCAGGCGTTCGCGCCGGGTGCGCAGTTGGCGGCTCTGGTCGTCCAGGCTGCGGCTTTCGGCCGCCAGCACCTGGATCTGCTGCTGCACCTGGGTGACGGTGCCACGCTGTTCGTTGGCGCGGTTCTGCGCCGCGCGCACGGCGTCTTCCACGGTGGGCAGCTGGGCCGATTGTTCTTCGGCCTGGGCGGCCTGCACTTCGGCCTGCTCCTCGGCGGCGGCGATCTGCTCGGCGATGTCTTCCAGCTCGGCCTCGGCCGCAGCGCGGCGCTCGGCCCACTGCGTGTTCTGGGCCTGCAGGTCGGCCAGGCGCTGCTGGGCCCGCTGGCGGCCGTCGACCACGTAACGGATGCGTTCTTCGAGCCGGCTCACCTCCAGCGCCGCTTCGGCCAGCGAGCCCTGTTTGTCGTGCAGTGCGTCGCTGGCGTCGTAGTGCGCCTGGCGGATGGTCTCGAGCTCGGCCTCGACGTGCCGCAGCTCGGCCAGGCGCGCTTCCAGTGCGTTGCCGGCTTCCGCCACGGCCTGGGCGATGCGGGTCTCTTCGGTCGCCGCATCGCGGTGTTTCAGGAACCAGAGCTGGTGCAGCTTCAGCGTGCCCTGGTCCTGCAGCGTGCGGTACTGCTGGGCCACCTCGGCCTGTTTTTCCAGCTTTTCGAGGTTGGCATTCAGCTCGCGCAGGATGTCGTCCACGCGGGTGAGGTTCTCGCGCGTGTCCTTGAGCCGGTTTTCGGTCTCGCGGCGGCGCTCCTTGTACTTGCTGACACCGGCGGCCTCTTCCAGGAAGAGACGCAGTTCTTCGGGCCGGCTCTCGATGATGCGGCTGATCGTGCCCTGGCCGATGATGGCGTAGGCCCGTGGGCCCAGGCCGGTGCCCAGGAACACGTCCTGCACGTCGCGCCGGCGCACCGCCTGGTTGTTGATGAAATAACTGCTGGTGCCGTCACGTGTCAGCACCCGCTTGACGGCGATCTCGGCGAAGGTGTTCCACTGGCCGCCGGCACGGGCGTCTTCGTTGCTGAAGACCAGCTCCACGCTGGCACGGCCGGCGGGTTTGCGCTGGCCGGAGCCGTTGAAGATCACGTCCTGCATGCTTTCGCCACGCAGTTCGCTGGCCTTGCTCTCGCCCAGCACCCAGCGCACGGCGTCCATGATGTTGGACTTGCCGCAGCCGTTGGGCCCCACCACCCCGACGCGCTGGCCCGGCAGCTGGAACGTGGTCGGCTCGGCGAAGGATTTGAAGCCGGCAAGCTTGATCTGGTTCAGGCGCATCGGCCGCTTTATCTCTTTTGTTGCAGCAGCGCTGCAAGTGCTTGATTCAACAAGGAAAAAACGCTCCATCCCGGAGCGTGATCGGCGCGCGATGATAGCATCGCGACCCCTTGCAGACCGCTACCGCCCCCGCCCCTGCCCGTCATCCTGGCACCCACCCCGCCGCCGTGGCGGCCGTGCTGGCCGCCGGCCTGGCCGCGGCGCTGAACGTGGGCAAGGTGCCGGTGGCTCTGCCGCTGCTGCGCGCCGAGCTGGGGCTGACGCTGGTGCAGGCCGGCTGGGTGTCGTCGATGCTGACCACGCTGGCGCTGCTGGGCGCCGCGTTTGTCGGCATGTGGGTGGGCCGGGTGGGCGCGCTGCGCATGGTGCTGGCCGGGCTGGCGCTGTGCACCACGGCCTCGGTGGCCGCCACCGCGTGGCCCGGCTGGGCGCCGCTGATGGCCAGCCGCCTGGTCGAGGGCCTGGGTTTCATGTGGGTGGCCGTGGCCTGCCCGGCGCTGATCACGGCCGCCAGCGCACCGGCACAGCGCCGCCTGGCGCTGAGTTTCTGGAGCGCCTACATGCCGGCCGGCGCCAGCATCGCGATGCTGGCCTCGCCGCTGCTGCTGCCGGCCACCGGCTGGCAAGGCCTGTGGTGGCTGACGGCCGCCGTGATGGCGCTGGCGGCCATCGGCCTGTGGGCCCAGCGCCAGCACTTCAGCGCCGCGGCACCGGCGCCCACGGCCGGCGGCAGTTTCCTGGGCCCGGTCAAGGCGGCGCTGGGCCACCCGCTGCCCTGGCTGCTGGCGCTGAGCTTCGGTGTCTGGGCCACCCAGCACTTTGCCCTCATCGTCTGGATGCCCACCTACCTGCAGGAGCAACGTGGCCTGGGGCCGGGTGCCACGGCCCTGCTGACGGGCGTGATGCTGCTGGCCTGCGTGCCCGGCAACCTGGTGGGCGGCTGGCTGGTGCAGCGCGGCGTGCAACGTGGCCACCTGCTGCTGGGCGGCCAGCTGGCCGCCGGGCTGGGCGCAGTGGTGTATTCGCTGGACGCCCTGCCCGACCCGCTGCGCTACGCCGCGGCCGTGTGGGTGTCGTTCGCCGGCGGGGTGATCCCGGCGGCCATCATGTCGTCGTCCACCGTGCTGGCGCGCTCGCCGCAGCAGATCGGCACCTTGCAGGGCCTGTACATGCAGGGCGCGCAGCTGGGGCAGTTCGTTGGCACACCGCTGGTGGCGGCGGTGGTGGCCAGCAGCGGCCAGTGGCGCAGCGCGCTGTGGGTCACGGCCAGCGCCGCGGTCATGGGCGTGGCCTTGGCGCTGGCCGCCGGCCGGCTGGAGAGCAGGCTCGCCCGATGAACGACGACACCCCGCCGCCCCGCCCCGCGTACCAGAAGTTCGCGGTGCACGTGGCGCCCAGCACCATCGACGGCCAGGGCGCTTTTGCGGCCGAGGCGATCCCGGCACGCCGCAAGATCGGCGAGATCCGCGGCGAGGCCATCAGCGTGGACGAAGCGCGCATCCGTGCCACACGCAGCGAACGCATCATGATCGTGGAGCTGTCGGCCCGGCGGGCCATCGACTTCAGCCGCTCGGCCGACCCGATGCGCTATACCAACCACAGCTGCGCGCCCAACGCACGCCTGAGCATCCAGAACGGCCGGGTGGAGTTCTACGCGCTGCGCGCCATCACGGCCGGTGAAGAACTCACGGTCAACTACGGCGAAACCCACCACGAAGGCCGACTGGCCTGCCGCTGCGGGGCGCCCAACTGCGTCGGAAGACTGTAGCGATCTGGCCGGGGAAACCGGTCTTTCTCCACCGATCGTCACGGCGCCATCTGCCGAAAAATCCGTTTCAACGTGTCCTCTCATCCCGGGAGGAACGTGGTCCGGAAGCATGGCCGATGAGGCACGTTCGCCGGGAGTCCTAGATTCTTGTGGAGTGCTCAAAATGCCGCAGACGATCAACACGAACATCGCTTCGCTGAACGCGCAGCGGAACCTCAATTCCTCGCAGTCGTCGCTGATGACCTCGATGCAGCGCCTGTCTTCAGGTCTGCGGGTCAACAGCGCCAAGGACGACGCCGCCGGCCTGGCCATCGCCGAACGCATGAACGCACAAGTGCGTGGCATGAACGTCGCGGTGCGCAACGCCAACGACGGCATCTCGTTGGCGCAGACCGCTGAAGGCGCGCTCGGCAAGGTGGGCGACTCGCTGCAACGCATGCGGGAACTGGCCCTGCAGGCCCGCAACGCCACCAACTCCACCAGCGACAAGGATTCGCTGGACAAGGAGTTCGGCGAGCTGGCCAAGGAAATCCAGCGTGTGCTGGGCGGTACCACCTTCAACGGCAAGAACATCCTGGGTGCCGATGCCGGCTCGCAGACCTTCCAGATCGGTGCCAACGTCACCAGCAACGACACGATCGACATCACGACCCAGAACCTGACCGGTCTGGCCTCGGTGACCACCGTGGCGGGCACCGATGCCGCCGGCGCAGGCCGCGCGACCATCGATTCCACCGCCAGCACCTCGGCGATCTCGACCGTGATCACCGACATCGACGCCGCGATCAACCTGATCAACGCCGAACGTGCCACGCTGGGTGCCTCGCAGAGCCGCTTCGAGGCCGTGATCTCCAACCTGCAGATCTCGGCCGAGAACCAGTCGGCCGCGCGCAGCCGCATCATGGACGCCGATTTCGCCGCCGAAACCGCCAACCTGAGCCGCGCGCAGATCCTGCAGCAGGCCGGCAACGCGATGGTGGCCCAGGCCAACCAGCTGCCCCAGCAGGTGCTGTCGCTGCTGCAGGGCTGACCCCCCCCCGGGTGCGCCTGGCGCACCCCACTGTTCAAGCGCGCCGCCACGGCCCGAGGGAAGCACCGATAGCTCCCCGGGTCCGGCGGCGCGCCCCTTTCCGGTGGTCACCCGCAGGGCCTCAAGTCCTGCAGGTCGCCGCCGATAAAACCGTTGACCCCCGGTTCCCGGGACGGAGATCCACCCATGGCCACCATCTCATCCACCGGCATTGGCAGCGGCCTGGACGTCGCGTCCATCGTCAGCCAGTTGATGGCCCTGGAAAGCCGGCCGCTGACGCTGCTGCAGCAAACGCAGAGCAGCCTGAACACCAAGATGTCGGCCATCGGCACGCTGCAAAGCCGCATGTCCAGCCTGCGCGATGCGTCCAACGCGCTCACCTCGGTGAGCCTGTGGAACCGCAACGTGGCCACCACCTCCAACGCCGCCGCGGTGTCGGTCAGCGCCGCCGAAGGCTCGGCGGCCGGCAGCTACGCGGTGCAGGTGCAGGCCCTGGCCAGCCAGCAGACGCTGGCCAGCCAGGCCTTCACCAGCGCCAGCACCGCCGTCGGCGAAGGCACGATGACCATCGAGATGGGCAGCTGGACGGGCAGCCCGACGACCACCGGCTTCGACGCCAAGGCTGGCAGCACACCGGTGACCATCTCCATTGGCGCCGGCGAAACCAGCCTGGAAGCCATCCGCGACAAGATCAACGCCTCTGGCGCCGGGGTCACGGCCACCATCATCAACGACGCCAGCGGTGCGCGGCTGTCGATGCGTTCCAAGGAAACCGGTGCTGAAAACGGCTTCCGCGTGACGGCCACCGAGACCACGGACGACGGCAGCAGCACCACCGGTTTGTCCACGCTGGGTTACACCGCCATCGGCAGCGGCTCGCCAATGACACGCAGCCAGACCGCCGGCAACGCACAGGCCACGATCAACGGCATCGCCGTCAGCTCGGCCACCAACAAGCTCACCGGCGTGGCCGACGGCCTGACGCTGACGCTGCAGCAGGTCACGAGCACGGCCGCCGAGGTGAAGGTGACGGCCGACACCGAGGCCGTGCGCAACAACATCAACAGCTTCGTCAGCGCCTTCAACGACGTGGCGAACTACATCCGCGACCAGACCAAGTACAACGCCGACACCAAGGTGGGCGGCACCCTGCAGGGCGACCGCCTGGTGGGCTCGCTGCAGGCCCAGCTGCGGGCCATCGTCAACGAAGGCTCGTCCGCCTCGGGTGTGTTCAGCCGCCTCACCGACATCGGCATCTCCTTCACCAGCAGCGGCACGCTGCAGACCGACACCACCAAGCTCAACAACGGCCTGGCCAACCTGCCTGAACTGCGAAAGCTGCTGGCGGCCGACGGTGCCGACAGTGCCAGCTCGGGTTTCATCGACCGCTTCAAGGACTTTGCCACCAGCGTGCTGGGCAGCGAAGGGGCCTTCGAAAGCCGCAACGCCAGCCTGAAGGGCCAGCTGTCGCTGAACAGCAAGAGCCAGGAAAGCATGCAGCGCCGGCTGACGCAGACCGAAGAGCGCCTGAACCGCCAGTACCAGGCGCTGGACCTGGCGATGTCGCAGCTCAACGGCACCTCGGGCTACCTGACGCAGCAGCTGGACATGCTGTCCAAAAACTACGGCAACAACTGATCCCCCGCACTGTTGTGGGGATCACCCCCACTCAAGCGGCGCCGGGCACCGGCCGATAACCAGTACATCACCGCTCGCGAACCCCTGACCCCACCATGTTCAGCCCCCAGCTCTCCAGCCGTGCCGGCAGCCCCAACCCGTTTGCCAACACCTACCGCCAGGTGGGCAACCAGACGGCCGTGGCTGCTGCCACGCCGCACCGCCTGATCGAGATGCTTTTCGAAGGCTGCATGGACGCCCTGGCCCAGGCCAAGGGCGCCCTGCGCAGCGGCCAGGTCGACGTCAAGGGCCGGGCCCTGGGCCGTGCCGTCCGCATCGTCGACGAAGGCCTGCGCGCCGCGCTGGACCTGCGCGACGGTGGCCCGCTGGCCGCCGACCTGCACGCCTTGTACGGTTACCTGACCATGCGGCTGACCGCCGCCAACCTGCGCAACGACGAAGCGGCGATCGAAGAGTGCCAGCGCCTGCTGAGCCCGTTGCGCGAAGCCTGGCAGGCCATCGGCCCCCAGGTCAATGCGGCCAAGCGCTGAGGCTTCGATGAACGGAACCGCCATGGACACCCGACTGCTCAGCTACTACGAAGCCATCGAACAGGCCAGCGCCGACATGCTCAACGCCGCCAAGGCCGGCGACTGGGACCAGGTCGTGAAGCTCGAAGGCGCCTGCGTGCTGCTGATCAGCCAGCTCAAACACGCCGCGCGCCAGGCGCCGCTGGACGCGGACGCGGCCAAGGCCAAGTCGCGCATCATGCAGCGCATCCTGATCAACGACGCCGAGATCCGCCACCTGGCCGAGCCCTGGCTGGCCGAGCTGGACGACATGCTCTCCGGCAAACGCCAGACCCTGCACTGAGCCGGCCCCGGCGCGCCGCCATGTTCCAGGACACCCAACCCGCGCCGCTGCCGGCAGACGGGGCGCATGCCGCGTGGACCGAGTTCCGCGTCGGCCACCCGGGCGAACGCCTGGGCCTGCTGCGCCAGCTGCGCGACGGCAACGTGCCGGTGCAGCTGAGCAGCCCCGAAGGCCAGGCCGTCGGCAGCTCGCTGTGGTCGGTGGACGACAGCCGCGAACGCCTGAACTTCAACATCCCGTCCGAGCCGCCCCAGCTGGCGGCGATGATCGAAACGGACGAGGTCGTGGCCGTGGCCTACCTCGACAGCGTCAAGCTGCAGTTCGACCTGCACGAGCTGGTGCTGGTGCGCGGGCCCGGCGGCGCCACGCTGCAGGCGGCGATGCCGGCCGAGATCTACCGCTTCCAGCGCCGCAGCGCCTACCGGGTGCGCACGCTGGAGCGCAGCTCGCCCACGGCCCACCTGCGCCACCCGGCCCTGCCGGACATGCTGCTGCCGCTGCGGGTGATCGACGTCAGCATCGGTGGCTGCGCGCTCTTCGTCGGGCACGACGTGCCACCGCTGGCCCCCGGCACCCGGCTGGCGAGCGTGCGCATCGAGCTCGACGCCGACACCCGCTTCGAGACCGGCCTGCAGCTGCAGCACGTCACACACATCCAGCCCGGGCAGCGCGGTGTGCGCATCGGCTGCGAATGGGCCGACCTGCCCCGCCCGGCCGAACGCACGCTGCAGCGCTACATCGACCAGACGCAGAAGCGTCGGCGCCTGCTGTCGCTGGACTGAGCCATGGCCCCGCGCAGCTTCAGCGGCTTCACCCTGGTCGAGATGGTGGTGGCCCTGGCCGCCGTGGCCATGCTGGCGGTGATGGCCTTGCCCACCTTCCAGGGCCGCCTGGCCGAAGCCCGCCGCGGTGACGCCACGGCGGCGTTGCAGCGCATCCAGGTGGCGCAGGATCGCTACCGCGACGCCCACGGCCTGTACGCCACCACCCTGGCCCCGCTGGGTGTGGCCGCTCTCAGCAGCGAGGGGCTGTACGACCTGGCGCTGGAGGTCGGGCCGGGTGACCGGTATGTGGGCCGCGCCCGCGCCCGCGCCGACGGTTCGCAGGCGCACGACGGCGCCTGCGCCGAGATCAGCCTGCACGTGGAACAGGGGTTTGCCACCCTGGGCCCGACCACACGCTGCTGGGGCCGATGAAAGCCCGCCGCCGCACCGGGGGCTTGACGCTCATCGAGATCACCATCGCGCTGGCGGTGCTGGCGATCCTGGCATCGCTGGCCTGGCCAGCCTTCGGCCAGCGGGTGGCCCGGCAACGCCTGGCCACCACGGCCGAGATGCTGGCGCTGGACCTGGCGGAAGCCCGCTTCGAGGCCGCACGCAGCGGCAGTGCGATCCACCTGGTGTTCCACGCGGGCAGCGACTGGTGTTATGCCGTCGCCCGTTCACCAGGCTGCGACTGCGGTGGCAACGATGCCTGCCAGATCAAGGTGGTGCGCGCCAGCGATGCCCCGGGTGTGACGCTGACCAACGCCGAAGACGCCGCCTTCGACCCCGCCGCCACCGCCGCGCTCGGCGGCACCGCGGTGTTGCAGGGCGTGGGGGGCGAACATGAGCTGCGTGTCAGCTTGACGGCCCTGGGCCGGGCGCGGGTGTGCAGCCCCAGCGGGCTGGCGGGCAGCCCGGCCTGCTGAGCACGGCCTGCAGGTTCACACCTGCATGTTCATGATTTCGCTGTAGGCCGACACCAGCCGGTTGCGCACACCGATCGCGGCGGTGAAACCCAGCTTGGCCTTCTCGCCGGCAATCATCACCTGCTCCAGGCTCACGTTGGGGTTCTCCATCGTGAACTCGCGCTGCAGCCGGGTGGCCTCGGTCTGCGTGTTGCTGACCGACTTCAACGCCTCGGTCATCGCGTCGCGGAAGTTGGCGCCCTCGGTGGCCGCCGGCCGCGTCGCCTGGCCGATGGGCAGGCCGTCCGGCCGCAGGCCGGCGCGGGCGACCGCCTGGTTGAAATCGAAGGGTTTGAGCTTGAGGTCCATGGAAGTCCGCCTCCTTGCGGGGCTTTCTCATGGAGGCTGACTGTAGGCCGCCCCATCGGCAGCGATGGTCGGAACTGAAGCCCGATTGACGGCCTTTTGACACCACCGGCGTCAGAGGTCGGCGCCAACAATGGCGTTCAACTCGGCTCCCGGCTCAGCTTCCCCGCCCCCATGGACAACGCAGTCGCTACATCGTCCGCCCCGCTGCTGGTGCCGGCACCCACGGGCTTCTCGTCCCGCCTGGCGGCGCTGCCGGCCAAGAGCAAGCTGTCGCTGGCCGTTGGCGTGGCCGCCCTGGTGGCGGTGATCGTGGCCCTGAGCCTGCGCACCAGCAACGGTGACTACCAGCTGCTGTTCCCCAACCTGTCGGAGAAGGACGGCGGCCAGATCATCGAGCGTCTGCAGCAAATGAACGTGCCCTACCGCATCGGCCATGGCGCCAGCATGGTCATGGTGCCGGCCGACCAGGTGTATGAACTGCGCATGAAACTCACCGCCGCCGGCCTGCCCAAGGGCGGCGAGACCGGTTACGACTCGCTGGACAAGGTGTCGCCCTTCGGCCGCACGCAGCGGCTGGAATCGATGAGCCTGCAGCGGGCCCGCGAAGGTGAGCTGATCCGCACCATCAGCACCATGGACTCGGTGGCCGCCGCCCGTGTGCACCTGGCCATGCCCAACCAGAACGGCTTCTTCCGCGAGCAGGAAAAGGCCTCGGCCTCGGTGGTGCTGACCCTGCACCCGGGCCGCACGCTGGACCGTGCGCAGCTGGCCGGCATCGTGCACCTGGTGTCGCGCAGCGTGCCCGACCTCAAACCCGCCGATGTCAGCGTGATCGACAACACCGGTGCACTGCTGAACCCGCAGGACAGCGCCAGCGGCCTGGATTCGGTGCAGCTGGAGTACCGCAAGCAGATCGAGTCCGGCAGCGTGAAACGGGTGCTGGAGCTGCTGGAGCCGGTGGTGGGCCGCGACAACCTGCGTGCCACCGTCACCGCTGACATCGATTTTTCGCAGGTGGAATCCACCGCCGAAGAATACAAACCCAACCAGGGCGACGCCCCGGCCACGATCCGCGCGCTGCGCACCGAAGAATCCACCCAACCTGGCGCCACCGTGCCCAGCGGCGTGCCCGGCGCACAGAGCAACCAGCCGCAGGCCACACCGGCCGCACCCATCACCGGCGCCGCCGCACCGCTGCAGGCGGCGCAGGCCGGCGTGGCCGGTGGCAACGGCCGGCGTGAATCGGAAACCCGCTTCGAGGTCGACAAGATGGTGCGTGTGACCCGCGGCGCCACCGGCAACGTCAAGCGCCTGAACGCGGCCGTGGTCATCAACCACCGCAGCACCACCGACGCCAAGGGCAAGACCACCACGGCCCCGCTGAGCCCGGAAGAGATCGAAAAGCTCACCGCGCTGGTGCAGCAGGGCATCGGCTTCAACGCCGAGCGCGGCGACCAGGTGAAGGTGATCAACGTGCCTTTCCACGCCGAGCCGGTGACGCCGGTGGAAGCCGTGCCGCTGTGGCAGCAGCCCTGGGTGCAGGACCTGCTGCGCTCTGGCGCCACGCCCGCCGCCCTGGTGCTGGTGGCCCTGATCGCCTTGTTCGGCTTCGTGCGCCCGGCACTGAAGGCCGCCATGACCCCGCCGCCGCCGGCCCCGGGCGACAAACTTGACGCCGTGGTCGACGATGCGCAGAACCTGCCGGCGCTGGAGCCCGTGGTGCCGGCATTGGAAGCCCCCGCGCAGAACGACAAGCTCGAGGCCGCACGCCGGCTGGCCAAGGAGAACCCCGCCGCCGTGGCCAACATCATGCGCAGCTGGGTGAGCCCGGACGCGGCGGCTTGATCGTGAAAATGAGTCAGCCTCAAGCTCACTTCGTTCGCTGCCCCCAAGGGGCGCGTCAGTCCCTTCGGACGGCCGGGCGGTACTGACATGACACAGCCCCAAGCTCACTTCGTTCGCTGCCCCCAAGGGGCGCGTCAGTCCCTTCGGACGGCCG
>JADMJD010000147.1:0-6812 GCA_018780805.1 Rubrivivax sp. | reverse complement strand
GGCGGTACTGACATGGCCAGCGGCGGCAGCATGGACGAAAAGGGCCTGGAGGACGCGGCGATCCTGCTGATGTCCCTGGGCGAAGAAGAAGCGGCCGAGGTGTTCAAGCACCTGGGGCCGAAAGAAGTGCAGCGCCTGGGCGAGACCATCGCCCGCATGAAATCGGTGACCCGTGAGCGGCTGGAAACCGTCATCAACAAGTTCGACACCGTGGCGCAGGACCACAACATGCTGGTCAACGACACCGACGAGTACGTGAAGTCGGTGCTGCGCAAGGCGCTGGGCGAAGACAAGGCCAACCTGCTGATCGACCGCATCCTGCAGGGCAGCGACGTCACCGGCATCGAGAGCCTGAAGTGGATGGACGCCGCGTCGGTGGCCGAGCTGCTGCGCAACGAACACCCGCAGATCGTGGCCGCCATCATCGTGCACCTGGAAAACGACCAGGCCGCCGACATCCTGAAGCTGCTGACCGAACGCCAGCGCAACGAGGTGCTGGTGCGCGTGGCCACGCTGGACGGCATCCAGCCCACCGCACTGAAGGACCTGAACGAAGTGATGAGCAAGGTGCTGGCCGGCGGCGACCGCATGAAGAAGGCCAACCTCGGCGGCGTGAAGTCGGCGGCCGAGATCCTGAACATGCTGGGCAGCGCGATCGAGACCTCGGTGCTGGACTTCGTGCGCGAGAACGACAACGACCTGGCGCAGAAGATCATGGACAACATGTTCACCTTCGACGATTTGACGAACCTGGACGACAAGGGCATCCAGGCGCTGATGAAGGAAGTGCAGTCCGAATCGCTGGTGATCGCGCTCAAGGGCGCCACGCCAGAGCTGCGCGAGAAGATCCTGAAGAACATGTCCAGCCGCGCCGCCGAGACGCTGCGCGAAGACCTCGAATCCCGCGGCCCGGTGCGGCTGTCCGAGGTCGAGGCAGAGCAGAAGGAAATGCTGAAGATCGTGCGCCGCCTGGCGGACGAGGGCCAGATCATGCTGAGTGGTGGTGGTGATGAGCAGTTCGTCTAAATCCGGGTACAAAAACGTGCCGCCGCCGCCGGGCAGCAAGGCCGGCAACGCCTACACACGCTTCATCCCGCGCGAGGAGCTGCAGGACTTCGCGGCCTGGGCGCCGGACTCTTTCGGCGGCGAGCGACCGTCCCCGCTGGGTGCCGAGCCCGACGCCGGCCCGCCCACCGAAGCCGACTGGCAGGCCCAGGTGGCCGCCGCGCGCCAGGGTGGCTACCAGGACGGTTACCGCGACGGCCTGGCCGCACTGGAAGGTTTCAAGCAGAGTTTTGCGGCCCAGGCCACGGCCCAGGTGGGCCAACTGGTGCAAAGCCTGGACCAGGCCTTCGACACGCTGGAAGCGCAGATGGCCCGCGCCGTGGCCGACACCGCGGTGCAGCTCGCCCGCCAGGTGCTGCGCAGCGAGCTGCAGGCGCAACCCGAGCTGGTGGCCAAGGTGGCCACCGAGGCGGTGAATGCGGTGCTGCTGTCGGCGCGGCAGATCACGCTGCAGGTGCACCCGCTGGACCTGCCGCTGGTAGCCGACGGTGCGGCCGAGTTGCTGGCCGCTCGCGGCACGCGGCTGATCGCCGACCCGATGGTCGAACGTGGCGGCTGCCGCGTCGAGTCCGACCTCGGCGCCGTGGACGCGCGCATCGCCAGCCGCTGGGCCCAGGCCGCTGCGGCGCTGGGCAGCGACGTGCCCTGGGCCGCGGAGGCTGCCGAATGAACAAGCTGCAGGAACGCCAGACCCGCTGGGACCGCTACCTCGGCGACCTGCAGACCTACGCCACGCTGCCGCAGCCGCTGGAAACCGAAGGCAGCCTGGTGCGGGTGACCGGCCTCGTGCTGGAAGCCGCCGGCGTGCGCGTGCCCGTGGGTTCGGTCTGCGAGGTGCGCAGCCCGGGCCAGGCGCCGGTGCTGGCCGAGGTGGTGGGCTTCAACGGCGACCGCGCCTTCTTGATGCCCACCGGCGAGCTGCACGGCCTGGCCAGCGGCGCCCGGGTGCTGCCCCGCGCCGCGCCCAACGTCCCGCCGCGTTTTGGCCAGGAAAACCACCCCTGGCGCCGCAGCGAAGACCGCGGCCTGCACCTGCCGATGGGCGACGGCCTGCTGGGCCGCGTGGTGGACGCGCACGGCGTGCCCATGGACCGCGGCGGCCCGCTGGCCACAGTGCACGACGAACCCATGGTGCGCCGCCCGATCAACGCGATGGACCGCGACCCGGTGCGCCTGCCGCTGGACACCGGCGTGCGTGCCATCAACGCGCTGCTCACCGTCGGCCGCGGCCAGCGCCTGGGCCTGTTTGCCGGCACCGGCGTCGGCAAATCGGTGCTGATGGGCATGATGGCGCGGTACACCGCGGCCGATGTCATCGTCGTCGGGCTGATCGGTGAACGCGGCCGCGAGGTGAAGGAATTCATCGAGGACATCCTGGGCGAGGCCGGCCGCGCCCGCAGCGTGGTGGTGGCCGCCCCGGCCGACGCGCCGCCGCTGGTGCGCATGCAGGGCGCGAGCTACGCCACTGCGATTGCCGAACATTTCCGCGACCGCGGCCAGCATGTGCTGCTGCTGATGGACAGCCTGACCCGCTATGCGATGGCGCAGCGCGAGATTGCGCTCGCCATCGGCGAACCGCCGGCCACCAAGGGGTATCCGCCGAGTGTGTTCGCCAAGCTGCCGGCGCTGGTGGAGCGCAGCGGCAACGGCTTGAACGGCGTGGGCTCGATCACCGCCTTCTACACCGTGCTGACCGAAGGCGACGACCCGCAGGACCCGATTGCCGATGCCGCCCGTGGCATCCTGGACGGCCACATCGTGCTGTCGCGCGAGTTGGCAGAAGCCGGCCACTACCCGGCCATCGACGTCGAGAAATCGATCTCGCGCGTGATGGGTTCGGTGGCCGAACGGGGCCATGTGGCCGCGGCCCGCAAGGCGCGCCAGATGCTGGCGCGGTATGCCAAGGCACGCGACCTGATCCAGCTGGGTGCCTACGCGCCGGGCCACGATGCCGAGCTCGACCAGGCCGTCAAGCTGCAGCCGCAGCTGGTGGCCCTGCTGCAGCAGGACATGCACGACCGGGCCTCGCTGCCCGCGAGCCTGAAACAACTCTCGGCGACGGTGATCAACTGAGATGGACCAGCCCGCTGCCGCCATCCAGTCGCTGCAGGTCGTGCTCGATCACGCCGAAAAGGAACGTGACGCAGCGCAGAACGCACTGCGTGTGGCCGAAGAAGCGGCGCAGCGTGCCCGCGCCCAGGCCGATCAGCTGGGCCAGTACCGGGGGGAATACCACCAGCGCTGGACCGGGCAGTTCAGCCAATCCGGCACCGGCCCGCTGGTGCAGAGTTACCACGGCTTCGGCCAGCGGCTGGACCAGGCCATCACGCAGCAGCAGCGCCAATGTGGCCACAGCGACCAGCGTGTGCTGCAGGCCCGGCAGCTGCTGCAGGCCCGGGAAACCCGCGTGGCCGCGATCCGCAAGCTGATCGAGCGCCGCCTGGCGGGCCTGCAGCAGCAGGCACACCGCCGCGACCAGAAACAGACCGATGAAGCGGCCCAACGTGCGGCCTGGGCGGCACGGGCCGCCGCCGAACATTCCTGAACGGAACCCCGAGATGAGTGCCATGCCCCCTGTTTCCGCCCTGCCTGCGATGCCTGCCCCTGCCGCTGGTGCGCCCACGGCACCCGCCGGCGCCGGCAACGCACCTGCGGCCGAGAACAACGGCGGCTTCGCGGATGCGCTGCAGCAGGCCCGGCAAGGCGCGGCACGTACCCGAGAAAACAACCAGAAAGCGGCACAGAAAGAAGGCGGGAAAGAACGTGCGACCGGCGCGCGCGAGCCGGCCCGCACCGGCGCGCCAGCCGACGCCCCGCCCGCCGATGAGACCACGCCGGCCGCCGGCCACCAGACCCACGGCACCACCACCGACCACCAAACGGACGCCGATGCCGGCCTGCCGCCCTGGCTGGCGCAGGCCCTGACCCGCACACCCGCCACCGCAGACCTGCCGGCCGCCGGTGAGCTGGCCCGCGCCGCCCAAGCCAGCCTCGCGGGTACCGGCACAGGCACAGGCACAGGCGCCGACACCACCCGCGTCGAGTCTGACGACCACGACAAAACGGCCGCCACCGCCGCGCTGGACCTGGCCGGCGCCCGGACATCCACACGCAGCAACGCCAACGCCAGTGCCAATGCCAGTGCCAATGCCAGCAGCCTCGCGGCCGCCGCCCAGGCCAGCGAAGACAAGCACGACCAGCAGACCGCCCGCGCCGAACCGGCCCTGCCCGCAGCCACCGAGCCGGCCCCAACGGCCGCCACACCTGCCCCCACCACGCTGGCCAGCCCGGCCACCGGCGGCTTCAGCCTGCACGCGGCCGGCGAGTCGGGCGCGCTGGAGCGGCCGATTGCCACGCCCGTGTCCAGCCCGGCCTTTGCGCCGGCCCTGGGCGCCGAGCTGACACTGATGGTGAAAGAAGGCGTCAGCGAAGCCCGGCTGCACTTGAACCCGGCTGAGATGGGCCCGATCACGGTGCAGATCGTGGTCGAGGGCCAGACGGCGCGGGTGGAGATGACGGCCGACAACGCCGCCACGCGCCAGGCGCTGGAACAGGCCATGCCCGCCCTGGCCGGCGCACTGCGCGAAGACGGGCTCACGCTCACCGGGGGCGGTGTCTTCGAACAGGCACGCCAGCCACGCCAGGATGGCGACGGTCAGGCCCCGGCCCGCTCGGGGCAGCCCGCTGGTTCTGCAGGCCACGGCACCGACGGTTCACCGGCCGACGCCGCAGCGCCACGCCCGGTGCCCCTGGCGCGCGGCCGGGTCGACCTCTACGCCTGAGCCTGGCCAGCTGGCGTAAGAGCCGGCGCATGAGCCGGCGCATGGGCCGGTTTCCCCTCCCTTATCCCGGGTTCAAGCGCCCCGGCGCTTTCAATAATCTCTTTCGAGACCCGAAGGAGATTGCATGTCTGCTGCTGCCACTGCTGCCGATGCCGGCGCCGCCCCGCCCAAGGGCAAGAAGAAGCTGATCATCATCATCGCCGCGGTGGTGGTGCTGGCCCTGGTGGGCGTGGGTGCCATGCTGGCGCTCAAGAAAAAACCCGCCGAAGAAGGCGACGAACATGCCGAGGCCGCGCCCAAGAAGGCTGCCGTCAAGGCGCACGACCCGAAGGCGCCGCCGGTGTTTGCACCGCTGGAGCCCTTCACCGTGAACCTGGCCGACAAGGAGGCCGACCGCTACGCGCAGGTGGGCATCACGCTGGAGCTGGACACCATGGCCACCTCCGACGCGCTGAAGGTCTTCATGCCGGCGGTGCGCAACAACATCCTGATGCTGCTGGCCCACAAGACCTCGGCCGACCTGATGGGCCGCGACGGCAAGGACAAGCTGGCCCGCGAGGTGGCCCGCGAGACCTCGCGCGGCCTGGGGCTGGAGATCGAAGAAGAGGAAGAGCCGGACCCGGACGAAGACGAGACCGCCAGCAAGAAGAAGAAAAAGAAGAAGAAGGTCGAGCAGGCACTGCCGGTGACGGCGGTGTACTTCTCCACCTTCATCATCCAGTGAGCTTCAACGGTCCGCAGCGTCCATGAACCAGCAGATCCTGTCGCAGGATGAAGTGGATGCCCTGCTCCAGGGCATCACCGGCGAGAGCCAGAAGCTCGAGCAGGAAGAGCAAGTCTCTGGCGGCATCCGCGACTACGACCTCTCCAGCCAGGAGCGCATCGTCCGCGGCCGCATGCCGACGATGGAGGTCATCAACGAGCGCTTCGCCCGCAACATCCGCATCGGCCTGTTCAACTTCATCCGCAAGTCGCCCGAGGTCTCGATCGGCGGCATCAAGGTGCAGAAGTACAGCGCCTTCCTGCGCGAGATCGTGGTGCCCACGAACTTCAACATCATGGCCGTCAAGCCGCTGCGCGGCTCGGGCCTGATCGTCTGCGACCCCAACCTGGTGTTTGCCGTCATCGACGCCTTGTTCGGCGGCGCCGGCAAGTACCACACGCGCATCGAAGGCCGCGATTTTTCGCCCACCGAGCAGCGTGTGATCCTGCGCCTGGTGGAGGTGATCACGGCCGAGTACCGCAAGGCCTGGAACGGTGTCTACCCGCTGGACCTGGAGTACCAACGCTCGGAGATGCAGCCGCAGTTCGCCAACATCGCCACGCCCAGCGAGATTGTCGTGGCCACCAGCTTCACGCTGGAGATCGGCGACACCACGGGCTCGGTGCACTTCTGCATCCCGTATTCGACGCTGGAGCCGATCCGCGACGTGCTCTATTCCACCATCCAGGGTGATTCGGTCGAGCAAGACCGGCGCTGGGTGAAGCTGCTGCAGAACCAGATCCAGTCGGCCGAGGTCGACCTGGTGGCCGAGCTGGCCCATGCACCGGCCACGGTGGAGCAGTTGCTGTCCTTCAAGCCCGGGGATTTCATCGAGCTGGACCTCGATCCGGTCATCCAGGCCAAGGTGGACGGTGTGCCCATCTTCGACTGCCACTACGGCACGTCCAACGGCCACTACTCGATCAAGATCGATCAACTGCTGACCGCCGGTTCGCCGATGGGCTGGCTGGGGGAAGAACGCCATGGCAACTGAACCACAAGAAATGACCGAAGAAGACAAGATGGCCGCCGAGTGGGCTGCGGCCCTGGCCGAGACCAAGAGTGTGGCCAGCGAGGTCACCGGCCCGGCCGAGACGGTGGCGCCGGCGCAGTTCACGCAGTTCTCGAACGCACCGGTGGCGCCCGGTGCCGGCAACGACATCAACATGATCCTGGACATCCCGGTCCAGCTGACCGTGGAG